>NZ_BTPE01000005.1:0-375836 GCF_036245645.1 Algoriphagus taiwanensis | reverse complement strand
CAATAAAAGGACTAACAGAAATAGTCAATCAGTATCAGGATTTAAACAATAACCTGTAAACTATTTTTAGGACGAGTCACCACAAACAACACCCCCACACCCTTCTCACTCGCCAGTTTATTAAAGGCCGGAATGGCGGTTTGGATCAGGCGATCGCCTTCGGCTTTTAGCGGTTTCCATTCTTCCATCAATCGGGTGTATTCCGCTTTGGTGCCAGCATTGACCTTGGGGATGCTGCTTTCTCCATGGTTCATCATAAACATAAAGTTGGCCGTGAACTTATTCGGGAAGTTTTCCACGTCGTCGTAGGCGGTTGATCTTCGTTGGATCATATTCTCGTCCCAAGCTTGGAGTGCCTTCAGGAGAGTTTCCCCTTTTGATTTCAGGTCAGCGTACTCGCTTTTTCCTTCCAGTTTTTTCAGCAAGTCGGCGAGTTGGTCCTGGTAGTCCTTGGTCGTATTGATCATCGTGTGCATGGTGGTTACCTCTGCCTCGAGTTGGCTCATCCAAGCGTGATAAGCTTGGTAGTCCGCTTGAGTCAGGTTGTAAGCCGGGATGTCTTTGATTTCGGCTTTGGCTTCAGAGGTTTTGCCGTCGGCAGTCAGGCGAAGGGTATAGGTTCCCGGAATGGCCTTATGACCCCGGTAGCTGGATTCGATGTACACATTTTCGATTCCTGGCAGGGTAGGGTAGCGAAGATCATACACAAATCGATTTAGGCCTTTTCTTTTGGAAAGGGTAGGTTCCATTGGCGGTCCGCCAGCCCAGGATTTGGCTTCGGGGTTTCGTTTGGAACTCAGCTTTCTGACCAGATTCCCTTGCGCATCCAGTACTTCCAAAATCACTTCCGTAGAGTCATTGAAAGACTCTGGAAGAGAATAGTGGATCACCATGCCATTGGCCGGATTCAGTCCCTGAAGCGGATGAGTGCCGGTAAAGCCATCCAGATTTCCTCCGTTCATAGAAGAATACCAGTTGCCTAAGAGGGCGTCTTCCGGGGTGTAAAGCGTGACCTGGTCCACTTTTTCTTTTACTTCTCGCACCACATTCAGTTCGTCCAGAATCCAAAAGGATCGTCCGGAAGTTGCCACAATCAGATCATTGTGAGCCACTTTCAGATCGGTGATTGGAGTGACTGGAAGGTTGAGTTGGAAGGACTTCCAGTTGGCCCCGGCATCGTAGGAAATGTACATTCCCTGTTCGGTACCTGCGTAGAGCAATCCTTTTCTCTCAGAATCCTCACGCACGACTCGGGTAAAGGCTCCGTAAGGAATTCCCTTGGAGATATTGGTCCAGGTCTTTCCGTAGTCTGTGGTCTTGTAAATCGAAGGGGTGTAGTCGTTGAACTTATAGCGGGTGGTGGCAATAAAGGCCGTAGCCGGATCGTGAGGTGAAACGTCAATGGCATTGATCAGGCATTCCTGCAAGCCTTTTGGGGTGACATTGGTCCAGGTTTTTCCATTGTCCCGAGTAATATGCACCAAACCGTCATCGCTTCCGGTCCAGAGGACTCCTGCCTCGTGTGGGCTTTCGATCACATAGGCCAAGGTGCCATAGTTTTCAGCGCCTACGGCTTCATTGGTATATGGCACACCGGGCGTCCCTTGCTTTTCCTTCTCATTTCTGGTCAGATCAGGGGAGACTTCCGTCCAGGTTTTTCCCCAATCCTGAGTCTTCAGCAAAACTTGAGCACCATGGTAAAAAGTATTTGGCTCGTGCTGAGACCATATGATCGGTGCATTCCAGTTGAACCGATATTTCATGTCCTTTGCGTCCATGCCCAAGTACTGAATCGGGGCAGCCATGATATTGGTCGAGCCCTGAGTCTGCATATCCAAGACCTCAATGGTGCCTTGATAGCTTCCACCCAACACATACCTGGGATCATCCGGATCGAAGGCCAAGAAGGCAGATTCTCCGCCTGCGGAGTAATTCCAATGCTCTTCACCAATTCCACCCCGACCCAGAGCTATGCTGGAAATCACCAGGGAAGTATTGTCTTGCTGCCCTGCGTAAATGCGGTAGGGAAACTGATTGTCGGTATTGATTCGGTAAAATTGTGCTGTCGGCATGTTGTTCTGGGTTGACCAGGTTTCCCCGCCGTTGAAAGTGATAGAGCCGCCGCCATCATCTGCCAAAATCATGTTTTTGGAGTTCTTCGGATTGATCCAGAGATCGTGATAATCCCCATGCGCACCATCCACAGACTCAAAGCTTCTTCCTCCATCAAAAGACTTTAGCATCGGCGCACTTTGCACCCAAACCGTATTTTCATCATTCGGATCGGCAAAGACTTCGATGTAATACCAAGCCCGCTGAGTCAGTCGGTTGTCCTTATTGACCAAAGTCCAGCTTTCGCCTGCGTCATTGGAAACAAACAAACCGCCCAAGTCTTTGTAGGTGTCGCTTTCGATCAGGGCATAGACTTTATTGGAATTGGCTCGGGAAACGGAGATGGCCATTTTGCCTTTTTCCTTAGGCAATCCTGTTTCGATTTTCTTCCAGGTCTTGCCTGAATCGGTGGATTTGTACATGCCCGAACCCGGTCCTCCTGATTTCACCTGCCAAGGGAAACGCTGATGCTCCCACATGGCAGCGTAGAGGATTTCAGGGAAATTCATGTCCATGGAAAGCTCCACAGCTCCGGTCATATTGTCCACAAAAAGTACTTTTTCCCAAGTCTCGCCTCCGTCTGTGGATTTGTAAACGCCTCGATCCTCATTGGGTGCATACAAAGCTCCTTGGGCAGCCAAATAGACAATGTCGGGGTTAGTTGGGTGAATTTGGATTCGGGAGATGTGCTGAGTTTTCTCCAAACCGAGTTTTTTCCAGGTCTTGCCGGCATCGGTGGATTTAAAAACTCCATCCCCGTAGGAGGTCATGACGCCCCGAGGAGCATGCTCACCCATTCCGACATAGAGGATATTTGGATTGCTTTCGGCAACGGCCACTGCACCCACCGAACCTGTGGTAAAAAATCCATCCGAGATATTCTCCCAATGCTGTCCGGCATCGCTTGTTTTCCAGAGTCCTCCTCCGGTTGTGCCGAAGTAGTAGGTCAAGGGATCATTGACTACCCCGGTGGCAGTGACCGAGCGGCCTCCCCGGTAAGGGCCGATATTTCGGTATTTGATGGGTAAGGATTTGTCGAAGGTTTGGGAGAAGGCGGAAACGCTGAGGCCGAGAAATAGGCCTAACAGAATTTTTTTCATAAAAGGTTGGGTTGGATTGGAACCTAAGATAGACAAATCCTGAAAAACTTGGGGATGTGGGGGAGGAAAGAAAAAGAGGTTGTCTCAAAATTAAAGTTTGTCACATTGAGCGAAGTCGAAATGTCGTCCAGAGAGCTGGAAACGGCCTTCGACTCCGCTCAGGCTGACAACGAAACGATTTATGAGACAGCCTCCGTGGTAAGTTGACCATCTTTTCTCAAATGTGTTTAATCACACTTTTCGGATTGGCTGGCATAGAATCGGGTTCCGTTGAGGTAGAGTTCCTCGTCTTGCCAGTTCACTTTTATCTGTAGCGTTCCCAATTCTTTTTTATCAATGTTGAATGTCAAAACAGCATCTGCTCCGGCTCCATCCACTGTCCAAGTTCCTTTAAGGGTTCCTCTGAAATCAGGGTTGGATTCGTCCAAAAAGCCTTTTTGAACCACTTTGGCTTGGAAGGTTCCATTTTCACACAGGTTGATTTTGCTTTCCTTTTTTCCTCCAACAAAACCCTCATAGGTAATCAGCAGCTTGCCTGAAAGGAATTCCTTCCAATCAAAACCTTCGTAAGGGTCTACTTCCAGAGTCTCGGAAAACTCAGCATTCCGAAGGAGATCCAATGCAGTGGCAGCAGCTTCATCAGCATTTTGAGCAGTAGAAACCACCAAAAGCGTGATGCAATACACGCCACACCGTACCGCTGCAAAGGCCTGATAATCGCTTTTGATGAAATTGCCCTCTGCCAATGCTTTTCCATAAAGTATATCCCCTTCCAGAGTGGGTTCTGGGCTTTTCAACTCAACGGATTCGTTGATCTTGACTCCCTGTTTCCAGGATTCCGCCAGACTGTTCAGGTCAGTTTTTTCTCTGCCAAAAATGAAAATCTCTCCGAATGAGCCCGAGGTCGAGTTCAGTAAAAAGACCTCTGTCTCCCGGGGAAGGACTCCCACCCAGCCAGCGGGAATAGTCGCTGTGAATCCATACTTTGGAGAGTAGACTTCTTCCCCTGAATTGTACATTTTCCCGGGTACAACCCGGTTTTTGCTGTTTTGGGCAATTAAAAATCCAGTAGAGAAAGAGAAAAGGAGGATCAGTAAAAGCAGGGTATTTCTTTTCATAAGTGTTTAAGCCAATTGGAAATCGTGGTGAACCACAACGTTAGCTCAATATACCGATTTAGTCAGTAAGCAAATAGGGATGCCGGGATATCTTCACTTTTTGGGGGAAATGAAAATAGCCCAACCGGTTTTTCCGATTGGGCTGAGTTGGTTTAGTAATCAAAAGGGCTTAATTGTTTCTTTCCCTGCTATTTCCTCTGCTGCTTCCTGAGCTTTGGCTTCTACTGCTTACTTCGGGTGCTTTTCTGGCAGGAGGAGTAGCTCTTACCTCAGGCTTGCTTTGGGTGCGGCTAGGCTGAGCCACTCTGGAGTCGGAGCTTCGTGAAGGAGCTGTTCTCACTTGGCTTTGGTTGGGCTGCCTGCTGGACTTTACTTCCGGAGTTCGACTTGGAGAAGTCCCTCTCTGCTGAACGCTTTCCCTTGAGGACGGCTGAGGTTGGGTTCTTACCTGTGAAGATCTTCCGGATTGGGGTCTCACCTGATTTTCCCTTGAAGGAGAAGGCTGGGTTCTCACCTGACTTTCTCTTGAGGGAGCAGGTTGGGTCCTTACAGATTCAGTTCGGCTTGGCTGAGAAGATCGGGAGTTGACAGCTTCCCGAGATCTGGTCTCACTGGGTGCCGGCTTCACTTCAAATCTTCCCTCACTCGGTCTCGCTGATGGACTGGCAGTTCTTCCGGAGCTGGCACTTCTTGAGTTATCCACTCGGCTCGGTTGATTGGCAGATGAATTCACTGATCTGCTGGAACGGGAAGTCCTTGCTTGGTTGGATTCTGTCACTCGGGAAGGTCTTGCATCCACACTTCTGCCTCTGGAGGAGTCGATGTCGGGTCTGTAAACTCGGACTTCATTCCTGGCCAAAGTCGATCTTCCGGGATTGTCTGAAGATCGGATTTGATAGACAGGAACTGTCTGTCTCGTAATCCGCTCTACCTCTCTTCGGGAAGGGCCTGCATAGACATTGTAGTTGTTGTAGACTACGGTATTGTTGATGACAGTTGTACGGTTAATGATCTTCACCTTGGTTCTATGGTAGGCAAAAGGGGCATAATAGCCGTACACATTTCTGTGATAGATTCTGGCCGAAGGGATAAATACCCAGTGTCTGGTTGGGATGTTGATCCGGACGTTGATGGATACACCTGGTCCGAGAGGTGCCCATCCGTAGTAGCCTCCTCCTGATCTCCAGCTGACCCAGGCAGGAGCCCATTCGTAGCCGGGGATCCATGCCCAAGACTGGTAGTAGTCATCAAAGTACCATCTTCCATAGTGGAATGGGGCCCATCCCCAATCGTAGTCTGAAACCCAGGTATTGCCAAATTCAGTCATCACCCAGTGTCCGTTGGTGCCATAAGGGTGAAAGTCATCATAGACGGCAGGGAGCCAGATATATCCGTATCGGGCATCTTTGACCCAGTCTCCATAGGGGGTCAGTGCGTCGTAGAATACCTGAAAGCTTACCCCGAAATGTTCTGCTTTTGCTTTTTCCGAGGAGAATAGCAATCCGGTGAAAAGAACCAGGCTCAGTGCCGGAATTCTCAGTCGTTCGAATATTAGGTTAGATAACATGGTAGTAGTGGTTAAAGGTGAATACTTGGTTTCCTCGGTTGGGGCTTTTGATCTATTTAGGTAGATGTGTTTTGTGTTGGTTAGGTTGCACAGTATATTTCATAAATCAGGCCATTTTTAGAATCTTCTTTAAAATATGGCTATGATTTAAGATGTGTATCGTAAAAAAATAAATTAAGTTTTGGTGATAAATTTATTTATATTCAAAAAATAAAAGCAAAATTAACTGACTTAAATAAAAATATTAATTAACTATTTTTAAGCCTGAATAAAAAATCAGGAAAGGCTTTCTCTGTTTTTCAAAAAACTAAACGGAAAAAGGCCAAAAGAGGCCATTATGTCATCCATAATTTTTTTTCAATTTTTTAAAAAAAAAATCAGGAGGGGGGTAGCAGGAATTAAATAAGGGTAAGCCAAAGTGCTTCCCTTAAGTAATGAATGCGAAAGAGAATAGTGATGAATCCATCAAAAAAGTCGGGGAGTTACTAATTGCTGCATCACCCAATTAGCCCTGGCTCCGGAAATTCCATCAGAAGGGGATAAGCCCTCGCCCAACAATTCTCCGACAATCGTCTGGATTAGAGGTTGCTGTATATGCTTGGGTAGCTCAAACTGATGCAAGCTCGGTCCTTCTCCATTTTGCCATAGCTCAAATTCCCCTTTTCCAAAGGTCTCAAACCGAATCATTCCCTGACTGCCGTAGATGATCGTTTCTTCTATTTCCGCTTCCTTGGAGGCAGTAAAGCACCAATTTCCTGTGCCCAATACTCCTGATTCGAAGACAAAACTTCCCGCCACAATATCCTCAGCAGGATAGATTTTTCCCTGATTGGCAGAGTAACCGGAGGCATGGGTGATTTTTCCAAAAAAGAAATCCATCAGGTCCAGCTGATGGGAAGCCAAATCAAAAAAATACCCTCCCCCGGCTATTTCAGGGTCTACTCTCCAGTTGTTTTCCAGATGGGTGATGATCTCAGGCCGGAGCACTTGCTTCATATTGATATGGACGGAGCGGATATCTCCGATAGCACCGCTGTCAATCAACTCTTTGATTTTGACAAAATGAGGTAAGGCTCTTCTGTAATAGGCGACAAAAAGCGGTACTTCGGCTTTTTTGCAACTATCAATCATCTCCAGACACTCAGCATGGGTTCGAGCCATGGGTTTTTCCACATAGACTGGTTTGCCTGCATCTGCTGCCAGTCTGGTCATTTCCAAATGGGCATTGGGAGGAGTGGCGATATAAATGGCATTGACTTCCGGGTCGGCTATCAGGGCATTAGCATCGGTGTACCATTTAGGGACTTGATGCCGGGCAGCATAATCCTTCACTTTGGATTCATCTCTGCGCATCACAGCTACTAGCCGGCTATTTGGGATCAAATTCATCGCCGGGGCAGACTTGACCTCACACACATTTCCAACTCCAATTATGCCCCACCTGACTTCTGAATCAGTAAATTTCTTCATTTTGGAAAGTAGGAAAAGATATCAGTTTTTGAAAGTAAAGCACAATAAGGCAGTACTGCTTAGATTCATTTGGGTATTCATTTTTCCTCTGGCAAAGAAAAAGCCTCAATTTCTTGAGGCTGGAAATCAATTATTGGGCTGGAGGAGTTCGTCTTTTCATGACCAAACTATCTGCAGGATAGGTGGAGGATAGATAGGCCATTTGTTCCTTTGCCCAATCGATGAGTACTTGTCTCTCTTCATCGCTCAGATTAGCCTCCGGATGTAATCCAAAGTAAGTGTAGGATTCCAGTGGCATTTCTTTTTCCTCTACCATTTCTATCACCTCCTCAAATTTATGGTTCTGAACGGCAATAGGCAGGTTGGTAAACGAGGAAAAGTTCAGATGCCTCTTTCCATCATTCACATGGTCTGCAAGCATGTATTTGACTGGTTGAATATGGGAATACCAAGGATATCGAGTCAAATTGGTATGGCAGTCATTGCAGGCGCCTTTGAGAATAGTAGCGACATTATCCGGGATATTGTAGCTTTTGGAGATGTCAAATTCAGTGTCGTTGCTCTCGTTTTTTTCTACCGGAATAAACTGGATAAGGACCAGGAGCGCAAGAAATCCGATCGTGATTTTTTTCAACATGGCTGGGTATGTTAGTTTGCTGTTAGACTCTGGTTTTTCTTTAGGGTTTACTAAGGATAAACCTGTTTCTCATTCT
The DNA here is from genome assembly GCF_036245645.1 of Algoriphagus taiwanensis. NCBI lineage: Bacteria > Pseudomonadati > Bacteroidota > Cytophagia > Cytophagales > Cyclobacteriaceae > Algoriphagus > Algoriphagus taiwanensis. The sequence goes on along the minus strand of NZ_BTPE01000005.1, from coordinate 367,756 downwards.
AATTTCAAGCGATTTATCCATAAAATTGAGCTTTTCATCTTAAGATTTGCTTAATTCTCTATTTCCGAAACCGAACCCCGTCGATTACCAAACAAAGCCCGGCTTGGAAAACAATTAGGGAGATCGTCCCATACCAAAACCATTCTTCGCCCGCAAACCTTGCAAAGCCTGCATCCACGGTCATACAAAGTCCGGTGCCTGTTAACAAAAGTCCGGCTACAGATTGGACGAACCAGCGTGTACTTGATTTCATAGGATTTGTATTTTGATTTTTTGTCAAAAAGAATTGATCATAGTCATCCCATTTTCAGAGAAGGAGTCCATTTTGATCAGTGCTTCTACTGACTCATCCAAAGGAATTCGCTTTCCGATGAGTTTTTCTGGGGAAAGCTTTCCGGATTGGATCATTTGCATCATTTCCGGGTAGGCATGGGCTTGCATGCCATGGCTGCCCAGGAGCTCGAGTTCCTTGGCAATGACCAAATGCATGGGGATTTGGGGATTAGCCTCAGTTCCGGCCATTAATCCAACTTGGATATGTTTTCCTCTTTTTCTCAGGCAAGAGACAGAATTGAAGCAAGTGATTTTACTGCCCAAGGCATCCATGGACACATGGGCACCACCACGGGTTAATTCAAGGATCGCTCCGGGAATATCGGATACAGTTTTTGCATTAAGGAGGATGTCGGCCCCGGCTTCTTTGGCCATAGCCAGTTTTTCCTCGGAAATATCCACCGCGATCACCTGCGCCCCCAAGGCTGAGGAGATCATGATAGCCGAAAGGCCCACGCCACCACAACCATGAACAGCTACCCATTGTCCACCATTTACTTTTCCCTGAGCGACGATCCCCCGATAAGAAGTAGCAAAACGGCAACCCAAACTTGCAGCCGCTTCGAAACTCACTAAATCAGGGATTTGGATCAGGTTGGTTTCTGCACGGTAAACAGCCACATATTCGGCAAAAGATCCCCAATGGGTAAAACCTGGCTGAAACTGATCATCACAGATCTGCTGATTTCCGCTATGGCAGGTAGGACATGTTCCACAGGCACAAACGAAGGGAACCGTAACCCGATCGCCGATTTTCCAATTTTCCACTCCCTTTCCTACTTCCCGAATTACACCGGCAAACTCATGTCCGGGAACATGGGGCAGTACGATATCCGAGTCATGCCCCATCCAACCATGCCAGTCGCTTCGGCAGATTCCGGTGGCTTTGACTTCCAGCACTACTCCATTTTCGGGAGTTATCGGGTCAGCTACTAGGGAAATCTTTGGTTTTTGTTGGAATGATTCTACAAGGAGGGCTTTCATGAAGAAATAAGTTGTAAGGAAATGTCTCTAAAATTCACAAAAAAACCGTGAGCATTTCCACTCACGGTTTCAAAACTTAATTTAAATCATCTATTCGCTATGCTTCGCAAACGGTCTTTCGACTTCTGCAAACTCTTTACCGCTTCCTGCCAACTGAACTAAACTTCAAACCCTTTTCTGTAGGTTCTGCCAACAAATTGATTGGCTTCTTCCAGGTTGGTGATTCGCATATTTTCCCCGTCCCAAAGCAACTTGCGTCTGCCAAAGAACTCATCTCGACCCTGTGCATTTTTTCTTCGGAGCATATAGCTTCGGATCGCCAAGTTGCCCATCAATACGGTCTCGGTCATCGGTCCGGCATAGTCAAAAGAAGAAGTCAAGGCCTTGTGTTCTTCAGAGCCAAATCCAGCCTTGCATGCATCGACCCACTTGCGCTGATGTCCATACTCTGGCTCGGTGCCTTCGATTCGGTCCGGACCAAATTCCTGGGTGCCGTCATAGAGATACAGCTTGGGCATCAAAGGAGAGCTGTCATTGATATTATGAGTAATGATTCCTTTTTCACCGATCATCATCACACCATTAGCAGAGTTGGCTCCACCTAAGTCATGATCCGGAGGAATGATATCCGGATGAGAAGGTCTGATTCCTCCATCCATCCAGGTCATTTCCAAAGGCACTGGATTTTTTGCTGTCGGGCCATAATGAAGCGTGATGAAAGAGGAAGCTGGACATCCTTCCGGATTGTAGTCTGCGGTCCACATTTGAGAATAAACCGAGCCCACGGAGCATTCCGCATCAGTTGGGTAGTTCAATCCCAGCATTCGGAATGGGATATCCATCAAGTGACAACCCACGTCACCCAAGGCGCCTGTCCCGTAATCCCACCATCCTCTCCAATTGAAAGGATGGAGATTTGGGGTGAAAGGAATTTCAGGAGCCGGTCCAAGCCACAAATCCCACTCGAGTTCGGATGGCTTGCTGCCTGAATCTGCTTTGGGGAATGGGCCGCCTTGAGGCCATACCGGACGATTGGTCCAGATTTGTACTTTGGATACTTTTCCGATTTTGTCCTCATTCATCCATCCTCGGATCATATCCATCAGGGGATTAGAAGCTCCCTGATTTCCCATTTGGGTAACCACTTTTTGATCCCGAGCCATTTGGGTAAGCATTCTGGCTTCGCGGATATTGTGCGTCATGGGTTTTTGTACATAGACGTGCTTTCCACGCTCCATGCAGAATTTGGCTGCAGGTCCATGGACATGGTCCGGAGTGGAGATGGTTACCGCATCAATATCTTTCTGCTCTTCGAGCATTTTTCGGTAGTCAGCATAAAGCTTGGCATTGGGGAAGCTCTTGACCGAGTCTTTAGCTGACCCGGAAAAATCCACGTCGCAAAGTGCCACTACTCGTTCTCTTCCATTTACAGAGGCGTTCAAAATATCACTTCGGCCTTTTCCTCCGGCACCAATAGCCGCTAGATTGAGTTGGTCAGAAGGTGCAGTGAATCCTACACCGCCAAGCACATGCCTTGGAACGATGAAAAATGAGGAGGCAATGGCCGCATTTTTAATAAAATCTCTCCGGGATCGTCCTGAGGAGGGGGTTGATTTTGGGTTTTTCATAGGAAAATAGTTTGATGAGATCCAATGGAGCGATTAAAATAGGAATTAATCCCATGGAAAGCAGTAGCTCAAATGAATTTAAAGGCATTTTTTGATCAATGGAAAGTGGAAAAAAGCATACTATTCCTAGCTAGGGGAATCTCCAACGATTCCGTAATTAACTCCTCTTTTTTTCAAGGCAGGATGGTTAAATAGGACTTATCCAATTACTTTCGTTCCTTGTATACTAGGGCAATGCCTGTAATTGCCTATTATCTTTCACGAAAATGAAAATCGGAGTCCTCAAAGAAACCAAGGAATTTGAGAAGCGGGTAGCTCTCAGTCCGGATGTAGTGAAGCTTCTCATCAAAAAGGAATTTAAGGTCATCATCGAATCCGGTGCAGGGGAGTCCTCCTACTTTTTGGATGCGGATTTTGAAGCTGCTGGCGCTCAGGTAGTGCCGAAAAAGGAAGTTTTTTCAGCAGATGTCTTTCTCAAAGTCAATGCCTTTACTCTAGAAGAAGTTGCAGAAATGCGCAAAGGGGCTGCCTGCATTTCCTTCCTTTATGCCTATCAGCTCCCGGATTTGGTAAAGGCTTTTAAGGAAAAACAAATTCAATCCTTTTCCATGGACGCCGTTCCCAGGATTTCCAGAGCACAGAAAATGGACGCGCTTTCTTCGCAGGCCAACTTGGCTGGGTATAAGGCGGTATTGTTAGGGGCCAATCACTTGGGAAAAATTTTCCCTCTCATGATGACTGCTTCAGGCACCATCACTCCTGCTAAAGTCCTGATTTTCGGGGCTGGTGTAGCTGGTCTGCAAGCTATTGCCACTGCCAAAAGACTCGGTGCCATCGTGGAATGTACCGATGTGAGACCTGAGACGAAAGAGCAGGTAGAATCTTTGGGGGGCAGATTCCTCACTGTAGAAGGTGTAGAAGGAGTCAAGGTGGAAGGTGGCTATGCCAAGGAAGTCTCTGCAGAATATCTGGAAAAACAACAGCAGCTAATCCGTGAAAAAATCAAAGATGCTGATCTGGTGATTACCACTGCTCTCGTGATGGGCAAAAAGTCTCCGATTTTGGTCACCGAGGACATGGTCAAATCCATGAAGACCGGTTCTGTGATTGTAGACATGGCCGTGGAGTCCGGAGGCAACTGTGAGCTTTCGGAAAAAAACCAAACCGTGGTCAAGCATGGAGTGACATTGGTGGGGGAGTCCAACCTTCCTTCTCTGCTTCCTGTCAATGCCAGTCAGCTCTACGCCACCAATATCAGTACACTTTTACTTCATTTGGCTAATTCCTCCGGGTTTACTTATGACCAGGAAGAGGAGATCGCCAAGGGAGTTTTGATTACCAAGGATGGAGAGTTGGTTCATCCATTCACTAAAAGCATTCTCAACCTTTAAATCTGAAAATCCATGAATGCCGAAGCATTGATTATCCTGATTTATGTGCTGGTTTTGGCCAGTTTTCTCGGGTTCGAATTGATATCCAAAGTACCGCCAACGCTGCATACACCCCTCATGTCCGGATCCAATGCGATTTCCGGAATTACCATTGTCGGGGCACTGATAGCTACCAGCGAAATGGGATTTACCACTTTAAGTAAATGGCTGGGCATGTTTGCTTTGATTTTGGCTACAATTAACGTGGTCGGAGGGTATGCTGTCACAGATCGAATGCTAAAAATGTTTAAGAAGAAATGAGCAATATTGTCCAAATCGCCTATCTGATTGCCTCTGTTCTTTTCGTATTGGGGATCAAGTTTTTGGGAAAAACCAAAGATGCTCGCAGGGGCAATATGCTTTCTGCTGTGGGTATGCTCATTGCCATTGTAGCCACCTTGACTACTCTCGAGATCATGAGCTTCGTGGAAATGTTTGCCTGCATGCTCGTGGGTGGGGCTATCGGTTTGTATTATGCCAAGAAGGTAGAAATGACCCAAATTCCTGAAATGGTGGCCCTTTTCAACGGGTTTGGTGGAATGGCTTCCTTGGGTGTTGCACTTTCCGATCATTTTTTCAAAACTCAGGTTCAGGGAGTGGAAATCGATACGGTCAATTCTGTAAGTATTATCGCTTCGGTGTTGATTGGTGGAGTCACCTTTACCGGTTCTGTAGTGGCCTGGCTGAAGCTGAACGGGAAAGTTTCAGGACAGCCAATTACGTTTAGTGGTCAGCATTTGCTGAATCTCCTGCTTCTTCTGACTTTCCTTGGGGTAGCAGTGATGACCTACCTTTTCCAAATCGAACCGATTTACATCACCATTTTGGTTGCCATTGCTTTGCTGGTGGGTGTGTTGATTGTAATTCCGATAGGTGGTGCAGATATGCCTGTGGTGATTTCTTTGCTCAATTCCTACTCCGGTATGGCAGCATGCGCCACGGGATTTATCCTAAACAATAATGTGCTTATCGTGGCCGGGTCATTGGTGGGAGCCTCAGGAATTATCCTTACCCAAATCATGTGTAAAGCCATGAACCGTTCCCTGATGAATGTGCTTTTGGGAGGTTTTGGTCAGACCACCTCTGCCGGAGCTCAAGATGGCCCATCTATTGTCATCAAAGAGATTGGAGTAGAGGAATCAGCCATGCTCTTTGATTCGGCCTCTTCTGTGATTGTGGTTCCGGGATACGGCATGGCAGTAGCCCAGGCTCAGCATGTGATGCGTGAATTGATGGAGCAGTGTGAAAAGCGAAATATCGATTTCCGCTTTGCCATCCACCCTGTCGCAGGTCGAATGCCAGGGCACATGAACGTGCTTTTGGCTGAGGCAAATATCAGCTATGATAAGCTGATCGAAATGGAATCCATCAATGATGACTTTGCCAATACGGACATTGTGCTGGTAGTAGGAGCCAATGACGTGGTGAATCCTGCGGCTAGAACCAATCCTCAAAGTCCGATCTATGGCATGCCCATCCTGAATGCAGATAAGGCAAGAACGGTCATTGTATCCAAACGAAGTATGGGCAAGGGATATGCAGGGATAGAGAATGAGCTGTTTGGCTATCCCAACTGCCTGATGCTATTCGGTGATGCCAAGCAGACCCTCACCAAAGTGGTAGGTGAAATGAAAGAAATGAGCTAAGAAAAATTTGGCAAAATTATTGCCGATTAGCCCGCATGAATCTTTCTTTAATCACCTCTATTCTCCTGCCTATATTCTTCTATTGGAATCAGGTTCAGTATAGCGAACTGTTAGGGACTTGGCAACTGACGTATTTTGATGGGATCGAAAAGATTGTCCATTCTCCTGAATACCAGAATGCTACTCCGATGCAGCGTGCTAATATGGATGCTAGGATCAAGTTTAGGCTTGAAAACACGGTGTATCAGTTTGAAGAAAAAGATGTACTCAAGTACATTGATTTTGTCAATCAGACGGTAGTACAGAAGAAAGCCAAAATCGAACTCAGGGATGAAAACATGCTGATCATTCATGATGAAGATGAGGACCGGCTTGCTAAAATTGTGGAGTTTAGTCCAAAGAAAATGGTTCTGTTGCCGATCAGCGCCACTTCCAAATCTGGGAAATTGGTCTTTGAACGTATCAAATAGAAAATTCAATCACCCCTATATAAACCAAAACCTCCGGAGATTCTTCGGAGGTTTTTTTATTGATGTCATGGTGCAGATATTAATCAAATCCCCAAATCCAACTGATTCTTGAGCAGCTGAAAGCTTCTGCGATGCCATATCGTGGGACCGAATTTTTCGATTCCCTCCCGGTGAGCTTGAGTCGGATATCCTGCATTTCTCTCCCAGGCAAAATTAGGAAACTCCTCCGCTAGCCCTTCCATCAGCTTATCCCGGTACACTTTCGCCAAGATGGATGCTGCTGCAATGGATGCAAATTTACCATCCCCCTTGATGACACAGGTGTAGGGAAGCTTCAAGTCAGATCTCCAGCGATTCCCATCGATCAGTAAATGCTCTGGCTGAACCGATAGTTGAAGGACGGCCCTTTTCATGGCCAAAAAAGAGGCATTCAGAATATTGATCTGATCGATTTCCTCCACGCTTGCCTCAGCGATAGCCCACGCCAATGATTTATCCTTGATCTCCTCGATTAGTTCTTCCCTGTTGGATTTGCTGAGCTTCTTGGAGTCATTGATCCATGGATTGGAGTAATCCGCAGGAAGAATCACCGAAGCGGCTACCACAGGGCCTGCCAAGCAGCCTCTTCCTACTTCATCACAGCCTGCTTCCAGTCGATTAGCTTCTAAATAGGGGAGTAGAGGAGACACTATGGTGAACTTTGCTGGGTTTATGGATTTTATGGATCATCTCAGCGACCAAGGCTGTCCAACCTGTCTGATGGGATGCACCCAAGCCTCGTCCGCTTTCTCCATGAAAATACTCATAAAAGAGAATGTAATCCTTGAAGTGAGGGTCTTCCTGGAATTTCTTGTTGTTGCCAAACACCGGGCGGTTTCCGTTTTTGTCCTGAGTAAACAAGCGAATGCATCGATTGGATAGCTCCTTGGCGATCAAATCAATGGTCAGGAAGTTGCCAGACCCCGTCGGATATTCTATCGAAAAATCACCTCCGTAGTAGAAGTCGAATTTCTTCAAAGACTCGATAATCAGGTAATTGATCGGAAACCAGATCGGCCCTCTCCAGTTGGAATTCCCCCCAAACATTCGGGTGGTGGATTCTCCCGGGGCATATTCAATGGAAAGCACATCCCCGTTGATTTTCATCGTGTAAGGATTTTTCTCATGGAATTTGGAAAGCGATCGGATTCCAAACTCGCTGAGAAATTCGTCCGAATCCAGCATACGGTAAAGCACGCTTTTCATCCGGTGGCCTCGAAGCAGGGAAAAGAGCCTCCGCTTGTCATATCCAGGCTGAATCCAGCTGGAGACCAGTGCGGCTAGCTTGGGCTTTTCGCTGAGGAAGAAGTCCAGCCTCTTTTTGAACTCAGGAAGATTATCAAAAAGGTCCTCCCTGATCGGTTCCACGGCAAAGAGCGGAATCAAGCCCACAATCGACCGTACCCGGAGTTTTTTCGGTTCTTTTCCCTGATAGTGAAAGACATCATAGAAGAAGTTGTCCTCGTCATCCCATAGAGAAATGTGTTCAGAGGAAATGTTGTTCATGGCCCCTGCGATATACAGGAAGTGCTCGAGGAATTTGGTGGCGCTAAACTGATAGACTGTATTGAACTCACAGAGATCCAGGGCAATTCTCAGCATGTTAAGCGAAAACATGGCCATCCAGCTTGTGCCGTCAGCCTGTTCGAGTTTGCCCTGATAGTATTGGGCGTGATTTCGGTCAAAGAGCGAAATATTGTCCAATCCCAAGAATCCTCCCTCAAAGATGTTGTTTCCTTCACTGTCCTTTCGGTTGACCCACCAGGTAAAGTTCAGCATCAGCTTGTGCATGGCGCGTTCCAAAAACTCCTGATCGCCCTTGCCATCATTCATTTTCTTGTCAATCTGATAGACTCGCTGTACGGCATAGGCATGCACAGGAGGGTTGACATCGGAAAAATTCCACTCGTAAGCTGGGATTTGCCCGTTGGGATGCATGTACCACTCATTAAGCAAAAGCAGGAGTTGGTTCTTGGCAAACTCCGGATCAATTCTCGCTATAGGAATACAGTGGAAGGCCAAATCCCAAGCCGCATACCATGGGTATTCCCATTTGTCGGGCATGGAGATGATGTCATAGTTTTGGAGATGCCTCCAATGGTTGTTTCTCCCCTTCTTTCTCTGGGCAGGGGGCTGATATCGGCCCGGGTCTCCTTCCAGCCAGCGATTGACATCGTAGTAGTAAAACTGCTTAGACCACATCAAGCCTGCAAATGCCTGACGCTGAATCATCCGGTGCTCCGGGTCAGTCACTCGATCCTGAATAAATGCGTAGAAATCATCCGCTTCTTTTTTCCTTTCGTCGAGAGTCTGCTCGCAAGAATCCAAGGGATTTTCTTCGATTTGATGCTGCATTCGCATCTTCACTTGCTTTTGGCCACCGGCAGGGATAGTCAGTTTGTAAATGGCCGCGGCTTTGGTTCCCTTGTTTTGTGGGTTCAAAAAGGCTGAATCTCCCGTGATTAGGTAATCGTTTATGGCGTCTTTCGGAAATTTCTTCTCATTGGGAATGTTGTAAAGACGCTGCCGGTTGGTCTCATTGTCACAGAAGGCGAGTTCTTGGTTGCCGCAAAAAGAGAAAATGTAGTTTCCGGACTTTGGGCTAAAGGCCTTTATGGAGTGGTCCCCAAGTTTGGTGATGTTGGGCATGAACGGTTCATGACCGGTAAACCAGGTTTTTCTAAACCAAATCGTGGGCATCACCCAGATTTCGGCATCTTCAGGGCCCCGGTTGTGGACGGTAGCTACTGCCACCAGGTCTTCCACATCGTTTTTTGCGTATTCGATAAAAATGTCAAAATACCGGTCCTCGTCAAAGATCCCTGTATCAATCAGCTCAAATTCAGTTTTAAGCTTACCGGCTTTCCGGTTTTCATCGATCAGTTTTTTGTAGGGAAATTCCGTCTGAGGATACTTATACAGCATCTTCATGTAGCTATGCGTGGGGGTGGAGTCGAGGTAGTAATAGATTTCCTTCACATCCTCCCCGTGATTTCCCTGATTACCCGTCAAGCCAAAAAGTCTTTCTTTGATGAAGGGGTCTTTTCCATTCCAAAAAGCCCAAGCCAGACATAGCTTCTGCTTGTGGTCAGAAATCCCGGCGATACCCTCTTCTCCCCAGCGATAAGCCTTGCTTCGGGCGTCGTCGTGGGTCACATTTTCCCAAGCCGCACCATCGGGACTGTAATCCTCCCGCACTGTTCCCCATTGGCGTTCGGTGAGGTAAGGACCCCATTTTTTCCAATGCTTTTTGCGGTCCTTATCTTCTTGTAATCGTATATGTTCAGCTGACATGTAGGTTCTCCTTGAGCAAGTTTCGAAATTATCAATTTCTGGGTATTTAAGCCGAAAATGCAGAATTGTGTTCAATTCATCTCGGTATTTTTTTCACTCATCCTGTAAATAAGACTGCTTTGATTTTCTGATTGGAAGAAAAAGAATCCTTGGAAATCGGTTTCCTGAAGGATTCTGGATTTTAACTGGATTTTTTCTCAGAGGGAGAATTTTTTTTATTCTACACTTGTAGAATTCAATAATCATTCTACATTTGTAGAATGAACAATAAGAAATATGCTGTCCAAAGCTGAAGAAGAATTGATGAATTACCTGTGGGAGCAGAAAAAGGCATTTTTGAAGGACCTGATCGAGGCCTATCCAGAACCTAAACCGGCTGTCACTACCGTTTCCACTTTGCTTAAGCGGATGCAGGACAAAAGATTCGTGGATTATAAGACGGAAGGAAAGGCCCGACTCTATTTTCCATTGGTATCCAAGGAGTCCTACTTTGGCCAACACCTACAAGGGCTGATCAAAAATTTCTTCAATGATTCTCCAGCCCAGTTTGCCTCGTTTTTTGCGAAGCAAACTCCCCTCACCGAGGCCCAACTCGAGGAGCTAAAGTCTCTGATCGATGACCAATTAAATCAAAAAAAGTAATGGAATACTTGTTCAAATCCATCCTTTGTCTGCTTCTGTTGCTGCTTTTTTACCGGCTGTTTTTGCACCAGGAAGTATTGTATCGCTTCAATCGATTTTTCCTTTTGGCAGCGGTCATCGGGTCTTTCCTTATTCCTCTGATCACTTATGAGGTTGTAAAAGAAGTGCCAATGGATGAGGTTTCCGGGGTGATTTATCCTGAGGAGAGCTATTCTGGCGAATTTCAGGAAGCTTCATTGCCGACCGATGTTGAGCCTGTAATTTCCAGTCCCAAGGCTGAATTTCCCTGGAAGTGGATTTTATGGGGTGTTTACCTTGTAGGAGTTGCGGTTTTTCTGATTCGATTTGTCAGGAATATTAAGTTCATCCGGGATCAGATTAAGAATAATGTCCTAGTCACTTACCGAAAGGAGACTTTGGTTTTATTGGATGCAGAGACTCTTCCGTTTTCCTTTCTCAAGTATATCTTTTTTCACAAAAAGACCTATGAAACTGCCGGGATTCCCGAGGCGGTATTCTTGCATGAGCAGTGCCATGTCAGGGAAAAGCACAGTTGGGATATTTTATGGCTTGAGTTTTTACTGATTCCGTTTTGGTTTCATCCCGGATTGCATTTGGCACTTCAGGCCATCCGGCTGAACCATGAGTTTATTGCGGACCGGGAAGTAATCAAGGAAACTCCGGTCCAAGAGTATCAGCATCTCCTTGTCTCTATTCTTTCCGGGCAAAATGAATTTTCACTCGGAAGCCGTTTGAATTTTTCCCTCACCAAAAAACGATTCAAAATGATGAAGAAAACCTCGAAACCCGGAATTCAAATCCTGAAAATAGGCGCTTTAGTTGCCTTTTTGGGAGTAATTGTGGCTGTTTTTGCGAAGAAAGTAGAGGTAAATGTGGCTGCTGAAGATTTGCAAGCGGGAAATGAACTTGCCAATCCCCAACAGCCAAAGATATTATCTCTGAAAGTATCCAGTTCTGGGGATGTTTTTCTGGAAAATGAAAAACTAACACGAGAAGAGCTTTCCAATCACTTGGCCAGTCTGAAAGGGGAGGAATTGGTGGTGTCTTTGAATGCAGAACCCGGAATGGAAATGGGAGACGTTTCTGATCTTCAGGAGCTATTGCTGGCGCATAATGTCCGAAGAATTTACTTTCAAAAGGCAAGTAATCAAACCGAGATAGCGGAAGAGGACCCTGATAAGGAAAGATATTACCGGGATGCAATTTTCCTGATCGAAAGTCAGGATATGGAATACACCCAAAAAAGTTATTCTCAACTCTCAGAGGCACAAAAAGCAGGGCTCTTGTTTAAAAATAAACCAGTCCAAAAGAAAACTCCTGAGCCTGAAGCTTATGAATTCTGGAAAAATAAGGATGAAGTGGCCCTTTGGATTGACGGTAAACCGGTGGATAATTCAGTGTTGGCTACTTTCAAGCCCGAAGATTTTGTATGGGCATTCCAGTCCCGGGTTTTCCCTAATGCAAGATCTGAAAAATACCCTCAACCCTATCAGGTTCATTTGTACAGAGAGGCATATTATGAGCAGGAATTAGGTCCATCCTCAGCGATGTTCCAGCCTAGAACCAATCAAGATACGATAACCCTGACTCAGAGGAATATTACATCTTACAAGGATTTGTCCAGATATCCGGACCCAACCACAGCCTACCTTCAGAAAAATGCTAAGTATGAAAAGCTCAAAGGTTCTGAGGATGCGTATTCCCCTATGGTCAAGGCAGAATTGGAGGATCTTTACCAAGAATTGAAATCGACTTACGATCAAGCTCCTGCAAACAGGCAGAAGCGGTTGGTCAAGCCTTTACCTCCAAATATTCCTGCAAGAAGAAAAGATTCGAGCAACGAGGAAATCACCAAGGTGTCAACTGATCCTAATTTGGTTTCATACTCCTTGGCTTTCTCTCCTCAGTCTCAGAGTAAAGCGCTTAAATCCTACATCCAGCTTTATGGGGAGTACCAAACCAAGGCCTATGAAAACCGACTCTTTTCCAAATGGACTCAGGAAGAAATCCATCAGTTAGAAAGCCAATTTGAGGAGCTTCGCACACTTTATTCCAGCCTGACCCTGAAGGAAAGACCACAAGTGCAGCGGGTCAATTTTCCTTTCTTCAGATTGGAAAAAGACGGGAAGACTATCTACAAGAAAATCGAAGAACTGACTGAGGAAGAGAGGAAGAGCATGAACTGCTAAACTTTACCCGAAAGCGGGTTTTGGACCCATCGTGGCTGAATTGCCGGTGATTTGTTGCTTTTCCTCCGCTTGGGATATCAGTTTTCGAAAAAGTTCAGGCCAGGAATCCACCCATTCCTGATAGATTAAGGATGCTTCGGCATCCTTTTTTTCTGCCATTTCCAATTTGGAAAAATCGAAGTTTTCAGAAGCAATTCCGGCCCCGGAGGCGACTGCATCCAAGGCATTGCAAGCCTGCTCATATTGTCCTGCGACGGGGATCATCATTACAGGCTTTCCCAAATACATCGCTTCGCAGACGGATTCGAATCCAGCAGTACAGACCAGTCCCTTGCATGCGGCCATATCTTCCAAAAAGCTCCTGTCATTGACCCGATGAAAGCTCAGGTTGCTCAGAGGATGCTCGATATCCGCAGCATCTTTTTTATCCCAATAGGCTTTGATCTGGAGATGGGGGTTTTTGGCAGCAAATCCTTTCACTTCCTCACCATATCCGGGGTTGACCATATAGGCGAGGTAAAAATTAGCATTCTTGATTGGAAGGGTTTTGATTTCCTTCCTCAGCAGAGGAGGAAGGACTTTAAGTTTATGGTTTGTGGATTTGGGTAAAAAGGAAAGTGCCAAAACCTCATCTGCCCCTAAGGCTGTGATTTGGGTATTCAATCGGAAAAGCATGCGCTCCAACGGTCTCTTGGGAGCAAAAACAAACTCCGGATGGGCTGAAAGGTATTGATGCCCGATCACCCAATAGGCTGCTTTGGGCCTGAAAAGGAAGGAATACAAACCTCCCAAAAGATCATAAAAATTCAGAATGATGTCAGGATTGAGGCTTTTTACAGTTTGATCGATTTGTTGGAGGCTTTTCCAAAAAACGGGGACCTTGGTCAGATTTTTCCGGATGGTTTTTCCCAACAGAATTTTTTTCTCAGCTCCGTCTGCCTCAAAGTTTGGGCTTTCCAATAAGCTGACAGGAGCTTGTATCTCTCGGATAAAAAAGTCCGGGATCGTTCTTCTTTTGCTTTTGCCTACCAAAACACAGAGTAATTCATGTCCTTGCCTTTGAAGCAGGTTGGAAAAAGCGATGGCTTGGGTCATATGCCCTCTGCCTTCTCCCTGTACGATAAAAAGGAACTTCATCCGATTCGAAAAGTAGGTGGATTCAGATCCTCTCCCGGACGATCAAAAGCGACTTTTTTCATGGGGAGCAAGTCATTTTCAGGCAGATCACTTTCCTTTTTAAACTGAGATATTTCAGGTGTTTGCAATTGTTTAAAGTCGATTTCATTGTAAAAAATCAGCTGCCAATTGCCCTCATGGTCTTCAGCCAAGGCACTCATCGTTTCTACCCAATCTCCGGAATTGAGGTAGTGGATTCCATCGATCATTCGGTTTTCTGCTTGGTGAATGTGTCCGCAGATAATCCCGTCACAGCCCTTTGCTCTTGCCATTTTTGCCAATTCGGTTTCGTATTGGTCGATGTAGGAAACTGCGGATTTCACTTTGGATTTCACATAGCGGGAAAGGGAAAAATAGGGCAGTCCGCGCTTAAACCGGTAATGATTAACCACCCGATTGAGCCAAAGGAGAAAGGTGTAGCCCATGTCACCGAGATAGGCAATCCATCGGAGGTGGGTGGTGATACTGTCAAAAATATCCCCGTGAGTGATGAAATATTTTTTCCCGTTACTCTCATAGATCAGGTCGGTTTGGATGCGGAGATTACCAATCTGAAGAGGCAGAATCTGATCCAAAAAGTCATCATGATTGCCCCGTAGGTAGTAGACTTGGGTGTGATGGTTTTCCATCATCTTCAGGACCCGATTGAAAAAACGGGTGTGTTTCCGTTTCCAGCTACCAGATTTTTTGAGTTGCCAGCCATCGATTATATCTCCATTGAGGATGAGATGGTCGCAGCGGTACTGCTTGAGAAAGCGGGCGATTTCTTTTGCTTTCGCTCCTTTGGTGCCTAGATGGACATCCGAAATCACCAGTGTTTTGAAGTGAGTTTTCACATTCTTGGTTTTTTCAAAACTACACCGAGCATATCAATCCAATATGTTTAGGTTGTTAAGTATTTGTTTTGATTTCCAAAGAATATTTGGTTAAAGTGAATTAAAGGTTAAGTGAATAGGAGGTAGGGAGTTGGGAGGAAATCCAAATTGATAGTTCCAACCTCCGATTGAAGTTGGAAATAAGACTGATAAAAAATTCTAAATCGATTGTGAAGTTCTTTTAAAAAAATCGAAGGGGCTGATTATTTTCGTTTGATGAAACTGGTCCAAAATCAGCAAATCATTGTCTCCAGAGATTAGGAATTGAGCTTCAGAAATATAGGCGAGGTCCAAAAATTTGTTGTCGTTAGGATCTCGGCAAACATTAAAATTCTCCTTGGGATAAAAGAATCTGGATACTTGCATTATCCTCTCAAAAAACTCTTGTCTTTGGGCTTGGCTTAGGTATTTATCAAATTTCTTACGACCTAATACTTCTTTTAATTCGAGAAAAGTATCCTTTGAGAAACAGAGATCACCAGATTTTATGGCTTTTTGAAGCGAATAGGAGGGAATTGAATTTTGAATCAATGCACCACTAATAAGTGTGTTTGTGTCAAAAATAAAAAGTAAGCTAGTGGAGGATGTCATCCAAAATATCTTGGGTAAGGCCTTTATTCTTCATCTCTTCTTGAAGGGATTGGAGGTAGGTCAAAACCTGCTTTTTCTCTTCTCCTCCGGAAAGTAGTTGCTCGATTTGTGTTTCCAGCACTTGTGAAATTTCAATTTTTAACTCCTCAGAGGCATTTTGCCAAGCCTTAGCCAATTGAGCTTTTACAGGAATACTAATTTTTTCCATTTCTTTTTCGGTTTGTTTAAAGTTACGATTTCTAAAGCTCTCAGGGTGAAAAGGCTTTTATTTTTTTGAATATCAAGATCAGCTCGAAACTTTTACGCAAGCGGTCTAGAGGCTAGGGATCCATAAGTTAGTTTCGTGACAAAGAAAAATAAACTCAAATGAGGAAAGTAATACTAGTGATGGGCTTGATTCTGGCGGCTGTGTCAGGATATGCCCAAGAGAAGATTTACCCGGGAAATTATGAGTTGGCGGCTCGATTTTCACCGGAAAAACTGAGAAAAATGATCTTTTCGACCAGTGTGGATCCGCACTGGATGAAGAAGTCTGATCGCTTTTGGTACGAATACGAAACCAGCGATGGAAAGCGCTGGTATGTAGTCGATCCGGTTAGAAGAACGAAAACAGAGCTTTTTGACCGGGATAAACTGGCTGCTGAAATCACCAAAGCAGTCAAAGATCCTTTTGACGGACAGCACCTCAAGCTGGATGATCTGAAGCTGATGGAGGATGAAAATACCATCCGATTCAAAGTGAAGTCCACAGCAGATGTCCTCAAGTCCGACTGGGCCGAGATCAAGGAGAAGAACAAAAATGCCAAAGACTCCATGGAAAAGAAGGTGCACACCTTTCTTTTCAATATCGGTTCCCAAACTTTGACGGAGATCGAAACTGAAAAAGACCCCAAGCGTCTTTCTTGGGCCAATATTGCTCCGGACTCCTCCAAAGTGGTTTATTCCAAAAATTTCAACCTCTACTGGATGGATAAGGAAAACTTCCTGAAGGCGGTAAAGGATGAAAAGGACTCCACCCTTGTCGAAAATCAACTCACCACTGATGGCGAAAAGGACTACGAATACGGCTGGGGAGGCCGTGGAGATGACAATGTGGAGGAAGAAAAGAAGAAAAATGACCGCAAGCGAGTGGGGGTGCTCTGGAGTACGGATTCCAAGCAGTTTATCCTCACACGAACTGACCAAAGACAAGTGAAAGATCTCTGGGTCATCCACAATACCCGGGATCCAAGACCGACATTGGAAACTTACAAGTATGCCATGCCGGGAGAAAAAGAGCAGCCACAGACTGAGTTGTTGCATTATTCTTTTGATTCCCAAGAGCTGAAAAAGCTCCCTATTTCCACTTTCAAGGACCAAACCGTCAGCCTTTGGTCCACCACTCCTCCTGCCAATACCCGGGATGATGATTTCAGACCAGCTACCTGGTTGGGAGATTTGGATGAGTTTTACTTTGCGATTACCAGCAGAGATCTGAAGCGGGTGGATGTGGTTCGTTGGAATCTGGCTACCGGCCAAAAAGAAGTAGTAATCGAGGAGAGAAGCAATACCTACATCGATTTTGAAAAGATTGAAATCGTAGGTAATGAGCTCGTATGGTGGTCAGAAAGAGACGGCTGGGGCCATCTCTATTTGTATGACAAAAACGGAACCTTGAAACGACAGTTAACCTCCGGTCCCTATCATGTCGGCGGAATGGCTAGAGTGGATGCTCGAAACAGAAGAGTCTATTTTGTAGCCAATGGAAGGGAGAAAGGAGAAGACCCTTACTATGAGCATTTGTACAGTGTTTCAATGGATGGCGGAAATGTCAGCTTGTTGAATTCAGGTGATTTCAATCACAGCATAGAGATCAATGACAATGCTTCCTTCTTTGTTAGCAATTTTTCCCGGGTGAATACCACTCCAGTCTCTGTCCTGATGGATCGAAATGGGAATAAGGTGATGGAATTGGAGACTGCAGACCTAAGTCAGCTTTTTGCTGCAGGCTATCAGTTCCCTGAACCTTTCAAGTTTAAGGCGGATGATGGAATCACCGATTTGTATGGGGTGATGTACAAGCCTTTTGATTTTGACTCCACTCGTCAATACCCTTTGGTACAATACGTGTATCCCGGTCCCCAAACCGAGGCGGTGAATAAATCCTTTGGACGAGGAATGGACCGAACAGACCGATTGGCCCAATTTGGTTTTGTAGTCGTGACTTTGGGTAATCGAGGAGGTCATCCTGCCCGGTCCAAGTGGTATCACAATTATGGCTACGGAGACCTGAGAGATTATGGGTTGGCGGATAAAAAAGCGGCAGTGGATCAATTGGCAGACCGCCATTCTTTCATTGACCGCAACCGCGTGGGCATTCACGGACATTCAGGAGGTGGATTTATGTCCACCGCAGCAATGTTGGTCTACCCGGATGTGTTCAAAGTGGCGGTTTCCTCGGCAGGAAACCATGAAAACAACATCTATAACCGCTGGTGGTCAGAAAAGCACCACGGAGTAAAAGAGGTCATCACTCCCAAAGGAGATACGACTTTCGTCTATCAAATCGAAAAGAACCCGGATTTGGCAAAAAATCTAAAAGGTCACTTGATGCTCAGTACGGGAGACGTGGACAATAATGTGCATCCTGCCGGTACGATCCGAATGGCGGAGGCGCTGATCAAAGCCGGGAAGCGCTTCGAGTTTGTGATTTTGCCTGGTCAAAGACATGGTTACGGAGATATGACCGAGTATTTCTTCTGGAAAATGGGAGATTATTTCGTGCGTCACCTCTTAGGCGACAATACGCCGCCACCTGTGGATATGATTGAAATGCAGCGGGATAAGCCGAAGGATAAGTAGGCGGTTTACAGTGAGCAGGTTTCGGGTATTTATCTGAGGGAATCTATGCCATCTGTGAGCTAAAAAAGCTGATTAAAAACAGGAAAGCCCGGTTTCAAGATGAAATCGGGCTTTTTTATATCTTGGAGTGAATGCTGCTAGTCGTAATTTTTGATCAGAATGGGATAATTCTCCGAGTCTTCTAACTCTTTGATCGGCATTCGGCTTTGGGGGTCGGGTAATTTATAAGTAGGCATTCCTACTCTAAATTTCGGGTTGGGTGTCACAAATTTTGACCCGGTAGGGTTTAGGCTTTTCGGTAAAAACATAACCCCACTGTCCAACAGGATCCCTCCAGAATAAAGAGAATCTGTTTTGAATTCAGGAATGAATTTCCAAGAGTTCAACAGGGTGTCTTTTTGGGATTTATTGAGGGTGTCTATTTTTTCTTGCGCAAAAGTCCATCCTAGGGTTCCTAAAAAAAGGACAAAAAAGCTTGAAATGATTTTCATGGCAGGTGCAATTTGGTGGAATAGAATACAATACGTAATAAAATATATTTAGTTTGGCTAACCTTGTCAAGGCCTTATTTTTCTTTTTCTTTCCTTTTTTTCATCTAGCCTTTAATTTCTTTTTCAATCAATCCCAAAATAGATTCCAGCTTTTCCAGAAGGGGAAGGTAGTGAGCCTCTTCCGTGGCCTGAGTGGTAAGGATGAAGGTCAGGAGTCGATTTTCGAAGGACACGGATTCCAAAATCTTCAGATTACTTCCGGAAAAATCCCCGTTTGGAATCCCCAAATCCTGAGTCACTTTGACATCTTCAAAGACTTTTCTGATGCTGTAGCCTTCTTGGTCAAAAATGCTGACCACATTTTCCCGCTGCAAGCTTAACTCCTCTTCTTGACTTCGGATGTCTTCCAAAGTAGCCATCCAGTCGGTGAGTGATTTTCTCAGTTCAGGATTGGAAAGGTCTTTCAAGCTACCCGAACTGACCATTTCAGTAAGCAGGGAGTTGTTGGGATTGAAAGAAATCTCAAAAGCCAAGGCTTCAAATACCCATTGGGAAAACTGTTTTTCTTCAAGATTCGGGTCTTTGGGATCTGCCTGAATGATCTTCTTGGCACTTTCCAGATTGTTTCGGTTGACCTTGATCAGTTCTTGGAGTTTTGCCCGGCTGATTAGAAAATCCTCTTTTAATCCGCTAAGATAAACCTGCTCTTTGACCTGATTTTGTCGCTTGAGGTTATTGTTATTGATAGCTAAGGCAATCATAATCCCGATGACGAGGAGGATTACTTCGCCTAAAGCATAGAGAAGATATTTTTGGATTTTTCCCTTAGCGAGGATCTCTTTTCTGAATTTCCGGAATAGCCTGCTCATAAAAATTGCTGATTTAGGAAGGTCTAACCTAAGGCATTCCAGTAAAAAAGCCTGAGAATAATGGAATTTTTGTCAGGGTGTGTCTCCCTCCCAACCCCTTTTCTCTTCCCGGATTTCTGCTTTAAGAACTGAGTTCACATCTCCTTTGGCTCCTTGAAGTAAATAGACTGTGGTGCCGGATTCTCGGGCCAATGGATGGGAGACGTGGCCGATCTCTGTGTAGGATTCAAAAAATCCCTTTTCCTGTTCGGTTAAGGGTTCTTCTGCCACCCTTACCAAAATCAAGTGTCGAATCGGTTCCTCGAGATCAAACCAATACAGGTAATCCGCATTCATGGTGAAGGCTTCCAGACCGGGAGTTTTGGAATAAAAATTAATCGCTCCTGCTTCCCCATAATTTCCGCAGAGCACCAAAACCCGCCCGGGCTCCTTGATTTGGGCTACAGCTTGGTCCACCAAGCTTCCCAATTCGCTCCAGCCCAGCATATCGGCAAAGTCCTGAGGAAGGGGATACTCTTTCCCATCTTCCCAGCGATTGAGGCCGAGCTTGGCATAATTTGGAGGAGAAATCAATATCTTCTCGGGCCCAACAGTGGGATGAATTAAATTGAATGCAGGCAGGAAAAGGAGGATAGGAAGTGCCAATGCCACCGGTCGAAGTTTCCTTATCCATCCGTTTCTACTCATCATCTCCAGACTGAAAGCCGATAGGGCCAACAGAGTTGGATAAAGTCCCAGGGCATAGTACCCTTTGGCCTGAAAAAATGCCAGAATCGCCAAGGTCACACCGGCAGAAAGCAAAACCCAGCGATAAGGTTTTCCCCAATCCGAAATCAAAAGTCCAATCAGGCCCGGGAGTATGAGAAGAAGGGATGGGTAAATGAATAGGGCCTGTTCTGCCAAAAAACCTACAGCACTGTTATTGACCAATTGGTATTGCTGAAGCAATCTCATGTGGGTAAGCACGGGAAAGCCGTGGGTGATTTGCCAGAGAAGATTGGGGAGAAAAAGCAAAAATGCCAATCCAAGCCCTCCATAAAGGTGTTTGATTTTAAAGATCTTGGGCTTCATCAAAAGCAACGAGAGTAGGATTCCCAATCCTAGAAAAGCAATGGAATACTTGTTTAGCATACCCATGCCAAAGGCCATTCCCATCAGGTATAGCCATTTGGGGCGTTGACTTGCCTCCCATCGGATCAGGGAGTAAAAAACCCAAGTCCAGCACAAAATATCCATCGCATTGGGCTGGTAAAGGATATTTACCCGGATCATGGCAGAGCAAAGGAGAAAGATAGCTGCCAGACTTTGGGCAAAAAGCCCACCTCCCAACCGCTTGACCAGATCCCAAGCCAAAACCAAGGTCAATACCCCATACAAAGCCGGAAAAAACCTCACCCAAAACTCTCCACCACCCAGCCATTGGATCAGGACCGAATTCCAGGAAGTAAAGGGCGGAACAGAAAGATATCCCCAAGCCAGATGCTTGGCTTGGTCCAAATGCAGAAACTCGTCCCGCTGCAAATCATAATCTGGATGTACCGCTAGGTATTGTATCGCCAATTTGGCGAGGATGAAAAAGAGTAGAAGGAGAGGTTCTTTTTTCATAAAAGAAACTGATGTAGATTGGACAGCCAGGCTATCGGGCTTCTGGAAGTTTGGGCATCAATCCGACCTGATCCAATACCACTACTCCATGCTCTGACTGGTCAAAGACAAAGTGGATTTTTTGGAGCTTTTCCAGCTGAAAATCTGGGTTTCGAGAAGCCAGTTTTTCCAAATCAAACTGGAAAATCTGGAAGATACTTTCTGTCTCATCTTTATCATCGAGAAACTGGATTTTCATTACTCGAGATTGAATCAAGCGCTGAAGAGGGGAAAATTCACTCAAAAGAAATGAAATTTTTCCACCATCGGCGTCCACTAGCTCCAAGGTAAAATCCAGTGGTGTCAGTGGTTTTTCTTCCTCATCCTCCTCTTGCTCTTCTTCCTCTTGCACTTTCTCTTTTTCCTCCGGCTCAGCATCTTCTTCTTGGGTTGGTTCTTCTTTATTCTCGTTGTTGTTTTTTATCCATTTTCCGTCACTTTTTGGATTGGAGCTTTCTTTGGATTCTGCCAGAGAAAAAATCAACACCGAACTTGAATCAGGCCGAAATGATTCCGGACCCAGATTGAGGGTATAGCTTGCCCGGATAGAATCTGGCAAGTTCGGCTTTTCCTCCGCTTCCCAGTCCAGACTGTCTTCGCCGAATTCTTCATAGTTCCAGCCCAGGAATACCGCCCGGGTCCCTTTCAATCCGTATTTAGGTATGACTTCTCCTTCTCTCCAGACACTCAGATTTTCTCCTTTGGCCTTTCCTCCCTCTCCAATCGACAGCACATCAAAATCCTCATCGTACCCTGCCCAAAACCGACTTCTTGAATCCTCAAACTGATTAAGATAAATTGTCTCAGGCAGCCAGTTTCGGCCTTTTCTCGCATCCAAAAAAAGAGGGAGATATTCGTATTTCTGATTTAAGGTAGCTTCCAGAAAAGCACTGATGTAGACCTTGGCAATGGTTTCCTGGTCTTTGGGATCCATGAGTTGACCGCGGTTGAGGACACCCGAGAAGGTTGCCAGCATATCATTATCCCCCCAGCTGGAATTGAACTGCCCGTGGTTGGCATTGCCGATGTACAGGCCGGATTTGAATCGATAGACCGAATCGGTAAAGGTGATCCGCTCGAATTGCTTGGCTCCGTCGAAGGATTCCACATCTTGATCCTGGGCTCCATGGATGGTCAGATAGCTAACGTTGGAAAATTGGGTCAGGCTGCTTCCGGGTTTGTATTGCCCGTCTACCGGAGCGATGGCAATGACCGATTGGATACCAAAGTGATAACCCAAAGGAATGGTCGCATCATCCGGGTAGTAGTCCATTTGGTTAAGCATGGCTGCATGTCCTACCGCTTCCCCTCCCCGGGAATGCCCGATCAAAGACAGCTTTTCCATATCAATCATCCCAAAAAGCTCATGGGAAGTGTCCTGATTCCAGTCTTTCCATTGCCTCAGATGCTCCAACAGCAGCCAGCCTCGCGCATCATTTTCCTTTTCCAAACCATCCGGCATATCTGACCAGGATCCGTTGATGAAGTTTTCATCGACAGATACCACAATAAATCCCCGGGAAGCCAGTAATTCTCCCAGATATTCATAGCCGGGGTCCGAAAAATCCAGCATGGGATGATTGCCATGTACGATCAAAACCAATGGAAAAGGCCCCTTGCCTTTGGGTTTCCAGACACGACCATTCAGTGGCAGTTCCCTGAAATCAAATCCCCACCTCCAGGTTCGGTATTTTCCGGAAAATCCCTCCCAATTATCCAAGAAAGCGGTTCCATCCACAGGCTGGGTTTGATATTTTACCCCTTGATTAAACTCCTCCCTTAGCTTGTCCTTTCCTGAACCATAGGTAAAAAACTCCACCTCGTAGCTTCCCGGACTGCCGGGAGATTCCATTTCCAATGGAGTTATGTTGTCTTCTGAAAGTTGAGCGGCATTGATTATCGGCTTCATATCCAAGCCAGGGATAGCAAGGAAATACAAGAAAGAACCGGCTCCTGCCAAGCCAATTACCAGGCCCAAAATGGCGATGGATTTTTTTGGTAATGTGAGCTTTTTGAAATGCGAGCGACGAAAAACTGCGAATCCAGCGCCTAAAAGGCAAAAAACCACGAAAAGAAACAGGGCAATCCGCTGATCTCCCAATCGGGCCAAGAGCAGGAGAGGGATGGCGATCAGGAGGGAGATTTTATAGGCTTTGGGGATTTCGTGAAACTTCCCAATCAGCCAATTTCCCAAATAGGCCAACAAAACAGAGGCTAGGACGATCAATGCCCCATAAACTAGGATCCATGGATCGGCAAAGTTGATGGACATGCCTAATACTTCCAACACAAAGACTAAAACCGAACCAACCAATAGGCCGATCCCTGCGCCTTTGATGGCGAAGTCTCCGGGTTTGATTTTATTGAAAAGTCGGGAAATCCAGTTTTTAAGTCGGAGAAAAAGAGTTTTTACTGACATGGAAAAGGGGCTTTTATTCCAGAAAGTAAGGATTTTTTGAGAAAAGCCCTTTTTCCTCAAACGCAAAAGAGAATATAAAAGCTATCTCCCGGAGAATCGTGGCTTTACCCCGAGAGAATGGATCTTGTTTTTTTATATTTTCAGTTTTTCTTTTTCCTCCCAAGTCAGCTTTTGGAATTTCCAGAAACCCAAAACAGAAACAATCAGGAGAATACCCAAAGTCCAAAATACCCAAGTCGGAACAGGAACCGGATCTCCCTTGGCGTAGGAGTGTAGACCAGAAAGGTAGTAATTGACACCGAAGGAAGTCATCAAGATTGAAGAAAAGGCCCACAAACTCGTCAAGTCAAAAACCAATGCGGAGCGTGTGGCCGGCACCAATCTCAGGTGGAGGACGATAGCATAAACTACAACAGAAATCAATGCCCATGTCTCCTTGGGATCCCAAGCCCAATACCTTCCCCAGCTTTCGTTAGCCCAGACACCACCCAGAAAAGTGCCGATAGTTAGTAAAAACAGACCAATTGTCATAGATAGCTCATTTACGGCAATGAGTTCTTTTTGAGCCTTCCACCAGGTGGATTGGGGATTTTTGGGTTTGAAAATCAGGAAGAATAAGCACAAAAGCCCGATGATCGCCGATAAGGCCAAGGGAGCATAGCCGCTCACAATGATGGCGACATGGATTTTCAGCCAATACGAATTCAGCACAGGCATGAGATTGGTGATTTCTGGATTGAGCCAATCCAAGAAGCTTACAAAAAGCAGGGTGCCGGAGAACAACAGCGCCAAAGGAATGGTGAATTTGGACTTGGACGAGAAGACCAGGCCAAAAAGCAAGACTCCCCAAGCCACAAATACCAACATTTCAAACCCATCACTCCAGGGGGGATGCTTTGCGATAAACCAGCGAAGGGCAAGGTGAAATGTAAAAGTCAACCATCCTATCCAGGCCAGCCAAGTTCCTGTTTTGATCAGTTTTTCAAGAAGTTTCCCTTCTTTAAAAAGCTGAATGATGCCAAGGATAAGCATGACCAAACCCAAAATCCAAAAAACACCAAACAGGCGATTTCCCAGATTAATCCGGGTATATACTAGCTCCGCATCAATCAAAATTTGATCCGGATAGACTTCCTCTCCAGCCTTTCTTTGGTACAGGTCAATGTAGCTCAAGGTCTCATTTGCCTGCGTCCAGTCTCCGGATTCCAAGCCTTCCAAAAGAGCCTGCAGATACATGGGGCCGATGTTTTTAACAAAGACCCCATCTTCCTCCTCAAACCCTTCATTGAATTGCTGACCGGTAAACCAAGTCTGATTGTCATCCAGTCGGTTGGGGTAAATCTTCAAAAAGTCCCCGATGAGCACTCCATAGAAAATATTAAATCGCTCGTCTACTTTCAAGAGTTCGTTGTGTCCCTCTGTCCGCTGGGAAGGTTTCAGTTGATTGGCTTCTTCCACCTGAGCAGATAAAAGATAGGCTCCTTCTGCCCCCACCAGATCAGCAAAACTGATAAAGGAACTTGGGCTTTTGCCTAGAATCTCGAAGATTTCAAAGGATTTTTGGGCATCAATTTTCAGGATCGGGATCTTGGTCCAGGTTTCTGGATCAAGTTGGGCGGCAAGCAGGAATTGTTCGGGACTCAGTTCGATTTCACTGTCCGACTGGTCTATTTTTAGACGCGATTTTCCATGGATTTTTCTCAGAATCTCATGAGCTAGGGTATTCAGTGGCTTCATTCTCCCGTCTAAATCCTGCACAATCAACCTTCCATAGGCAGAGGCTTGTTCTTCGGGAATTAGGTGAATTTTTGGTTCTTCCTGAGCATAGGCAGAGGCTTGCAAGCACAGCAAAAGGAAAAGTACCACGTAAGTGCCATTTAATTTGCCTAGCTTATTCAATAGACTTTGGAATCGGCTTCCTTTGGCAAAAAGCGTCCAGACCATCCCAAGTGATAGCAGAAAATAACCCAAATAGGTCAGGTAGGTGCCCGGTCGGTCTTGATTGATGGAGAGGACAGTGCCTCGTTCATCGGAGTCGTAGGAGGATTGATAAAATCGGTATCCACGATAGTCCAGGACATTGTTCATGAATATCCGGAAGGGCCAAGGGTCTTCCTCCCCGTCCAAAATCATCACTTCACTGGCATAGCTGGATGGGCTGGTAGAGCCGGGATAGCGCTCCAACTGGAAGTCATTCAGGTGGAGGGAAAAGGGTAAGGTTTGGGCCTTGGGGCCATAGGTAAATTGATAAGTCTTGCCTTGGAACTCAAAGTCGACCCATTCAGGATTGCGGTTGACTTTCAGAAAATAGCCGCTTTGGATTACTTGCTTGGAGTCATTTAGGATGGATATTTTTACTCCATCAAGCAGGTTTTTGGCTAGTTTTTCATCCGGTTCAGGACTGAGGATTTTTTGTACATTTTCCTGAATAGAGCGCACGACGAGAGCTCCTTCATCCCACTGGTAAAGCGTACGTAATTTTAAAGGAGCAGTCTGTGCCGAATCCTGAGCTCCCATATTTTGCGTAGCCATTTCCATCAATTGGAGGTCAAAGGAAGCTTGAATAAGCCAAGTAGTGTCTGAAGGGAAGAGCTGGATTTGGGCTTCGGGGTTTTGTGCGGTGCTCAAGAGCAATTCACCAAGCTGAAGAGTTTGACCTTTTTTTAGTGTAAAATCCTGACGGTTTCCATTTTGTAAAAGCGATACTTCCAAGAGGGTATCTTCCCCCGGTCCGTAGCCGATATTTGCCCCCTTGATGTATTCTTCGGATTTGAAAAAGAATGTATCACCCTCTAGTACCACCGGAAATTCCTCTACTTCGAACATCTTCGGAATAAACTCTTGTGGTGTTTGGTAAAAGTTACCCGAAAGGTCTCGGATCTGAAGGTAATTTTCGGCAGAGTAAAAGGTGTTTTGGGCCTGTCCCTCTCGAATGTGAATGACTCCTTCCCTGCTGAAATACCTAGTAACACCAGCCCCAAGGATGATTAGCACAAAGGCTAAATGGAATAACCCAACCGCAAACTTTTCCTTGGACAGTAGGCGGTACTTATTAACATGACTTAAAAAATTCACTGCCAACCAGCCCATACAAAGCTCAAACCACCAAGCCTCATATACCAGATTTCTGGCCACAAGAGTACCGTAGTCATTTTCGATAAAAGTGGCCACTCCCATAGAAATGGCCAAGATCAAAAGTAGGATTAAGCTAGTTTTGGTTGAAAAAAGAAATTTCATTCAGAAATGGAAATTATTGAAGTACTCCGATAAACTTGGCCTTAGAGGTGGGTCTAAAGACCACCATCAAATAAGCCCAATTTTGCTGGTTCTGCAACTGGCCTATTTGAAGAGATCTCATGGTGTCGGAAAGAAAATACTGGCTGTATCCCCCTTGGATCGATACAGCTTCGTGAAGAATCCATCCAAAGGTAAAGTCCAATTCGGATCCTAGATTTTTGCTTTTACTGGAAATACCGGACTCGGATGGGAGGATGGTTTCTGCATAGGCGGAAAAGGAATGCCAATCGGTCTGAACCCAAAATTTCGGACTAAATTCGTATCTGCTTCGGATAAAGAGGTCCTTCAGACCCACTGAATTTTCCCAAGTATTGCCAACAAAGAACCAATCGATGTATCCATTGTAGAGGTGGTTGGTGCCATATTGTAGGGTGAAAGATTTGTTCTTGTCACCTCCGGAGGCATCTGTTCCGCTGATGACTTCATATCCGGCAGTGGCTCTCCATCTTTTTCCATCCTCTCTGGTCATCAATACCTGGCTGATTTGCCCGCTGGCATTGAAGGCTGACACTTTTTTACCTGCTACATCTTCTCCAAACTGGGAATAAAAGTATCCGCTGAGGGTGGTGTTTTTGAGGGTGGTTTTCAAGGTAGGGATTCCTAAGGTCTGTCTGAAGCGTACCCCTTGGTCGGTTACATTTCCGTTGGCATCCTTTGTGGACCACTGTCTGCCTTCATTCCAAAACAAAAGAGAAAAGTCCACTTTGCCCAAGACATTTTCATAGCGGATCAGTTGGGCAGTACGATATTGATTGGGGACGGTATACAGGTTGCCGGTGAGCTTTTGTGCATCCTGATTGAACCCTCCACCGAAGTGAAGTTTCATTTTTTCTTGTTCGAATTTCACCAGAGCAAAGTCATGAGACCTGGCTTGTAAAGCCCAATCCAGATTTCCCAAAAAGCGGAAATTGTCGTAATTCAATTCTTGTCTACCCAGTTTTACTTTCCAGTATTCCCCCAAGTTTACTTCACCCCATGCTTCGTGAAGGGAAAGAAAATCATCTGAAATATTGGCTTGGGAGGTGCTTCCCCAAGTTCTGACATCTTGGATACTCATGTAGAAACTGAATTGATCCATTTTGTATCCTGCCTGCAATCGGGCCCTGTGGGCTATAAAACCTGCAGGATCCAGACCTTCTGCGATGGGACGGTTGTATCCGTTTCTGAATTCGCTTCGGACTAGAATCTGTCCGTCTACGGTAAATTGGGCAAAGGATTGCAAGGGGACCAGCAGGCTGAGAGCTGCCAGTCCAACAAGGGTATAAAAAGATTTCATCGGATGAAGGGTTAGTTGCTACTGATGGTTTTTACAGGTTTTTGGCTTTCTCGAGCTTTTCCTTCTTTAAGCCACTGAGGGACTACTTGATCCAAAAAGGTTTGTTTGGCGGCCTTTTCTTTGGGTATATCTAATCCAATGTAGGCTTGGAGACTTTCCTTGCTGGTAAAGTCAGGCATGGGAACGGGCTGATTATATCCCAAAGTTGCCAAAAGTCTGGTGATCTCGATCCGGGTCTCTTGAATCAAGTCTGTGGCTGAAGTAACAATTCGGCTAGTTTCCAAAGGAGCATGAAAAGCCGCTCCATGAGAAGCTACCGAATAATCCCATCTCCACTGGGCATGCCGGATACCCTGCTGAATGGAGGCAAGTTGAGCTTCTGTGGCCCCCAATTCTATAGCTTTGGCGGTTTCGATGTGGGCCATGGCGATCAGTCGCTGGAGTTTGGTCGTGCCCTCCTTAATTTTACGCTGGCGCTCGTACACGTCGGTTACCAGATCTTCCACCTTTTCCCGATGGCAGACAAAACAGGAATTCTCCACATTGGATAGCGGGGAACCGATGTGGTGATTGGTGAACTTTTGGCCCCCTTCGGTCTGATAAGGCATGTGGCAATCTGCACAGCTCACTCCGCGCTTGGCATGCACACCCATTTCAAAAATTTCGTAATCGGGATGTTGGGCTTTGAGCATTGGAGTCTTGCTCAAAGGGTGTGTCCAATCTGAAAACTGGGCCTCATCGTAGTATTTCTCCACATTTTCCACATCCATCCCGTCTTTCCATGGGAAAGTCAGGTATTGGGCATTTTCCAAACCTGGCTTTTTCTTGTCAAAATAGTATTCAACGTGGCACTGAGCGCAAACTAAGGATCGCATTTCCTGATGGGAAGCCTGATTGATGTCCTTGCCCATAGCCTCAAAAGCCTCGATCAAGGCAGGGCGAGTAATTGTCAGCTTCATGGTCTCCGGATTGTGACAGTCGGCACAGCCGATCGGATTGATCACTTGGGAGCCAAAGTCGGACCACTTGTGGCTATAGAATTCCGAGACTCCGATCTCACTCATCAGCCTTGGGACGTCTGTACTTTTGCAAGTCCAGCAAGTAGAGGGCATGGGGCCTTCACCCGGAGCCATTGGGGCACCAGTTCTGAGTGTTTTATTAATGTCTTCTACCGCCCAGAAATGTCCTTTTGGGGCATTGTAATCCTTGCTAAATCCATATCCAGCCCAAAGGATCACCAATTCAGGGTCAGATTCCAGCATGTCCTTGTGGCCGGAAGTGCCATACATGCTATGGAAAGTGGTGTCTTGCGTCTTTTGGTAAGACTGGTATTGTCTGGGATAATTAAGTCCCCATACCGAATCCCGGGGCTCAATGCCTTCCAGCTGTACTTTGGGCTGGTAGGCATATTTTGCCTCGGATTTTCTTTCAAAAATATTGACGGCCAGCAAGCCCAATAGGAAAGCAGCCGCGGCGGTTACAAGAAAAAGGATCCAGTTCTTCATATTAGTCGGGTTTGGATTTCTGGGATTTCATCGATTCCTTCAGCCAGCTGGGGATGACTGAAAGATCCGAGGAACTATATTCTTTGATAGGTTCGATCTGGGCGCCAACAGAGGAAAGGCTTCTGACTCTCCCATGGGGGACATCCCTGTGGCATTCCCAGCAGGTTCGGTCCGTACGATTGGCTGTATGGTCTGCGACAAAGGCTTCCATTTTGGCATCGGTCACCTGGTCCTGATGGCATCGGACGCAATTGGCCTGAATGACTTCGATGGAAGGCTGTCGGGCTCGGATGACTTGAGGCTCTCCTCGCATGGTAAATACAGAGGCGTGATAGAGTCCGTCTTTGGCTTTGAAGAAATATTTGTTAGCTACGTTGTCATGGGGTACATGGCAGTCATTGCAGCTGGCTACTTCCCGATGGGAGCTGTGAGTCCAGGTGATGTATTGGGGCTGCATGATATGGCAATTGACACAGGCCTGGGGATCGTCGGAGAGGTAGGAGGAGGCATTGGAAAAATCAAGCAGGAAAAACCCCAAGCCTACGATGATGGCCACTACAAAAGTGGCTATAGGTCTCCACTTTCGGGGAGGTACCAAACTCTTTTCGAAGAGGAATCGCTTAAATCGCTGAGATAGTGCCAATTGATTAAAAATATGGTTAAAAATAGCCCAGCTAATTCAGGAAGTTTATGACGAAAGTCAGTTGCGCTGAAAAAAAGGAAAGTTTTTCTCTTATTCACTTTTTGTAAATCAAATTCAACATAGATTTTTTAAGATGCTATTCTCCACGAGATTCAACTTTTTTTGCTCACAAATAGCACAGAGGTTCTCAGATTCTCTTTGCTACTTTATTCGGTATACAGCTTTCCGACTTTTCCCTACTGCCCTCTGCCTACTGCCTACTGACCTATCCGTTAAAAATCAACTTAAAGGTCGTGCCTTTTCCCAGGGTGGAGCGGACTTGGATATTTCCCTTGTGCCGGCGCATGATCTGCTTGGACAGGGACAGGCCTATGCCGGAGCCTTTCTTTTTGGTAGTGAAGAAGGGGATAAAGATTTTGCTCAGCGCCTCTTCCTCGATGCCTTTTCCGGTATCGCAGACTTCCAGAATGATCTTTCCGGCCTCATCGATATAGGCTTTGAGTGTAATGACTTTTTCCTCGGCATCTTCCAAGGCCTGAATGGCATTTTGGAGTAGATTGATCAGGACTTGCTCGATCTGATTTTGATCACCGAAGAGAATGAGTTCCTTGGGATTCAGCTCCTTCTTCAGGGTGATTCCCTGGGCTTCGAGTTGGTTTTGGAGGAGGATTTCCAGCTGATCGAAGAGCTTGGCAATGCCTATACTTCCAAACTTGGGAGGAGGAATATGGGCTAAGCTTCGGAAATCCGACACAAAGCTGATCAATCCCTCACTTCGCTTTTCGATGGTGCTGATGCCCATCATGCAGTCTTCCATATCGGCAGGCAGCAGAGGCTCATCGTGGTCGATTTTGTATTCCAGTTCGCCCTTGAGTGTCCCTGCCAGGGAAGAGATCGGAGCGATGGAGTTCATGATCTCATGGGTAAGGATCTTGACGAGGTTTTGCCAAGCTTCCATTTCCTTTTCCTCGAGTTCGGATTGGATGTTTTGAAGAGAAACCAGCTTGAAGCGTTCTCCCCGCATCAAGAGTTCGATGACATAGACAGAAAGCTGCATGATTCCGTCTGGATGGGCGATTTTGATCAGTTCGCTGCCGCCCGTTCTGAGGTTTTGGATAGCTAGGTGCAGTTCTTTATTGACCCCCTCGATTTCGGAAATGTTTTTCAGCTCGTCTACTTGTAGGATTCGCTTGGCGGCCACATTCAGGATCTGTATGTCCCCATTTTCCCCAAAAGTGATCAGACCGATACTCAGGTGCTTGAACACCGAACGGAAATACTGGTAGTTGGCTTCCTTTTCGGCCTGATCTTCCTTGAGCTTGGCCAGGATGGCGTTGAACTCAATATGAAGGTCGTCAGTTTCCGTCCCGTCAAACTTCACCGGGTAAAGCTGGGAATACTTATCCTGCTTGATATTGTCCAGAAATACCCGGACCTTCTTGAAAGAGCTTTCGGAATACCTGAGTAAAAATATCAGCTGGAAGACCACAAGAATCAGAAACAGGGAAATCATAAAAACTCCCCAGTCATCGATGATGCCGTAGGCCAATAGAAAAAGGGAAGCTGCCATGAGGGCAATTCTCCCCAGTAACCCTACTCTATAATCCATATTTTTCTAGTCTTCTGTAAAGAGAAGCGCGGGTCAACCCGAGCTCTTTAGCGGCCTTGGAGATATTTCCTCCGTTTTTATCAATTGCCTTTTGGATGGTGGTTCGCTCCATGTCGTCAAGGTTGAGCGTGTTCACGAGTGGTGCTTTTTCAGAGGCAGGTTTGGCAGAAAGGAAAAAGAAATCCCGGCTGTCCAGTTGCTCACCTTCGGCCATGATGATGGCCCGCTCGATGGCATGCTGCAGTTCCCGGATATTTCCCGGCCAAGTGTAGCGTTGCAAAAGCTCCATAGCCGATGGGGTAAATCCGCTGAAATTCTTTCGGTACTTCTGTCCGTATTGCTTCAGGAAATGGTTGGCCAAAGTAGGGATGTCGTCCTGTCTTTCCCGAAGGGGAGGGAGGAAAATCTCCACGGTATTGATCCGATAGAGCAAATCCTGACGGAAAGTATGATCCTGCACCATCTCATGCACCGGCATGTTGGTTGCACAGATTAGTCGGATATCTACTGGGATAGCCTTGTTGGTACCGATTCGGGTGACCTCTCTTTTTTGCAGAACCGTCAGCAATTTGGATTGGAGGGGCATGGAGAGATTGCCGATTTCGTCTAGGAAAAGTGTGCCCTTGTCGGCTATTTCAAAACGTCCAGCCCGGTCGTCTTTGGCATCGGTAAATGCACCCCGCTTGTGTCCGAATAGTTCGGATTCAAAAAGCGTCTCTGTGATCGCACCCATGTCCACACCCACAAAAATCTCATCTTTTCTCAGCGAGCGCTCATGGATTGCCCGGGCGATTAGTTCCTTTCCGGTTCCGTTTTCCCCAAGGATCAGCACATTGGCATCCGTCTGAGCTACTTTGTCTATGATGGAAAAGATATTTTTCATGGAAGCCGAGCTCCCGATGATGTCGGTGTAAGGCTTCTTTAGATCCGTCTGCAGCTGCTTTTGCTTGGACTGAAGCTTGTCTACCTCATTGTAACTTTCCTTAAGCTTGACGGCGGCATGGAGAGTAGCAATGAGTTTTTCATTTTGCCAAGGCTTGAGGATAAAGTCGGTAGCGCCTTCCTTCAGGGCCTGAACGGCCATTTCCACATCACCAAATGCGGTAATCAGAATGACCACAGCCTTAGGATCAATCTCTTTGATCTGATTGAGCCAATAGAAGCCTTCCTTGCCAGATGTGGTGTCCTCGCGGAAGTTCATGTCGAGCAGGATGACGTCAAAGTTGTTGTTGCTGATGAGAAAAGGAATCCGTCGAGGGTCTTTTTCCATCACCACTTCCTTGGCATGCTTCTTCAGAAGCATTTTTGCTGCAAAGAGCAGGTCTTCGTTGTCGTCTATGATCAGGATTTTGCCGAGAGTCTGATTTTCCATGGTTACTTATTTGGGATTAGTCTTGGGAAAATGGTGCCAAGTGCATTTATGGACAATTTAGGCTTATTTGGGAGATATAGTGTTCGGAATTGTACGGTTTTACACTGTTTTCGTACACTTTTGTCCGGTTGGGTGTCCGGTTTTTTAGCCTTACCTTTGTAACTCACTAAAATTAAAACACATGCAAGCAAAGAAAGGCGATGCTGTAAAAGTGCATTATACTGGAAGATTGGATGACGGAAGTGTATTTGACAGCTCGGTGTCCAGAGAACCCCTGGGATTTACCTTGGGAGATGGCAATATGATCAAAGGATTTGATGCAGCAGTCTATGGAATGCTGATTGGAGATAAGAAAACGGTAACTATTCCAGCGGCTGAGGCTTACGGAGAGCGCAGAGACGATATGATGATCGATGTGCCGGTAAGTCAGGTTCCACCGAATATCACTCCTGAAATCGGACTTCAGCTAGTCCTGCAGGGTGGAGGCGGTCAGCCTATGCCCGTGACTGTAGTGGATGTGACTGAGGAAAAAATCACCTTGGATGCGAACCATGAATTGGCTGGAAAAGACTTGATTTTTGATATTGAGCTAGTAGCGATCAATTAATCGATCAACAGCTGCTGGGGAAGAGGTTGTCTCAAAATTAAAGTTTGTCACATTGAGCGAAGTCGAAATGTCGTCCAGAGAGTTGGAAACGGCCTTCGACTCCGCTCAGGCTGACAACTAAACGATTTATGAGATAGCCTCTTTTTTTATATGATTTTGAGTCCTTCAGGAAGCGGGTAGATTTCGATTCGGTCTTCTTTGACAAAAGCAATGATCTCCTGACCGATCTGAAGGTATTGTACATCCTCAGTAGGAAGAGTGCCCACATCAAAAATCGCCTTCAATCCCAGGGAATACATTTTGAGTTTATTCCCTTCCACCCAAAACAGATTTTCTCGGTGAAAACACAGTCTCTGATCGAGCTTTAGATTCACTTTTTGAAGGAAATTTCCCTGATTGTCAAAAATGAAAATCCCGGATTCGGGTACATTCATAAAGAGCCGGTTTTTGAATTCCCGGATTTCTGTGACAGTCAGGTTTTCCGATTCCAGAATCAGGTTGAGCGGCTGGGATTGGATGATTTGATTTTGTTGGTAATTGAGGCTTTTCAGGGACAAATCGGACTCATCCCAAGCCCAGATGATGTTGTTATTGCCTAAGGTGGCGGCTTTTGGTAGATTGATTCCGGAAGAAAAGAGCTGTTTATTGCTGAGCTCGTTGAGGAATCTGTCCAAAATCCGGTATTCCTGAAGGTCAGCCGAAAAGGTAAAGATATTCACCGTCCAGGAAGCTTCCAGCTGATGCAGCCTTCCCTGATTTACCGGGGAAAAGAGATTGAGTTGCTTTCCGTTTTTGTCAAAAAGATAAACGTCTCCTGAGGTATTGCTGGCAAATATCTGGTCCCGTGTATCCAAAGAGACTAAATCAAGGTATTCTAAAGGGATTTCGACAGATGGGTTGGTAAAAAGGGGGGCTTTCGGACTGGGGTCTGAAAGAAGGTTTGAAAAAACAGAAATCAGAATCAAAAGGAAAGAATTCATTCTTCGAAGTGCTTCAAACGGGTTTCGGATTCCGAGAGCTCAAGGTAAGTGTATTGACTCACCCACTCTCCCAGATTAAAATAAGTGGAATTGTCCGAAACTTCTAATTCCAAGGGCAAATGTCGGTGACCAAAGATGTAGAGGTCGTGATGGACTTTTGCTTCCAGTTCTTTGCAGTATTGCCATAGCCATTCATCATCACCCAAAAAGTGGTTCTCGTTCTTTTCGATGTTGGTGATTCTACTGTGTCCTGACCAGGCCTTGGCCATACGAATCCCAAGGTCAGGGTGAAGCCATCGGAACAGCCACTGGGCGATAGGGTTGGTAAAGACTTTTTTGAGCATCTTATAGGTATGGTCTCCGGGTCCTAAGCCATCTCCATGCCCGACGAGGATTTTCTTTCCATCCACCATAAGTTCTATGGGATGGGAATAAACAGGAATGCCCAATTCCTGAGTGAAATAGTCCTTCATCCAAAGGTCATGGTTGCCGGTAAAAAAGAGAATCGGAATACCTTCCTCCCGTAGTTGGGAAATCTTGGAGATAAAGGGAATAAAGCCTTTGGGAATGACCTCCCCGTATTCAAACCAAAAATCAAAGATATCTCCTACCAAAAACACAGCTGCTGCATCCATTCGGACACTTTCCAACCATCGGATAATTTTTGCTTCCCTTTTTTTGCTTGTTTCTCGATCAGGTGCTCCCAAATGAAAATCCGACGCAAAATAGATTTTCTTGCCTCTTAGATGAAAGTTTAGGGGTTGGGATTGCATGCGCTAAAGATACTAGGGGAGGGCAAAATTAAAAAAGCCCCGAAAAAATCCGGGGCTTGATTATTAATTGATCTGATTGTCTGGATTAGGTTCGGGAATGGGTTGGGATGTAAGTGGATCCGAACTTTCCTCTTTTCCTTCTTCCTCTTTGTTGACCAACTCAGGGCCTTTGGGAGCATCCTTTTTGTTGGTATACGCTTGATAAGTTGTCTCTTTGGCAAAAGGTCGCTTACCGATCAGTTTTTCCAAGTCTGACTGGAACAGGATTTCCTTCTCCAGCAGTTCATTGGCCAAAGTTTCCAATTCATTTCTGTGCTCTTTGAGCAAATCTAAGGTGCGGTCATAGGCAAACTGAATCAATTTGCTCACTTCCTGATCAATCATTTCAGCAGTAGCTTCAGAATACGGCTTAGTCATCTTGTATCCATCGCTTTTGCTGTCGTAGAAAGATACATTTCCCAGCTTTTCATTCATGCCGTACACGGAAACAATGCTGTAGGCCATTTTGGTTATTCGCTCCAAGTCACTCAAGGCTCCTGTGGAGATCTTTCCAAAAACAATCTCTTCAGCAGCACGACCACCCAAAGTCATACACATTTCGTCGATCAGCTGCTCGGTTTGATACAGAAACTGCTCCTTAGGAAGATACTGGGCATAGCCCAAAGCTGCTACCCCTCGGGGAACGATAGAGACCTTCACCAAAGGATCGGCATGCTCCAAGAACCAGCCTGCCACGGCATGACCTGCTTCGTGATAGGCAACGATTTTCTTTTCTTCCGGAGAAATGATTTTGTTTTTCTTCTCCAAACCTCCAATGACCCGGTCCACGGCATCCTGGAAGTCTTGCATGTCCACCGCAGATTTATTTCTTCGGGCTGCAATCAATGCAGCCTCATTACACACATTGGCGATTTCAGCACCGGCAAACCCTGGAGTTTGAGCAGCTAATTTCTTGGCATCCACATCGTCAGCGATTTTTATTGGCTTCAGGTGAACTTTGAAAATAGCTTCTCTGCCCACGATGTCCGGCTTGTCGATGGAGATTTGTCTGTCAAATCGTCCCGGTCTCAGTAAGGCACTGTCCAATACATCCGGTCTGTTGGTAGCGGCAAGGACAATTACTCCTGAGTCAGTTCCGAATCCGTCCATTTCTACCAAAAGAGAGTTAAGCGTATTTTCCCTTTCGTCGTTGGAACCAGGCATTTGGCCTTTTCCTCTGGATCGACCGATGGCGTCAATCTCATCGATGAAGATGATACAAGGGGCTTTTTCTTTGGCTTGCTTGAAGAGGTCTCGGACACGGGCAGCACCCACACCCACGAACATTTCCACGAAGTCAGAACCGGAAAGGGTAAAGAATGGTACTCCTGCTTCCCCTGCCACGGCTTTTGCGAGCAAGGTTTTACCAGTACCCGGAGGGCCTACTAGCAATGCTCCTTTCGGGATTTTACCTCCCAGCTTGGTGAATTTGGATGGATTTTTAAGGAATTCTACGATTTCCTGAATTTCCTCCTTGGCCTCATCCAGACCTGCCACATTATCAAAGGTAATTTTGACTTTATTCTCGGCATCGAATAGCTGAGCACGGGACTTTCCTACGTTGAATATTTGTCCTCCTGGACCAGATGGGCCAGCCATCCTTCTCATCATAAACCAGAAGAAAACGAATAGAAGGATCAAGAAGCCAAAGCTGCTGAACCAGTTGGTCCAATTTTCCTCGACTTTGACCTCAAAAGGAATTCTTTGATCCTCAGGGACACGCTCTTGGAGTTTTTCGAAGTCTTCCTGAAACTTGTCAGGCGTGGTCACATTCAGGGAATAATGAGGTCCTGATGGGTTGAAGAAGGTAGAATTGCTTTCCAGTTCGGTTTTGTACTTGGCATTCTGCAGGGCAGAGGGATTTAGTGTCACATCTACCCGGTTCATATTCCGGACAATGACCACTTTGGACACATCACCAGCCAGGTACATGTCCTCAAATCTCTTTTGGGTGATGTCAATGACCACACCTCTCTGCTGAATCCAAGTCAGTCCCAACAATACCAAAACGGCAGCAATAATCAGATAAAGCTGAAAATTGGGTTTTTGGGGAGGTTTAGGTACAAAATTTTTATTCTTATTGGTTTCGCTCATCGCTTTTTTGGTAATTCTATAAACTTATGCTAAAACGGATTAACCATTTGAAAGTTCATCCGGATTTTAATTTATGCGGGTGGTTTTGGCATCTCCCCAAAGCTCCTCAAGGCCATAAAATTCACGTTTATCCTTGAGGAAGATATGGGCCACTACATTGACATAGTCCATCAGT
This sequence comes from Algoriphagus taiwanensis, assembly GCF_036245645.1. Classification (NCBI taxonomy): domain Bacteria; kingdom Pseudomonadati; phylum Bacteroidota; class Cytophagia; order Cytophagales; family Cyclobacteriaceae; genus Algoriphagus; species Algoriphagus taiwanensis. The sequence continues at coordinate 329,804 of NZ_BTPE01000005.1, read as the reverse complement.
ACCCATTGACCATTGGACCGACCTTCGATTTTCCATGCCGGTGATTCACCTGCCTTGTGGACTTGTTCTTCTATGGATTGGGAGATGGCATCCACTTGAGTGTCTGAGTTGCCTGAGCAAATCACAAAAAAATCGGTTACTGTATTTTTGATGTTTCTCAGGTCCATCACCAAGATGTCAGAGGCTTTTTTTTCCTCCATTCCTTTGATGATAACTTTGCTCAGCCCTTCTGCTGTCATATAATTCATTTAATTTTAAATCGGCATTTAAATACTTTCTTTTAGCCGAACCGAAAATTAATGTATAAAATTCTTGCCAACACCATTTTTCTGGGGAAAGATGTCCTTTTCCTGCCAGAGTGTCACTCGACCAATGACACTGCCATGCAGATAGTCAGGTCGGGCAAAGCCAAAGAAGGCGCTATAGTAATCTGTGACCATCAAAGCAAGGGCAAGGGGCAAAGAGGCAATGTGTGGGAGGTAGAACCCGGTAAAAACCTCACCTTTACTTTGGTCTTGAAGCCTGACTTTCTGGATATATCCCAGCAGTTTCTATTGAACATGATGGTGTCTACCTCGCTTCAGAAAGTATTGCAGGACTATCTTCCGGACCTTCGGGTGAAGTGGCCCAATGACTTGGTCCTACCCGGTAGGGGGAAGTTGGGAGGAATCTTGATTGAGAATATTTTGGGACAAAAAGGATGGGAGTTTGCCCTGGTTGGGATTGGGATAAATATCAATCAAGTCCATCATCTTCCGCCCAAAGCCTGTTCTCTTTCTTCCTTGACAGGAAGCAATTATGATCTTGAGGAATTATTTAAGTTGCTCATAGCACAGCTTGAGCAGGGATATATTGCTTTGAAAAAAGGGAAACACAAGGAGATAAGGGAAAAGTATTTAAGCCATTTGTTTCGATTGGGAGAATGGGCCTCCTTTTTAGTCAGATCAAAAGAGATAAGAGCCAAAATCACCGGAATTAGTCCAGAAGGAAAGTTGGTCATTGAAAACGAAATCGGGGAGCGGGAGGAATTTGATTTGAAAGAAATTCAATTCACTAACTATTAATCCGGTTTTTGATTGCCGAATTTATGAGGTAACTTTGCCCCCTGAAAAAGTTTTTAACTGTTAATAATCAATACGATGTCAGAAATCAAATCTGAGAAATTCATCCAGTACAAAGTGAAGGACATCTCCTTGGCGGAGTGGGGAAGAAAAGAAATCAAATTGGCCGAGGCAGAGATGCCAGGCCTGATGGCTTTGAGAGAGGAATTTGGACCTTCTCAGCCATTGAAGGGAGCACGCATCGCGGGATGTCTTCACATGACCATCCAAACGGCGGTTTTGATCGAAACTTTGGTTGCTCTTGGCGCTGAGGTGACTTGGTCTTCTTGTAATATTTTTTCCACCCAAGATCATGCTGCCGCAGCCATCGCTGCCGCAGGGATTCAAGTGTATGCCTGGAAAGGACAAACTGCTGAAGAATTTGACTGGTGTATTGAGCAGACTTTGTTCTTTGGAGAAGACAAGCAGCCTTTGAATATGATTTTGGACGACGGAGGAGACTTGACCAACATGGTTTTGGATCAGTACCCAGAATTGGTTGCCGGAATCAGAGGCTTGTCGGAGGAGACCACTACCGGAGTTCACAGATTGTATGAAAGAATGAAGAACGGAACTCTTCCTATGCCAGCAATCAATGTGAATGACTCTGTCACCAAGTCAAAGTTTGACAACAAGTATGGTTGTAAGGAATCCTTGGTAGATGCTATCCGTAGAGCTACCGACGTAATGATGGCAGGTAAAGTGGCTGTCGTAGCAGGATATGGAGACGTAGGGAAAGGATCTGCGGCTTCTTTGAGAGGAGCTGGCGCCCGAGTGATTGTGACTGAAATCGACCCAATCTGTGCCCTTCAGGCTGCTATGGATGGGTTTGCAGTGAAGAAGATGGCAGATGCTGTAAAAGAAGCGGATATCGTAGTGACAGCTACCGGAAATAAGGACATCATCACCGGAGAGCACTTCAAGGCGATGAAAGACAAAGCGATCGTTTGTAATATCGGCCACTTCGACAATGAGATCGACATGGCTTGGTTGAACAAAAACTACGGCAAAACCAAGAATGTCATCAAGCCGCAAGTGGACTTGTATGACCTGGATGGTAAGGAAATCATCGTTTTGGCAGAAGGTAGATTGGTCAATCTAGGCTGCGCAACCGGACACCCATCCTTTGTGATGTCCAATTCCTTCACCAATCAGACTTTGGCCCAGTTGGAACTTTGGAAAAATCACGAAAATTATCAGCCTGGAGTCTATGTGCTTCCTAAGCACCTAGATGAGAAAGTGGCAGCGCTTCACCTGGCAAAATTGGGTGTAGAACTGGATACGCTTTCCCAAGATCAGGCTAAATACATCGGTGTGGAAGTTCAAGGTCCATTCAAGCCAGAATACTACAGATATTAAATAGAAACTATATCGGATCAACAAAGACCCTGACCTTGTCAGGGTTTTTTGTTTTCTGAGCTCAATCCACTGGAAAAGCAGGTCTTTTCTTGGTCAGGGATTTAAAATCAAGGTTCTTCCATCGGGAAGTAAAGCATTGACTTGGGGGTTGCATTCCCCCTCGCTGGAAAAGTTAAATCGATAGGTAAGTTCTCTGCCTTCTGAGCGCTCCACTGTCCAAGTTTCTTCTCCCTCAAAAGGAAGAACCCATCCCTCACTGTAGCAGTTGATGTAAACTTCTTTTGCCTGGGTCAGGGTTTGGGTAAATTTTCTCCCTGCGGGATTAGTGCCTTCTATAAAGCCAACAAAGCTTAGGGCAAAAGGTCTGAATGAAAATCGGGAGGTAAAATAAGTATGGGTCCCTTTCGCAACGAAAGAAAGACCATTGTCAGTCTTTATCTTTAGATTCTCAAATTTTTCTTGATTTTGACTGGTAGAAAGGGTTTTGAACTCTCTTTTTCCGATGATTTCTGTATTGTCAAATTTGTAATTCTCATACTCCATCCACCAAGTAGCAAGTTGAGTATTGGATTGAGAAAAGTCTATTTTGATTTTACCATTTCGCTTAAAGTTTTTCTCCTGTGAACAGGAATCAGCTGCATCATAATCCAGAGTGACTAAACGCAAAGTCTGATCTATTTCAATTTTTGGGCATCCCGGGAGAGATTGACTTTGGGTTCTAAAGTAGTCCGAATAGGAAAAGTTCCCCAGGTAACCTCCCTCATTGATTGCGGTGGAAAAATTAAAAAACTGATCAGCCTCTTGGGAAAGGTCTGTGGAGATATCCCTGCCTATTTCTTCATTGCAAGAGAAAAGAAGACATAGAAATAAGATATTAAATAGCAGTTTTTTCATAATCAGTTCCGAATGCTGGTCTTCTTTCAATTACCGCGCCCGATTCCTATCTTGGCTGAAACTAATCGTATCAAACTGATGAACTTTAATCAAGGAATGCTAAAAGCGGATGCCCTCAAAGATAAAAACATCCTAATTACCGGAGGAGGTACCGGCTTGGGGAAATCGATGGGAGAATACTTTTTGGAGTTGGGAGCAAATCTCGTGATCACCTCCCGAAAGCTGGATATTCTTCAGGGCACTGCCCAGGAAATGATGGATAAAAAAGGAGGCCGTGTGATTCCCATTGCCTGCGATGTAAGAGATATTCAGCAAGTAGAGGAGATGTGGGCCCAAGCAAAAAAAGAATTGGGTCAGATTCATGTAGTGCTCAATAATGCTGCAGGGAATTTTATCAGTCCTACTGAAAGACTCTCCGTCAATGCTTTCAATACAGTTTTGGACATTGTATTAAAAGGCACCTCACAAGTCACTCTGACAGCAGGCAAAGACTGGATAGCTCAAAAGCAATCCGGAGTATTTCTAAATATCGTCACGACCTATGCCTGGACAGGTTCAGCTTATGTGGTGCCTTCTGCTGCAGCCAAAGCCGGAGTTTTAGCTATGACCCGTTCTCTGGCAGTAGAATGGGCAAAGTACGGTATCCGTTCCAATGCAATCGCTCCGGGACCATTTCCCACTGAAGGAGCCTGGAGTAGACTTTTGCCCGGAGATTTGGTCAAAAAATTTGATCCTGCCAAGAAAGTCCCCGTAGGAAGGGTAGGAGAGCATCAGGAATTGGCCAACTTAGCCGCGTATCTGGTGTCCGATTTTTCTTCTTTTGTAAACGGAGAAGTGATGACAATCGATGGCGGAGAATGGCTCAAAGGGGCAGGTGAGTTCAATAATCTGGATCAGATACCAGAAGCGATGTGGGATATGCTGGAAGCTTCGAGGGGAAAAAAGCAATAAGCCCCAAATTGCTTTGGGGCTATCTGAAAGCGAAGTGGAAAATAAGTAACCTTTAATCTTCTTTCCGAATTCCTCTTTCCCAACTTTGATTTTGCTGGACCGATTCTTTGATGCTTTTTTTCAAAGAATTGTCCAGCATTTTTGTTTCTGTTTTGATGATATTGAGCAGCTTTTGGGTTTCTTCTGAGTGACTTTCAGTCTCGATTATTTCCAGTACACCCATAATATTGGCCACTCTTGCCCTTAAGGAATGGGACTGCTGAAATGCCAAATCTCTGAGAAAATAATGATGCTCTCTAAGCCAAATCTCCTGTTTCTTCTTTTCGGTGGTATCGATCAAAAGCCCTTGGAGTAGTTGTGGATATCCATCGCTAGTCCAATGGGTGGTTTTTCCAAAAGCAATTACCCACGTGATTTGATGGTTTTTTGACACCATACGGAATTCTGAACGGAAGGGAAGATTTCCTTTGGTTTTCAGGTGGGCTCTCAATTGGTTGCCTACTCGGGTAAGGTCATCAGGGTGAATGTGCTGTTGCCAGGATAATTTGGTGTAGCTTTGAGCCTCCTCGCCTTGATAGCCAAGCATTTGGGCGAGTCCAGGGCTTATTTGCTCTTTTTCATTTTGAGGATCAATTTTCCAAAATCCCAAAAGCTTATTTTCCAATAGGCTGTCGACTAATTCATTATTTCCGAAGTTGCCATCGATAAATTCCCCCAGCCCCAAACTATAGGGTTTTAAGGGGTCGACAGGATGCCCAATTCCAAGACAAGTTCCAAAATCCTCTGAAATGAAAAAGAATTCCCACTTGGTCAAAGTGGTGGTTTCATCGGGATGGTTGATCTTGTGAAGCTCAATGAAAAAGGATTGATGGCTGCTTTTCCAAGCTTTGACCCTTTGGTTTTCATATTTTGACCATTCAGATGATAGAAAACAATCAGCAAAAAAAATGGGCTTTTCTTTGTAGTCAAATAAGCTTGGAACCGGTCCTATTCCTGAATCAGAAGAGAGCACACGTCCAGACTTATCCAATGTCACCTGCAGAAAGTATTCCGAGGTGATGGCTAACTGACTAAGGACCTGTATGGATTCCCAACTATTCATGAGGTAAAGTTAAATGATTAGTAATTAAATTTAATCAAAAAGCAAAAAAAATTATTCGAACTGCATAAAAATAGGTCTAAAATGGAAAATCTTACTCTTCAATTGAACAGATCCACCTTTGGAAGTCCTGAAAATAAAGGTAAAGTACTGTCTAAGGAGAAGGCTTTGGCTTTACTTGATGACTGGGTCAAAAATGAGAAACTCAAAGTGCATATGAAGCAAGTCGCACATCTGATGAAGTCTTATGCCCTTTTTAAGGAGTACGATGAAGCCACACAGCACAGATGGTATTTGGCTGGTTTACTTCATGATGCGGATTGGGATCAATGGCCTGAGCAGCATTGCCGTAAAATCATTGAGGAATTGGAGGCCAGAGAAATTGATCCTGAGATCATTCGGGCTATTGCTTCCCATGGTCCCCGATATTTCGGCGTAGATCCTGAGACTGAAATGGATAAAATGCTGTATGCCTTTGATGAGTTGAGCGGATTTGTCCATGCTTATTCCCTGATGAGGCCGGAAGGTTACTTGGGGATGGAAGTAAAAGGAGTGAAAAAGAGGTTGAAGGACAAGACTTTTGCTGCGCAGGTTAGCCGGGAAGATATTCGGGATGCCGCTGAGAGAGCAAATATCTCCCAAGAGGAGTTAATCCAATTTGTAATAGATAACCAGTTGAACGCAGATCTTGCTTAAAAAAAAGTGCCGCTACCTTAACGGGAGCGGCATTTTTTTATTCTTGCTCGATTTCATTGACCGGTCTGAAATTGCCCGGAGGAAGCTGTTCGGCCACTTCATCTTTCTCGAAAGGAAAAACTTCTACAATCGGACTTTCGGTGATGTCAGGTACCCGAAAACTCACAAGCATATTGCTCAAACTTTCTTGGATTCGGTCATAGGCTTGCTTGACATCCTCGGCCGTAACTATCATGAACTGGGTCACTTTTTTCTCTTTCCCCGAATCTGCATCAGCGATGAGATAAGTGATTTTACACTTGTGCCAGATATCTGCATCCTCGTAGTAAAAAACGTCCACAATGTTACTCTTGCTGATGCCGGTAACTTGAAAGTCCCCACGGATCTGAGACCCTAATCTGTCGTAAAGAATTGCCTCTGCCTCTGTAAAAGAGACAGCATCTACCAGGTATTGCTCGGAAATGCTTTTCAGCAATCCTTCCTCATTCTCCTTCGCATATTTTACTTTGCACAAAAACCAAGTTCTCATTGTTGCAGCTTTTTAATTCTTGGTCGAAAGTACTTGTTCTAGCCGAAAGCAGCGAGATATTTTCTGGGTAATCTTTGCGTAATTTTTCCACTGCTTCCTAATCTTCTGGAAACCAAATTGATATTCTTTACCTATTGCTTTTACTCCAGAGGTTTTAAGAATTAAAAAAGAGATATCTTATGTGACCAAATAGCACTATGAGAGATAAGTTGATTTACAGTTTTCCGGTCCAGCTTTTTTTACTTCAATTGAGAAAAAATCTGGCTCTCCTTCTGGTATGGGTGGTTCTATCCGGAATCATTTTGGAGCAGTTTGGAGTGGTACTCGGGATTCCTTTTCTTTTCTTGGATCCGGAATATCTCCATCAGGTATCCTGGATTAGTTTTTTCCTGATGGGAGTGGGATTGGCTATCCTTACGATGGCTTATCATATGACTACCTACATTATGGATGGTAGCCGTTTCCGGTTTTTGGCCATAGTGAGCAAGCCATTTATCACCTACTGTGTCAATAATTCGATTGTTCCACTTCTTTTTTACTTACTCTACACAGTCAAATTCGTGACTTTTCAACTGGACAATGATCTCCCTTCTGACTGGTATGTTTTGCAATATTACCTTGGATTTGCTGCGGGGAGTATAGTGACCTATATCTTGATTTTTGGTTACTCTGCTTTGACCAACAAGGACTTTTTTATCCTGTTTGCCGGCTCGGTCAACAAACGTCTCCGAAAGGTAAAACTAACCCGGGCCAGCACCTTGAGCAGAATCAAGGAGCTGAAAGACAAAAGGGAGAAAGTGGAGGTGTATTTGGATGTCCGTCTTCGTCCACAGGAGGTTAGGCCGGATATTTCCCGTTTTGAAAAAGGGCAGTTGCTCAGAGTGTTTGACCAAAATCACCTCAACCTCCTCAGTATTCAACTGTTTCTGATTTTGTTTGTCTTGTTTTTAGGCCTGTTCAAGGAGCAGGAGTTTCTCATGTTTCCTGCTGCCATGAGCTCGCTTCTTCTTTTGTCGATTTTAATTATGCTAGTGGGAGCGGTTAGTTTTTGGCTAAGAGGATATGCGACTTTCACTGTGGTAGTTTTGCTGTTTTTTGGGAATTATTTTTCGAATCTTTCCATATTCAATCGTCCTCATGAAGCATTTGGCCTGGATTATTCTCAGGCTCCGGCACCTTACACGGTGGAGAGGTTGGATGATCTGCTACATCCCGACACTTTGGTCAAAGACAAGGAAAACATCATCCAAATCTTGGACAATTGGAAAAGAAGGTTTGGGGAAGACTCCTTGCCCAAATTGGTCATAGCTGCTGCAAGTGGAGGTGGACAGCGTGCCAGTCTCTGGACTTTTCATGTCTTGCAGTCCATCCATAAATTGACTGAAGGAGAAGCCACCCGACATACCAAATTGTACACTGGAGCCTCCGGAGGAGTGATTGGGGAGGCGTTTTTCCGAGAGTTGTATCTCAGGTCATTATCGGATTCGGAGGTGCAACTGTCCGACCCAAAATATCTGGATCAAATCTCAGCGGACAATTTGAACCCTATTATCTTCACTCTTCTGGTCAATGATCTTTTGATACGAAATCAAAAATTTAATTATCAAGGCTTTAGCTATCTTAAAGACCGAGGATATGCCTTTGAAACGCAACTTAATGACAATACCCTGGGAGTTTTGGATAAGCCGCTCAAGGCTTATAAACAACCTGAAGCAGAAGGGCTTATTCCCCTTTTGCCAGTCACTTCATTGATTACAAATGATGGTAGGAAATTGGTGATTTCCCCGCATTCCATGTCTTTTTTGGGGAGTTCAGTCCTAGGCAGAACGATTCCGGGTGAGAAAAAGCAATCCATTGACTTTCTCCGATTTTTTGAGAATCATCAGCCTCAAAATCTCCGGTTTTTGACGGCCCTAAGGATGAGCGCAACGTTTCCATTTATCACGCCTAATATTCAGCTGCCCTCAAGTCCCCAAATGGAAACTATGGACACGGGGCTCTCTGATAATTTTGGGATTCAGGATGCCTTACGCTTCATGTATGTTTTCAGAGAATGGATCAGTCAAAATACCTCTGGGGTAGTCTTGATCACGATCAGGGATTCTGAAAAAACCACCGAAATCCCCGAAACAGAGCTTCCCCGGATTTTTCAAAAAGTCTTTAATCCGCTCAAAAACATCTATGCCAATTGGGACAATGTACAGACTATTCAAAATGAAGTCTTGTTCAATTACATGCTGGAATCCATGCCGTTTGATTTAGAACGGGTGGAGTTTGAATATGCGCCGGGAAAAGTCCAGGCGACAGAACTCACGGGAAGTCAGGAAACCATGCAAAGAGCATCTCTCAACTGGAGATTGACTGCCCGGGAAAAGAAATCCATTCTCCTGAGTATCAACACCCAAAAAAATCAAGAGGCCCTTCAAAGATTGGGTGAGATTTTCAGGAAGGAGTAATCACTGGAAACTTTCTTCAGGAAAGAAAGGTCATTTCTTTTTTGCTCTTGGGTCAATACCCAATTCCTATCTTTTTGTAGATAAAGTGCATCAGCCAAGCAGGCCCGATCATCAGAAACTGGACATCCTTGAAAAATGAGGGCTTTTTGCCTTCGATCTTATGGCCCACAAACTGAACAACCCAGGCTATGGCGAATATGGCCAAACTGATCAACCAGAGATATCCGGGAAAAGTGATATCGAGAAAATTGGCCAATGCCAGGCAAAGGGCTGAAAAAAACAACATGCCCAACGATAAAGGCACAGAAAGCGAGATGTAATAAATCATTACCAATAGAAGGGCGATCGTGGCCCAATTGGCGAAATTGCCCAAGAATGGGAGGGCCGATGGAAGAAATCCTGCAGGAATACTGAATATCAACCCTACCACACTGAAAAAGATAGCCGGTACACAGACCCAATGGATCAATTTGTTGGTGGGGTTTTGATGGCTTTCCCCATATTCTTCGAGGAGTAGGTCTATCTTTCTCATGGCTTTTTGGGTTACTTCGATTAAGTTGGGTCAAATTAATCAACTGGAAGAAAAAATTAAATCAAACCGATTGAAAATGATCAGTTATTGGGAGCAAAAAAACTTTTTGAATCATGATTTGATTGTTGTCGGTTCGGGCTTTACCGGACTTTCTACTGCAATTCATTTCAAGAAGAAAAACCCCAAAGCCAAGGTTTTGGTCTTGGAAAAGGAGATTTTTCCCACAGGAGCAAGTACAAAAAATGCCGGATTTGCCTGTTTTGGCAGCTTAACGGAGCTCTTGGATGATTTGCAGACTCTTTCTGAGGAAGAGGTTTTGGGATTGGTGAAAAGAAGATATCGTGGTTTGGAAGAGATTCGGAAGGTATTTGGAGACAAAACTTTGGAGTATAAAGCAAATCATGGATTTGAAATTTTGGATGAAAAATCCGAATCGGCATTAAATGACCTGGAAAAAGTAAATCGCCTCCTCAAGACCATTTTCAAAAAAGATGTTTTTTCTCAGGTAAAAAGAACGAAAAAACTTGGGTTTTCTTCCTCAGTAAAGGCGGTGGTAGAAAATAGATTCGAGGGTGAGTTGGATCCAGGCAAATATCTTGGTGCACTCTGGAAAATGGCCTCGGAAATGGGGGTGAAAATCCTCACCGGAGTGGCGGTGATTGAAGTACAAAAGGAAACCGGACTGGTTTTGGCAGAAAATCTGGAAAGATCGAGAATTTTTGAATTTCAAGCTCAAAAGGTTGGGATTTGTACCAATGCATTTACCAAAAAACTCTGGCCTGAATCTGAAATTAACCCGGGTAGGGGATTGATTCTATTGAGCCAACCTATAGATGGAAAAATCCCATGGAAAGGGGCCTACCATATGGATAGGGGTTACGTTTATTTCCGTCAAATCGACGGTCGGCTTCTGCTGGGAGGGGCCAGAAATTTGGATTTTGAAGGAGAAACATCCACAGAATTTAAAGTAAACCCAAAGATTAAAAGTCACCTGGATGCCCTCGCCAAAACGGTTATTCTTCCGGGGACAACCATTTCTTGGGAGATGGAATGGACTGGTATTATGGCATTTGGCTCCAAAAAAATTCCTCTGATTCAAAAAGTAGGAGATCGATTGGGAGCAGCTGTCCGATTAGGTGGAATGGGCGTAGCCATTGGCTGGCAAGTAGGAAAAGAGCTTTCGGAGCTTCTTTCGGGCCGGTAATTGATTTTTTTTATTTAGATTGAACCTCAATTTTCCTGAACCTCAGTTGATGAAAAGCTTACCCAAGTCCCCAAAAGTACTCGACGCGCTTATCCCCCTTTCCTTTTTAATTGTTCTTTTGGTAATTAATATCCAAGTTTTTGGGACAGATGGATTATCCGGTTCCAATCAGATCGTTTTGGTTCTTTCGGCAGCTGTCGCAGCTTGTGTGGCTGTATTCAGATTGGGCTATTCTTGGGAGACGCTTCAAGACGGAGTCGTAAAAAGCATCAGTTCTGCCATGAGCAGTATTCTGATTTTGTTTTTGATTGGTGCCTTGGCTGGTACTTGGCTTTTGAGCGGGATTGTACCGGCTATGATTTATTATGGTTTGCAGGTTTTGAGTCCGGTGATTTTCCTTTTTGCAGCTTGCTTTATCAGTGCGGTGGTTTCTATCGCTACCGGCAGCAGCTGGACTACGGTGGCCACGGTAGGGGTTGCACTTCTTGGAATTGGCAAAGCCTTAGGCTTTGAAGAAGGAATCATCGCAGGTGCTATTATCTCAGGCGCTTACTTTGGAGATAAGATGTCACCGCTTTCGGATACGACCAATTTGGCACCCGCAATGGCAGGTACAGATCTTTTTACCCATATCCGATACATGGCCAAGACTACGATTCCTTCGATCAGTATCACTTTCATCCTGTTTATTATTATAGGCTTAAACTACGAGACCGGGGGAAATGTGGAGGATGTAAAGACTATATCCTCGGTGATTCAATCCAAGTTTAACATCACGCCTTGGCTTTTTGTGGTTCCTGTGGTTGTTCTGGTAATGATCATTCGAAAAGTTCCGGCATTGCCTGCGCTATTGACTGGGGCTTTGCTGGGTGGAGTTTTTGCGTTGATTTTCCAACCTGAAATCATTCAGCTCATTGCCAATGAATCCGGTTCGTATGCCTACCTGAGCTTCAAAGCACTGATGATGGCTCTCTATGGTGAAATCAGCGTAGTGACTGACAACGACATCGTCAATGAGCTTTTGGTGACAGGAGGTATGTCCGGCATGCTGAATACCATCTGGCTGATTATTTGTGCCATGGTATTTGGAGGTATAATGGAAGAGAGCGGAATGCTAAAGGTTTTGGCAGAGTCCATCATTCGAAAAGTACACCGCGTAGGCTCACTGATTGCCTCTACTGCTGCTACCTGTGTTTTCTTCAACGTGACTACTTCAGACCAGTATTTGGCGATTTTGGTTCCGGGAAGGATGTATGCAGATGTTTATAAAAAGCGTGGATTAAAGCCCGAAAACCTGAGTCGGACCTTGGAAGATTCAGCGACTGTCACTTCGGTTTTGGTGCCATGGAACACTTGCGGGGCAACTCAGGCCTCAGTTTTGGGGGGTGCCACTTTGGTCTATGCTCCCTATTGCTTTTTCAATATAATAAGCCCATTTATGACCATTCTTTATGGATATCTTAATCTGGGTATCCGCTATTATGAGCCGGAAGAAGAATTGGTATGATCCCTTACAGTATTAGCAAAGAAGAAATCAATGAGCTGCCATTGGGGCAGTTTGAAGGTGAAATATTTTTGATCGATCATCCGGATGATGTAGGAGAAGTCGTGGACTTTCTGGAAGATCAGGACATTATCGGGTTTGATACAGAGACCAAGCCATCCTTTAGAAAGGGGCAGTTTAATCACGTGTCTCTTCTGCAATTATCCACTGCTACACAGGCCTTCCTTTTCAGACTGAATTCGATTGGGTTTCCTAATGAATTGAGAAGTCTTCTTGAAAAGGATAATCTGATCAAAGTAGGTGCAGCCGTGCATGATGACATCAAAGCCCTTCGTAAGCTGACCACTTCCTTTCATCCTGCTTCTTTTTTTGATCTAAATGATGAACTTAAAAAAGTGGGTTTCCACAACGTAGGAGTGAGAAATCTCAGTGGAATGGTGCTGAAGATTAGAATTTCCAAAACTGAGCAAGTTTCCAACTGGGAGGCAGAAAAGTTAACCGAAAAGCAGCTTCGCTACGCTGCTACCGATGCTTGGGCCTGCTTGGAGATTTATAAGGTGCTTCGAGATGAGGGATTTTTGGATGAGCTGATCAATCGCTGAGAAGCTCTACTGAATCCATATCAAGCACCCTGTTTTCTACCTCCTCCTTCAGTCCGGCACGGAAGTTCAAAACTAGTTCGCAGCTCAGATTCATCTCCTGATGGATAATGGACAAATCAAGCGCTTTTACCATTTTCATCACTTCATTCATGGCTGCATAGGGGAATTTGAGTCTCACTTGCTCTTGAAGAAACTGGCTGACGATCTCGTTGGATTCAATTGCTTGTTGGGCTGAAGTTTTGTAGGCTTGGATCAGTCCACTGACACCCAGCTTGGTTCCTCCAAAATACCGAACTACCACTATCAATACATTGGTCAACTGATGGGAGCGAATCTGTCCCAAAATTGGATCTCCGGCGGAGTGGTTGGGTTCTCCATCGTCATTGGCTCTGAAATGGGTGCCATCTTTACCCAAAATCCAAGCATAACAATGGTGACTGGCATCGAAGTAGATCTTCTTCAATTCTGAAAGTTTGATTTTGATTTCCTCCTCAGACTGGACAGGAAATCCAAAAAAATGAAACTTACTTCCCCGGTCTTTGTAAAGTCCTTCTGATTCTCGGGCAAAGGTGAGGAAGGAATCATCCCATGTATCTTGGTTCATGTTTCCTATTTATTGTGAGTCTATGGTTATTCCTAAGCAAACGAGTCTTTCTTTACTCAATTTGATTTGATTTAAGAATTACCAATCGCCGGCAAATTATAAATTTAACCTTTGGCTAACGCTTCCTTCAAGGCTTTTGTCTTAATTTTAGCTATGATTCAACCGGTCTCTAAGCAGGATTCTATCGCAAAACAAAACCCGAGAATATTGCCCATCCCAGGCATTGTGAATCCCTCTGGGAATATTCACTATTGGGACGATTCCCCATTTTTCCCTGAAGGAATCAAAAGAAGCTTTTGGATTAGTGGAGTAGCCTCTGGAGAAATCAGGGGGAAACATGCTCATTATCAGGAGTCTCAGCTTCTGGTGGCGATTCATGGCCAACTTCGCGTGAGTGTAGAGAATGTAAATGGAGAAGTAAGCCACTTTTCCCTTTCTTACCCGGGAGAGGGATTGTTTATTCCTCCCATGAATTGGGTAGAAGTGGAGTTTTCTTCAGGTGCAGTTTTATTGGGTTTGGCAGACCGGGAATTTGATGAAGCAGACTATATCAGAGACAAAAAAGACTTTGGAAGCAAATAAAACTGAAGGGAGTAGCCCTTACCTTCTTCGAGTAGTTCCTGCAAATGAAGGAACCTACTCTTATTTTCTGAGGCAGTTTGCTGTGCCGGGTTTTTCGGAGCTTTTGGATTTTCAGTGGGTCAAAAAAGACAAAGTCAAAGCCGGAGTCACTTTTGCCCTGACACAGGATGGAAGGGCTGTTTCCTTGCCCAAAGCTCCATTTGGAGGGGTTTGGACTGAGGAAAAGCTGAGTTCTTCCTCATTGGAGGCCTTTTTGAATTCAGTGATAGAAAATCTTCAGGTCAGAAATATCCGAAATGTACAGCTAGTCCAGCCTCCAAAGCCTTATGGTGAACAGACTGACTTGATTAATTACCTATTGTCAAAGTCTGGATTTCAAGCAAAGGAAGTCGTCAGTCATCATTTCCACTGCGGAAAAAAGAAAATCAAAAAGTTTGCTCAGGATCAGCAAATAAAATGGACCTCCAAAATCAAAGAGAATGGGCTGAAGATACTTCTTGGGCCTATCCAGAATTTCGGATTTTTGGAGGAAATAAGGAGCTGGAATCTACAAAAAGGCTACTCGGTCACCTTTGATGAAGCGAGATTGATACAGCAGGTTTCGGAGTTTCCAGAGCGTTACTTTTTGGTGTCTATTTTAAAAAATAAACAAGCTATTGCGCATGCTTTGGGCGTCAAGCTCACTGAAGATTCCCTTTATTATTTTCTTTCTGCCATTAATCCCAAATCGGAAGTGAAAAATCTGGGAGACCTTATTTTAGCAAAGTTTTTTTTCCTGGCCAGTGAACTCAAAGTAAATTGGGTGGATTTGGGTTCTTCAGATTTACCTGAAGGTCCCAACCATAATTTGATTCACTTTAAATCCAGGTTTTCCAACGATATTAGTATCAAAATCACCTGGAGTCGCACAATCTGACCATGGAAGCCGAAGAGTTAGTAACTATCATTTGCATCACTTATAACCAGGAAAAATGGATAGAAGAGACTCTAGAGAGTGTAAAAGAGCAGGAGTATTATTACAAAGAATTGATCATTGTAGACAATGGAAGTACAGATGGAACAGTAGATAGGATCAAGCATTGGCTTAGCCAAAACACGTCCTATTTGTATGTTACAACCCATTTTTTAGAAAAAACCAAGCCTTATTGTCAGCTCTTTAATGACTATCTGATCCAGGCAAAGGGTAAATATGTCGTGGATCTGTCGGGGGATGATGTGCTTTTTCCTGACCATATTTCAAAAAGTGTCAAAGAACTAAAAAGCGCTCCTTTTGCCGCTTTTTGCTTTTCGGACGCCTACATCTTAGATCAGATCAATGAGATTTCCACCTTTTATCCTAGAAATCATGCAGGTGAGCTCAAAGAAGAAATCCTCCTGACCAATATCTACGAGACCCTGGTCAAAAGAAATTTTATCTGCTCTCCCACCCAAGTCTTCCATTCAGAAATTCTGAAGAAAAATGGAGGGTATGACGAGGAGCTTTTTTATGAGGATTTTGATGTGCAAGTACGTCTGGCGAGAAATTATCCTCTTGTATTTTCAGATCATATCGGGGTCTTGAAAAGAAAACATGCTGCTTCTATGTCTGAGGGGCAATACAAGCGATACGATTCCAAGATGCTCCCCACAACGGTCAAAGTTTGCCTGAAAATCGAGGCGATGAATCAGACGGCTGAAGAAAATAGGGCATTGGGAGAGCGGGTCATGTATGAGCTCAAACATGCTCTTTGGTCAGCTAATTTTGACCCGGCAAGGGAGTTGGCTGATTTGGGAGGGCGAATCGGCTTAAAAAGTTTGAGATTCAAGTGGTATCGCCTCTGGGCAAAAAAGCGATGGGATATTTCCTGGCTTTACGAGAAACTGACCTAGCCTACTGTGATTTCGATAATCGGTCCCTCTGTGAAATATTTGCTGCCTTTTTCCAGAATTTCGTTGGCATCAAACTCCCTTAGGAATTCCATTTTTCTTCGATAAAAAGAAAAATCCAAACCGGAAAAGTGTACGCCTTTAAACCGGTCCACCCAGTCAAAAGAAGTGCTGAACCTGCCCACCATTTGGCCGATTAGGTAGTTTCTTACCAGTTCGAGCTCATCGCTCCCCATTTTTTCACTGGAGAGCAACTGGATTTCTTTTCTGATTTCATCCAATACCTCTTGTCTGTATTGTTTTTGGACATCGGCAGCGATGGTCCAATAAGGGTAATCATCAATCTCACCCAAGGAGGAAGAAATCCCATAGGTATGGCCTTTATCTTCTCGGATGTTTTTAATCAGCCTGGAACCAAAGTATCCGCCTAAAACCGTATTGAATACCGATAAGGCAAAATAATCAGGGTGAGTTTTTGGAATGGACCAAGCTCCCATTCGGATGCTGGTTTGGAATGCCTGCGGGCGTTCTTCCGCCACTGAAAGCGTCTGCTGAACATCTGCACTCCAAGCCGTTTCGGGAAGTCGGACGAAGGGAATTAGGGCAAGTCTTTCGGTAAGTTCTTGTAATTCAGGTTGAGAGAAATCTCCGCTGATGAATATCTCTGCCTCATTCCAAAGTAGTTGATCCCGATAATCCAAAAGGTCCTGTCGGCTGACTTCATCGATATGGTCCTCTGTGATTTCCAATCCATAAGGATGATTGGGGCCAAAAAGGCTCGTTCTGAAAAGTTGAGATGCTCTGGATGCAGTTTTCTCCTTCTCCAGTTTGAGTCCAAGTTTTCTCAAAGACTTCTTCTTTTCCAACTTGTCCTCTGGGAAATCAGCCTCCGTAAACAGGGACAAAAACACAGGAAGGACGGTGTTTAAATGCTTTTTTGTGGTCAAAAGGCTGATTCCTTCTCTGGAAAATCCTGAGGAAGGCTGAACTTCGCTAGCGTGAAAGTCGAAGAATTCGGAAAGCTGATTTTCGGATAGACTACGAGTGCCTTCAGTCAATAGTTGAAGTACCAAGGAAGGAACCAGGTTTTTAGCAAGCGGAAGATATTTCCTGGCACTTTTGGAAACGACTTCGATTTTGACCGCCTGAAGTAATGGGGTGTGAAAGTAAAAAACAGGAACTCCGGCAGGGGTGATCCATTTCTCAGGATCGTTAAGCGTAAAGTCCTCCGGCAAATGGAATTTTGGGGCCTGAGTCCGATCCAGCATTAATTATTGGCGATAGTATACAGAAGGGTAAAGCGGAGAGTCTCTGCGAGTGGGTGATTTTGGACTTGTGGAACGAGGTAAGAAAAGTCGATTCCGATTCGGTTGATGTCCAGTCCAAGACCCATGGTGAAATAGCGTCTTCCACCCTTGGTTGGATTTTCGTAGAAGTAGCCAGTTCGAAGGGCGAATTTTTCCGCATAGACATATTCAGCTCCGAAAGAGATGGTAAACTCTCTCATTTCTTCTTCAAATCCACCCGGTGCATCTGCAAATGAACCGAACATTCCTGAAATCAGTGGACGATTGGGATCTTTTCCGGATTCAATAATCAAATCTCCATTTTCATCAGTGGCCAAAGTTCCGTCCTCATTGGTTGCATACACAGGTGGAGTAGGGACCATCAGTTTATTTAGGTCGAGAGAAAAAGTGATCTTATTGTCAGGGTTGAAAAAGATGCCGTAGGAAGTACCCAAGCGGAGATTGGTTGGAATGTAATCTAGGTCTTCGGCACTGTTGTAAGTGATTTTTGGACCAATATTGGTGATGGAAACTCCCCACGCCCAAGTACCTTCTTTGGAACCGATTAGGGTTGGCCTTTGATAGTATAAGCCGATATCAGCACCTACGCCGATTCCGGCACGGGCTTCATTTCCACCTGAGGAAGAGATATTTCCTGAAAGATTGGAATAAATGAATCGGGCTGAAATTCCCAATCCGAAATTCTGAGAAAGTTTTCTGGAATAGGTGCCTCCAATGGCTATATCCCGAGGGTTAAACTCACCCACATCATTTCCTCTGCCATCCGTGAGTTGGATATCACCCATGTTGAAATAGCGAAGGTCAAAACCAAAGGCAGAGTTTTCATCGATTCTCTTGAAACCGGTCAGATAACTGAGGGACATGTCATTGACCAACTTGCCAAGCCAAGGGGAATAGGATAAAGAAAAACCCAAATCATCCTTAATGAAAGCAAGTTTACCCGAATTCCAGTGTGCGGAGTTGGCATCCGGAGACGTCGCAACACCAACATCACCCATACCGGAATGACGAGAATCCGGAGCAAAGTTCAGAAAAGGTACGGCAGTGGTAATCACTCGACGATTGGGGTCCTGACCGGATATGATCACGCTATTTTGCCCAAAAGTGGAGAAACCAATTAGGAAAAAGAAAAGGAATAAGGGACTGTGCCTATTGAAAATGGCCTTTATTTTCATCTGATAACTAATTTCCCGCTTTTGGAGTCAAAGTCAAAAGTGGACTCTGACTGAAGCGTTAATTTGTAAATATAAGTTCCTTTTGCTGGATATTTTGTTTGACTTTGGAAAAAAAACCAGGACAAATCCCCGATAGTTTCTTCTGCCTTCACTAAACGATAAGAATGCGAAAGTAGTATCTGACCCAACAAATTGTAAACTTCTAATTTGAGTAATAGGTTTTCGCCAGGTCTATTGTGACTTAATTGGAAATTAGCTGCCTCATTCGCCGGATTGGGGTAAACCAGATGAGAAAGAATCTTAAGGTCTTGACTGCCTTCGATCAGAATCTCAATTTGCTTTTCACTTCCATTACCGACATTGTCCCAAGCTCGCACACGAATTTGGTTTTTTCCTTCTTTTAGCCCGGAAATCCGCAAGGATAGGCTGCCCTTTGAATATCCCCCATCTTCAGCTTCGAATAAGCTTCCCACAAAAATGGGATCTTCCTCATTTACCTGAAGAACCAATGATTCCTGGGGAATTAAATCAGAAATATTTATTCCACTGATATCCTCCAAATGAAGTTCTACCTCGATACTGGGTGAGTTGAAAAGGTAGGGAGGACTGGCTTTTCCTCCGGGCAAAATGGAAATTTCTGGACCTTCCCTGTCATTTACCGGACTTGACGTGGTTCCCCCGATCTGTTTCCTTTCACTTCCGAAAGCTTCGAAACCCGAATCGGAAGCTGCCCAAAGTCTTATCTTTCCATTCCCCTTTTCCAGATCGATGTTTTTGGGCACCAAAAAATTGGCTCGAAGAAGTCCTTGCTCCACTTTTCCCTTGCCTTGAACGATCAAGGTGCTTTCTTCGGAAAAGCTGAAAGGACTGCTTTCATCTCCAAGAGTAGATTTGTTTACCGGCTTATCCCGGATTTCCAGTTGATATTCTCCTTGGAACGAAGCTTGGGTTGCACCCGTCAATGGGTCCGTCACTTTTGCCAAAAGCTCATATTCCTGCAAGGCTTTCAGGGTATCTGCTTCATTTTCGGAATTGGGTAGGCTGATTTTTTCCACCTCGACTTGCAATTCGGGCAAAGGAAGTCTTAAGCTCGGATCACCCAAAAGTGAAAAGTTTCGGTTCAATGGACCGTTTAAACTTTGGTTTTTTGTGTTTTTGAAAATGGTCCCCAAATCCTGGTATCGGCCTTCCTCTGAGTGAAGAAGTTCTTCGATAAATTCCTTGTTCAGGGCAAAATTCACACTGCTGAAAACAGGCCTTCCTGTGGTCAAAAGGGCAATTCCCCCCTTTTCCGGAGCAAAAAGAAGTTCCTCTGCTGCCGAGCGGATAAAGGGACTGTCGTGTCTGCCAAACTCGCAGGTAGCCGTCATCCAAATGGGTAAGAAAGGCTGTTTGGGCCAGTTTTGAAGGTCACTCACATGAAAAATCTCCTCAGCAGTCAGGGTGGTTTCGTTTCCGTGCCCTATGAAATTCAGCAGCAAAGTACCCTCGTCCAAGGTCTTTTGTAGGGCTTCTTTTGCCGCAGGAGAGGATTGCCTGCCGGAATTATTCACCTGTTCGAAGCGGTCGAGATAGAGCTTTTGAGATAAAAATCCCGGATGATTTTCCTCCAAGTACTCGACATGAGCTTCGGCATCTCTCATGTGGATGTTGTTGTCGGCGTCATCTGCCAAAAAGCTGAGTCTATGTTTCCACTTGCCCGGAGAGGGCGACGTCTCGTATTGGATGATTTTCTCGACGATTTCATTTGCTTCGGCAAAAGAAATGGTGGGAATTCTTCCCACGCCAATTTGCATCAATTCATCCCCATCCCGTGTTTCTGTCCATTCTCCCTGGCCCCAATCAATCAAACCCAGATAGTCGTCCGAGCTGTAGGTGGCCAAAGGATTAAGGCTGTTTCTGCTGGTATAGATTGGGACCAAATTGGGTCTTCCACCCAAAATGCCTTTGTAATCAAAGGTGCCTTTGCCTATCACGAGGACGTTTTTCAGGATTTTTCCTTGATGGTATTCCCAGGCGATAAAGTTCCGGATTGCGGTAAGGTCGGGATTCCCGTAGCCAAACTCCTGATAGATTTCATTCAAAGGGACGACCTCCGTCGAAATCCCCATGGATTGCTTATGCGCCTGAAGTTTTCTGGCCGAATTCAGCAAGTCCTGAGAAGAGATAATCAAGAATTCCGCACCTGAATTTTGGATTCTTCGGCTAAGGGTGATTTCCCCTGAGGTTTCTAATTCAGGAAGTTCATCTGGAGTGAAAATCACCCATTTTTTTCCGGCAAGTTGATTTTGTGCTGTGGTTTTGGGATGGAAAAAATCACTGATTTCCCATATTTCAGCAGGCTGGGAAATAGAAAGATTTGCGGAGGTAATGCTGTGAAAAATTCCGTTTTTCCATTCGTTGGGGGCTTTAGGTACTGCAATAGCCACGTAATCCAAATAGCCTGAAGAGTTGGGTGCGGAAGCTTGATAGGTAAACCGAAGCTGAGAAATCCTATTGTCCGAAGGTGTAATGCTAATTGAAAAGTTTTGATCACGTCCTTTGATTCCGTACAGGGTATTCGGTATAGGAGAAAAATCAATTTCCTCCAAAAGTGTATTTCCTGAAAGAATTCGAACAGTAGAAGATGCCGAGGATTGAGCCATTGCTCTCCCTTGAATCAGCCAAGGAGCGGATGAATCAGAGCTAAGTCCAAAGTTGACATTCAGACTCTGACCCTGGCGTATGGGAAGGGAATACCAATCTCTCCCCGAATCCAAAAGGTTTGTTTTTTCTTCCTTGTAAGGAGTGATTTGGTAAAGGAAACCAGGGGAGGTGTGGGAAGATTCAGGGAAAATTTCCTTCGTAATCCGAAGCGGATTGGGCTTTTTTCCTACCCAATAGGATAAGCTATTGGAATAGAGGTGATGCTCGTAGGTGACATTTCCGAAGGAATCCAATTCAATCACATGGGGGCCTTGTAGGAAAACCCAAAGCTCGTCCTGGGTCTGCCAAGATGGGATTTCCTGGATTTGGAGTTGGGCTGAGTCCAGCTTTTGGGGAAGCATTCCGGGGTAACCGAAAAAACTGACTTCGGATAAATCCTCCAAGCCCAAGGATCGGGCTTTTTCTCTGCTTAATTTATAAACTCCTGATTGTTCAATTTCTACCTGAAAAAATTGAGCATTGGCGCTCTGGTAGCTTAGAGCTAAAAGTAATACAAGCCACACAAGACCTTTCCCACTCATTCACTTGTCCCTAAATTTTCTACAACAGATAATAGAATGTAAGATAAGATGATCAGCGGGATTCCTGCCAACTGAAACAAAGCGAAAATCAAAACACTCAAGCCTACCAATAGAAATCGGAACTGATTTCCTGAAAATCTGAAGTGCTTAAATTTCAAGGCGATGAGGGGGATTTCTGAGATCAAAAGAATGGAGAAAATCCAAGCTATACCCACCAAGAAAAATGGACTGGTCAGCCAAATCCCGATTTTTGGCCAAAGCAAAGCCAAATGAGGCAAGGTGCTGATAAAAAGTGCATTGGCTGGTGTGGGTAAGCCGATAAACCGGTCACTTTGCCTGGTGTCCAGATTGAATTTGGCCAATCGGTAGGCCGAAAGCATGGGGACTATCAGGGTGAGATAGGGCAGCCAATCCAGCTGGGTTTGTCCTAAGGTCATTTGGAAAAGAACAATGCCCGGCAGCACCCCAAATGAAACCACATCGGCAAGGGAATCCAATTCTTTTCCGATTCCACTCTGGACCTTCAAGAGACGGGCAAGCAACCCATCCAAAAAGTCCAATGCTGCCGCAATCAAGACAAAAGTGGCAGCTTGAAGCACCTTACCATCAAGCACAGCGATGATTCCCAATACCCCGGTGAGTAAGTTAAGCAGGGTAATGAAATTGGGGATATGTCTTAGAATGATCAATAGATTGCTTTTTCTCCCACAAAGGGGTTGTTGATTTTTTCAAACTGGATAGTGGTCTCTGGCCCATGTCCTGGGAATACGACCGTTTCCGAGGGAAGGGTGAAGAGTTCACTTTTGATTTTGGAAAGCAGTAGAGAATGATTGCCTCCCGGGAGGTCAGTCCTTCCTATGCTTCCCCTGAAAAGAGTGTCTCCGCCGATGCATCTTTTACTGGGTTCGTGGTAAAACACCACATGACCAGGAGAATGTCCGGGTACAAAAAGGACCTTTAGCTGCTCTTTTCCAAGTGTAAGAATCTGTCCCTCTTCAAGGAATTCATCAGGAGAGGCGCCTTCGTACCCATGAAATCCATAATTCGGAGCATAGACTTCCACCGATTTGAGAACCGGCATTTCTTTCTCATGAATCCAAAGTGGAACTCCCCATTTCCGTTTTGCCCAAGCATTCCCAAGAACATGATCGATGTGGCAATGAGTATTCCAAAGCTGCTCAATTTTCAACTGATGCTTTTCGACGAAGGCTACCAACTCTTCTTTTTCTTCTGGTTCATGGCAGCCCGGATCAATCAGCGCCGCCACCCCATCCTCATCATGGATGAGGTAGGTGTTTTCTTGGAAAGGATTGAAAGTGAAGGAGTGAATGGAAAGCATGGTAAAAGTCCGCTGAAAGTCGGCAAAATAAGGAAATATGGACTTACTTTTGGCCATGGAAATTGATTTTTTAATTATCGGGCAAGGTATGGCGGGTACTGCGATGGCTTATAGGCTATTGCAGGCCGGGCAAAAAGTCATGGTGATTGACCAGCCAAAAAACAATCAAAGCAGCCGAATTGCAGCAGGGTTGTATAATCCTGTGACGGGGAAAAAAATGGTCAAATCGTGGATGGCCGAGCATCTTTTCCCGGAGATTGTTCCTTTTTATCAAGACTTGGAGCAAGTACTTCAAAAGAGATTCCTCCATCAATTTCCGATTTATAGACCCTTCCTAACCATCGAGGAGCAAAATGAGTGGATGGGCCATTCGAGTGACCCGATGATTGACTTGTTTTTGGAGCGAATCCCAACATCCAGTCAATATCCCGAGTTGAGAGATGCTTACGGCGGAGTTCTTTTGAAGCAGTCGGGTTGGTTGGATATTCCAAAATACCTCGATGGTTTTGCTGATTTTTTAGGGGAAAAGTTGATTGTGGATTGGTTCAAGGAAGAGGATTTGGTCAAAACTAAGTTTGGATGGGCTTATCGAGACATTCAGGCCAAGGCCATTATCTACTGTGGGGGAGTTGCAGAAAAAAACTCCAGGTTTTTTGGCTTTCTTCCTTTTGCCCCGGTTAAAGGGGAGATTCTGGAGGTTCGACAAGAATTTGACCCCGGATGGATTGTCAATCGAGGAGTATTTCGAGTTCCTTTGGGTGATGGCCTATTTAGAGTTGGGTCTACTTACACCTGGCATGATTTGGACCAAGGTCCCACTGAGACTGCTAAAACTGAGCTCTTGGAGAAGCTTCATAAGTTGGTAAAACCCGCTGTCCTTGAGGTAAAAAGTCATCGATCAGGCATCCGTCCTGCCACAAAAGACAGAAAGCCTTTTTTGGGAAAACATCCTGAGGTAGATGGCGTTTACATATTCAATGGTTTTGGGGCTAAAGGAGTGTCTTTAATTCCCTATTTTAGTCGAATGATGAGGGATTTTCTACTCCAAAATCAACCAATATTATCCGAAGTGGATATCAAAAGGTATTTTAAGTATATTTAAAACGGTTCAATTCACTAAGAATGCGATTACTGGTCTTTCGACTTCTTATTTTATGTTTTTTCCTGGGATCAGGAGAGCTAGCCTTGGCACAATTTGACCAGGAGCGTTTTGGCAAAAACAGGGTACAGCACAAAGAAATCAATTGGTATTTCTACTCCTCTAACAATTTTGAAGTTTACTATTACGATCGGGGTGGTCCCAATGCCAAAATGGCAATCGAGTATCTGGAGTCAGAATTTGACAGAATCACCCAAAGTATTGGATATGTAGCCTATACCAAGCCCAAAATTTACATCTACAATTCTCCTGAAGAGAGACTCCAAAGTAATCTGGATCTCAATCTTCAGGAATATACCATTGACGGGCAGACCAAATTCACCCGATTGATTGCAGAACTTGCCTACAAAGGACGGATCGATCAGTTTAAAGAAGATTTGATTTATGCCACGACAAAGGTAATTATCAAAGAAATGCTCTACGGAGCTTCTGTCTCAGATGCTTTTCAGGCCAATTTGGTCAATGATTTTCCAGAATGGTATATTGACGGAGTAGCCCTTTTTCTGGCTAAGGGTTGGAGTAGAGAAATGGATGATTTCTTAAGATACTATCTGAAAGAAAATCCCAATCCGAAGATTTTGAACCTGTCCGGAACAGATGCAGCCTTGGTTGGCCAATCTATCTGGAACTATATCGCCGAGAAATACGGAAGAAGGTACATTTCCAGTATTCTCAACCTTTCCCGAATCAATAGAAATGAGGAAAACAGTATTTCCAATACCATAGGGCTGAACGTGAAGCAGTTTTTTGACGATTGGAAAAGTTTTTACTTGAAAATCAATGAACCGGTTTATGCGGGGTTCAAAGAAGTCAACCCCAACTCTGCCATTGCATCGACCTCCTCAAGGACATTAGGAGCTATCTCAGATATCAAATTCAGTCCTGACGGATTGAATCTTGCCTATGTGATCAATAACTCGGGCAAATTCAAAGTAATCGTTCGGGATTTGTCCTCAGGATTGGAGCAGACCATTTTCACTGGAGGAGCTTCTTACGATGAGTTGCCCCCCAATGTAGGATCGCCAATTATCGCATGGAGAGACTCTGCTAATATTGCGATTGCATCATTCAAGAGGGGAATTACCACATTGCGTCTCCGGTCGATTGACGGTTCTTCTCAAGATAAAATCTTCCTGAGAAACATCACTCAGATCACTAGTCTGGATTTTAATGAATCCGGAAGAAACATGGTTCTCTCCGCGATCTCCAACGGCAAATCTGATATTTACACACTCAATGTTAGAGGTCAGGGGAAAAGATTGACCAACGACCTGTTTGATGATCTTACCCCGGCGTTTCTGAACGATTCTACCATAATTTACTCCACCAATTTTACGGAGCTTCCTGATTCGGTCCTTACCGCCACTCCGGATATTAAAGTGCTGCCTGATCTCTATAATCTGTATATGGTTCAGGTATTGAAGGATACCACGGTTTTCACCAAACTGACCAATACCAACAGTAAAAATCTTATGCCGAGAAAGGTAAACAACAACACGATGGTTTACCTGAGCGATTTAAGTGGGATTAATAATCTGATGAAACTTAACATCGGAAATCAAGTCTCCAATCAGATCTCTGCCTTGGGAAAAAGTATTGAAGTGTTTGACGTGAACAGCCGCATGAACAAAATTGCTTATGCAGTCCGTGATGGCAAATCTGCAGAGCTGTTTGTGGAAAGTTACAGCGGGGCTGATCAGTTTACCCCAAGTACACCAAGAATCCAATTGGCTCAGGCAAAAGAGTTGAATGAGCGCCTGGCTGCGAGAAGACTTCTCGAGGCTAGAACCAATCAGGCCAAAACGGAAACATCTCCCGCGCAGCCTAGTATTCCCGCACCGGTGGAAAGCCCCAAAGTGGATACTACCAAGAGTGTGACGTCCTCAATTAGTCTGGATCGACTCAGATTTGACAATAAAAGAGGAATAAATACAGAGAATTATCAGTTTGACTCTTTACCTGCTAGGACGAATGTTCAGGAAGCTACAAGTAGGCCTGAGACAGGAAGAAGTAATCTTCTGGAGGCCTTTAGAAAGCAAAATCTGACCAAGCGGGTATCTGGTCCGAGGCAGATGGAGCCCCAGTTTTTTACCAATAATATCAATACTCATTTTGTGGTAGATCCTCTCCGTGGCTTTGGGATCAATCTGAACGGAAAAATGACTGATATCCTAGACAATCATGTATTCATGGGAGGAATCATGCAGTCTTTGGACTTCAGTTCGGGTGGGGATATTTGGTTTGAGTATGAGTATCTGAAGAATAGGTTTGACCTGAGAGGAAGATTTGACCGACGGGTGATCCGGTCCAATGAAAGTGATATTTCCGTTCAGAAATATGCGCTGACCAAGACGGAGCTAGGCGTAAGCTATCCGCTCAACATCAATTCCAGAGTGTATTTGGCTCCTTTTTTAGCCAAAACCCAATACTTTAATTTGAATCCTGATTCATTGATTTTTGGACAGGATCCAGATCAAAATCGATTTGATGTCAACTATATCGGTGGAAAGGCCGAATTCGTCTATGATCGCACTCAGCCTCTTGGACTTTATTCCTTTACTGGTCTGAAAGGAAAAGTGGGATTTGTCCACTACCAAGGAATGAATCACGGAGAGCGATCCTTCAGTAATCTTTACGTAGATGTCCGCAACTTCCAGCGGATTCACAAAAACATCGTATTGGCCTCCAGATTATTCTATGGTTCCTTTATGGGTAATAATCCTCAGAATTATCTTGTTGGAGGTATGGATAATTGGCTGTTTAACGAGTATTACAATCCGCCTTCCAACAGACCCGAGCCTTCTCCGGTGAGGAATCCGGCAGGGGTAGAAAATTCAAATCTCCTTTTCACGGAATTTGTTGATCTGCGTGGATATGATTACGACGAAATCCGAGGCAGGAATGTCTTGGCATTTACTACTGAGCTTAGATTACCGGTCTTTTCTTATCTGACAAGAGGGAATATCACTTCCAATTTTATCCGAAACTTCCAGTTGGTGGCTTTTTATGACATAGGTTCAGCTTGGAATGATTTCAATCCATGGCAAAAAGTAAACGATCAAAACACAGAAGTAATCAATACGGAAGGCTCACCTTTTGAGATTGTACTCAATAATTTCAATAACCCCTGGCTTCAGAGCTACGGGGCTGGTCTTCGCACTGTACTGTTGAATTACTATGTGAAATTTGATGTAGCCCAACCGATTCGCAATTATCAGCAGGAAGACTTGAAGTTTTATTTTACATTGGGCTACAATTTCTAAGCAAAAGTATCATGATTAAGTCTATGACCGGCTTTGGAGTAGCTGGATTGGAGAATGAGCAAGTGGTCATTCAAGTGGAAGTTCGTTCTCTTAATTCCAAGTTTTTGGATCTTTCCCTGAGAAGTCCAAGGCAATTTTCAGACAAGGAGCCGGAAATAAGAACACTCGTCCAAAACCACCTAGATAGAGGGAAAGTGAACGTTTCCATAGAATTTGTTCCTAAAGGTGCTGAAAGTCTTCCAGTCACGATAAATAAAGAACTCTTCAAATCCTACTATCAGGAATTCAAAACTTTAGCCAATGAGGTTGGCGAAAGCCCCGTGGACTTGTTCAAACTGGCCCTGCAATCTCCCAATGTGATTAACTCTATTCCTCAGGAAAGGGAGGAAAATGAAGATTGGGATTTGGTAAAACAAGTGCTGAAGCAAGCCTTGCTAAAGTGTGATGGATTCAGGACAGACGAGGGAAAAGCCTTATTTGATAAGCTCAATGAAAATATTGAACTCATTAGAAGAGAATTGGGAGAAATAAAAGTCAAGGACCCCATCCGAAAAGCGAAAATTCAGGAGCGTATCCAAGGTCATTTTTCTCAGTGGATGGAAGAAAATTCATTCGATCCCAATCGATTTGAGCAGGAACTGATCTATTATTTCGAAAAAATCGACATCACAGAAGAGCTAGTTCGCCTGGAAACCCACTTGAATTATTTCCAAAAAACGATGAATGAGGATGCACAGCAAGGTAAAAAGCTGGGCTTTATCAGTCAGGAAATCGGAAGGGAAATCAATACCATCGGGTCCAAAGCCAATGATGCGGAAATTCAAAAGCACGTCATCCTGATGAAGGATGAACTGGAAAAGATCAAAGAACAAAGCCTGAATGTCCTTTAATAGACCGGGGATTTTTAATTCTCTGTTTTTCTGATTATCCTTCCTGGGGTTTTGCCTGTCATTGCAGCGCTTTCCACTACTGGAATTCCATTTACAATCACGTATTCTATTCCTTTTGGATACTGATGAGGCTCGATATAGGTGGATTGATCGATGACTGTTTCTGGATTAAATATGGTAATATCAGCTATGTTTCCAGGCTTTAAAATTCCTCTGTTTTTTAATCCAAGAGATTGAGCTGAAAGTCCCGTCATTTTGTAAATGGCAGTTTGGAGTGGGAAAAGTCCTTTATCCCTGCTGTAAAGCCCTAAAACTCTCGGGAAAGTCCCGTAGGCTCTGGGATGTGGATGTCCTTCTCCTGGCTGGCTTAGTCTTCCATCCGATCCGATCATCGTCATGGGATGCTTCATGATGTTTTCTACGTCTTGCTCATCCATTGCGTGATAGATGGTGCCTGTTCCACCATTGAGTTGAGCCTGAATCACCAATTCAGCCCCGTTGGATACGGTAGGTTCCAATCCGGATTCTATCGCCCAATCGTGTAGGGTTTTTCCCTCGAGGTCTTTTTTCCAAGAAACTCTAGAAAACTGGATCCTACGCAAATCACTTCCTCCTCGGTCATTGAGAATGTTAAATTCTATGCCTTCTTTGATCTTTTTTCTCAATTCAGGATCTTCTGTTCTCTCTTTAAATTGATTTCCTTCCAGTGCCCAGCTTGGGATCAATACACTGAGTCCGGTGTGACTTGCCGCATATGGATATTGATCCATTCGTATATCAAGACCAATACCCCGGGCCGAGTCCACCATGGCCAAAGTTTTCTGGCTTGCTCCCCACATTTTCACCCCAATCGCTTTATGATGGGTCAGAATAACAGGGATATTTGCCTCTCTTGAAATTGAAATGGCTTCACTTACTGCCTCTAAAAGCCCCAAGCCTTCTTCTCTGAGGTGGGAAGTGTAGATTCCTCCCGCTTCGCCTGCTTTCTTTGAAAGTGCGATTACTTCTGCCACTTCTGAAAAGGTCCCGGGCAAATACTTTAACCCTGTGGAAATGCCGAAAGCCCCCTCTTTCATGGCCATTTCTACCATGGACTCCATTGTTTCCAATTCCTCTTCTGTTGGCTTTCTATTCTCCATGCCCATCACCTCTTCCCTGATGGTGTTGTGCCCCACGAGGTAGCCAACATTCAGTCCCAGGGGAAATGTGGCCAAGGAATCAAGATAAGCCCCGAAAGGCCAAGGTCCACCGCCATCAGGTCCTCCAAGTGCAAAAGTAACCCCCTGCCTTACTAGGCTTTCGGCTTGAGGAAGCTGCATGATGGGTTCAAGGTGAGTATGCATATCGATAAACCCTGGACTGACTGCCAATCCAGTAGCATCTATCGTAGCCGTGGCTTTTTTGCTTTTGAGGTTTCCGATTTCTACTATCCGGTCCTCAATAATTCCTATATCTCCTTGGATAGGGGCATTGTCAGTTCCGTCGTAGATAGTTCCATTAAGGATAATCAAGTCAAATTCGGGACTTTTGGAACAGCCGAATAGGATCAGTACTAGAAAAAGAGCCTGTAGATTCTTCATGACTTCAAAGGGTGGTGCTTAAAGGAATAGGAATATAAAAAGAAAAGTCTGATCGGTCGAGATCAGACTTTTTCAGTTTTGTTATTTCCTCATTAGTTGAGCTTAAATCGGATTGGGATGGTCATTCTAGAGCGGACCGCTTTTCCTCTGAATCTTCCGGGTTCCCATTTGGGAGAGGCTTCGATCACTTTCTTGGCAGCTGCATCTAAGCCCTCACCTGCTGATCTTCGGACTACCACATCTTCGATGCTTCCATCAATATTCACTACAAAGCTTAGAATCACGGTTCCCTCTCTTCCTGCTCGCTGTTCCATCTTTGGATAGACCAAGTTCTTTTTAAGGTACTCATACCATGCCTGCATACCTCCCACGAAAGAGGCCTGCACTTCGGTGAAATCATAGATTTCTTCCGCATTTTCAATAGTTGGAGGAACGCTATCCAAAATCACAGATGGAAGTTCTGTAGTGGGGTCCACATTCAGATCAAAATTGGGGAGGTCGTCCAAGACAATATCGTCTGGTGTGGGTTTGAACTGTGGAATGACTACAGGGTCAGGTGCCCTTGGAGGTTCCTGAATGGTGATCGGGATATCCAGAATATCCCAATCAGTAATCCCATCTTCCAAATTCATTGGGGGTTTTTCTTCATAAGCCTTCCATTCGAAGGCCGCCAAAACAGCGCCGACCGCAATAAGCAGTCCCAAATTAAGAAAGACTTGATTCCATCTTTGGAGATCAAGTCTCGGGTTCTTTTTGTTTTCCATGGCTGTTAGAGTTTAGTGTATTAAAAAATTAATTTTTATTCTATTGATAAACTAATCCTCTAACAATAATTAAGAAAAAAGGCTGTCAGTTTTGCTGACAGCCTTTGCTTGTTTTAGCTTAGTTTGAATCGGATCGGTAGTCTCATTCGAGTACGTACTGGTCGACCTCGCTGCTTACCGGGTTCCCACTTAGGGGCTTCACTTACTACCCTTACAGCTTCTTCGTCACAACCTCCGCCGATACCTCTCAGTACTTCTACGTCCTGGATAGAACCGTCAGTGTTGATTACGAATACTACGATTACTGTACCTTCGATACCCATTCTTCGTGCTTGAGTTGGGTATTTCAGGTTTTTGGAGAGGTATTGATTCCAGCCTGACATGCCTCCTGGAGGATTTGGCTGTGTTTCTACCACGTCGAAGATTTCGTCAGCTTTTTCTTCTACTGGAGCTTCAGCGATGACTACTTCTTTGATTACGGTAGTTTCTTTAACGTCTACGTCAAAGTTTACCTCAATTTTTTCTTCAATTTCTACCTCATCTGGAATCTCCTCAATGATAGGCTGTTCCATTGGTGGTGGTGGTGGTGGTGGCGGTGGCTGTTCTGTGATAGGCACATCGAGCAGTTCCTCGAAGTTGTCATTGACCGCACCTAGATCTTTCAGAGCACTGTCGTCAAAAGACTTGTATTCGAAGGCAGCAAGTGTGAGACCTACAGAAACTGCCAGCCCAAGGTTGGTGAACATACCCACCTTCTTGGTCAAGTCAGCTTTAGGAGTCTTTTTTGCTTCCATGAGTTAATTGGTTTATACAGGTTAATTTTATTCCAAAGTGATAACAAGTGTAAGAATAATTGAAGATTATTCCAAAATGAATTTAATGGATTGCCATTTTCTGTAGATAAGAAAACCCGAAAACGAGCCTATCACATTGGTAATCATATCCCAATAATCAAAAGATCGAAAGGGGATGAATTGCTGTGCATATTCTAAGATTATTCCCGTAGACAAACCAAATACCAGAAACAGAATGACTTCTTTCTGAGATTGGTTGATAATGGGTCCTTTCCCTAGCTTTACCCCGCTCCAAAGGTAGGTTTGAATGACAAAAACCAACCAATGAATCAACTTGTCCTGAAAGTCAAATACATCAACCTCGGGGAATCGGTCTCCTGGACTAAGCATAGCCCACAAGAGGAAGATAAACCAGGCAAGGGCTAGGAATAATCTCAAATGCTTCTTTTTATTCACCAATCAGTTCTGCGTAGGCAGCTGCGTCCATCAGGTCTGATGGGAGGTCACCGGAAATTTTCACCTTCACCATCCATCCAGATTCGTAAGGGGATTCATTGACCAATTCAGGAGAGGATTCCAACTCTTCGTTGAATTCAAGAACCTCACCGGTCACCGGCATAAACAAGTCTGAAACGGTTTTTACAGCCTCCACAGTACCAAATACTTCCCCTGCTTCAATGGTGTCGCCGATCGTTTCTACTTCTACGTAGACGATGTCGCCCAATTCTTTTTGTGCAAAGTCTGTGATTCCGATGGTTGCAATATCCCCTTCAATTTTTACCCACTCGTGGTCTTTGGTGTACTTTAATTCCTCAGGAAAATTCATATTTTTTTTATTTACAGAGCGTCAAAATTAAAAGGATTCAGGACAGATTGAAATCTAT
The DNA here is from genome assembly GCF_036245645.1 of Algoriphagus taiwanensis. Lineage (NCBI taxonomy): Bacteria > Pseudomonadati > Bacteroidota > Cytophagia > Cytophagales > Cyclobacteriaceae > Algoriphagus > Algoriphagus taiwanensis. The sequence goes on along the minus strand of NZ_BTPE01000005.1, from coordinate 297,444 downwards.
TGTGACAAATTAAATCTCAATTGTCCGCCAAAGGCCGTGGAGGTCCTTCGGTAAACGGTAGTGACCCTAGGATCATTGATCGTACGTTCAAAATAAATCGTCAAATTCAGGTTTTGGTTGATGACATAACCAATGGTCGGTCTGAACTGAATATTCAAGTTGCCGTTGGTTACGGTGCTGTTTTCTCCGATCTTTCTTTGTACCGTCCTCGTGTCACCTACTCTCGAGTCCAATCTAAATTGGAGGTCATTTTTCAATACTTTCTGGGAACCCTGGATTTTAAATGGAATTTTCACTCCGGCCTTAGTGTAGGCTAAAGTCAATCCGAAATCACTTGTTTTTTGTTCGGTGATTTGGGAATTGGAGAAATTCAATCCCAGATTTCTCTCTTTGTTGTAATTGATATTGATGTTAAAGCGATCCTTGGTCAATAGGTCTACTCCGATGAAGGGCTCAAACCGCTCGGAAAGCACCACTTGGTTGAGCACATAGATCGGGATGAACAAACCGTCATCATTGAGAACACTTGGATTTTGGATTTGCTGTAAAGAATTGAAGAGTTCCAAGCCTCTTTGGTATTGAAGAGAGTTGGAAAAATTGCTTACGTCATAGGTGGAAGAATAGCCGTGGGTGATATTGATGCTGGAGAAAATATCACTCAGCCCTTTGAGGCGGGAAAGCCCTCGATAATCCAGTCTCCAGTTAGGTAGTGGAGTTTTTGGGAAAGGATTCAAATTGGCTGTATTTGGGTCTTTCCCTCTATAGGCTGCCAAAAATGCAGGAATCAATACATCCTGACCATTGATGCCATATTCTCCCTGTTCAGCATTTGAGCCATCCAGTCTGGATTTGAATATCGATCGGTAATTTTCGAAGTCGGTGAAAAGAGGAGACTCATTTTGCGCATTATCCCTTGAGAACGTCGTCCCTATCATAATGGTAGTGATACTGTAGGCTCCCAAGCGATTAGGACTCAAGGATTGGAAACCACCCGGATTGTCTATCGAATTCCTGAAAATCTCCTGATAATCTCCAGTCTCGCGTTTGGAGGCGGCAAGGGTAATTCTGAAATCAGGGAATGGCTCTGCCAGTCCAGTCAAACGCAGATTGGTAGAGCGGTTTTGACGGAAAGGTTGAGTGAGTTCTGCACTTGGGGCCATATTCCCGTTTTCAGAGAGATCAAATCTGATATTTGGATTTTGGCTACCAAAGACAAATGCCCATCCCGGATTATTCCAAGCTCTGTCCATTCCCAATAAGCCCGTATTGGGCATGTAGCCAGGCAGGAAGGTGCCCTCAACTACTCCATAGTTGAATGTGACCTCTTTGAGCATCATCAGAAACTTCAAGAGCTTGTTGCTGAATGGCGTGCCAATCGTGTCCTCAGCTGCTACCGAATTTCTTCCCGGTATGCTGGGTCTTTTGGGTGCGTTCAGCGCAGCCAGACTTTTGTTCTTGTTATACAGCTTTAGGAAGTCCAATTTGCCGGTAATACTTTGGTCCCGGGTGTTTTGAATCACATTACCCAAGCTATCTCGCTGTCCAATGGCTCCGGTCTGCCAAGTATACGAAGTCAAGTACCGGTATTCTGTCTGGATCCAATCGGTGATTGGAAGCTTATTGAGAGGAATGGAATAGTTGACTGTTGCAGTATGGTTGTAATTGGTAGTTCGGCCAAGTCTCCAGAAGTTAGCCCGGACCGAATCAATCTTAGCTTCAGTATCCAAATCGCCCTCTGGCTCATCCACTATGGCCATGGCTCTTGAGGCAAAATCCACTCTCAGACTATTGGAAAGATCCCAGTTGATATTGAAGGATCGGTTCATAAAGAAGGACTTCTGGAACAGTGGATCTACTCCTGCAGTGCTCAATTGATCATTTCTATATTGGGACCTCATAAAGCGGCGGTCAACGTCAAATCTTGCCAATAGTAGGGTAGGAGAAAGGTTCAGACTGAAATCCTTGATCAATTTCAGATAAGGGGACTTCATGCCCTCAGAATTTCTGAATGGAGCAATCACCCATTCTTTAGGCTGGAAACTGTAGGTCAGGTTCCCTCGGTTAGTTTTAAAAGTGTACCCTTGGATCTGCGCATTGGTCTGAGTGACTGTACCTACTGCATAGGAAAATGCAAAATTGGACAGATCATAAATACGGTTTGGAGCATCTGGATTGCTCTTTATTTTCCTGATGTTATTGAAGCTGAGATTTTTTCTGTTCAGCTGGTCTAGAGCTATGTCCCGGTAGGCCCTGCGCTGTTCATCGGTTTCAAATTTCCCCAAAGCCACTTCGAAAGGCACGTCTGGATTAAGAGGATCATATTCAGGCCTGGTAGAGGAGTTTTCGATGGAGAAATACATCGGAATACTAATTCCCAACTCCTTGGGCAAAAGTTTGTCTACTTCCACATTGGTGGAAATGTCGTATTGGGTGGTAGCAGATCGTGTTCTTTGGGAAAGCCGGGTTTCCAGTCCTCCAAATCCAATGGAATTGTGACGTATAGATGCAGAGACTACGGCTACATCGGCAATTTTGGTATTGAGAAAGGCATTGGCGGCCCAACCGTTATTCTTGGTGAATCCTGTCACCCGGAGTTCATTGGCCCAGATACAAATTGATTTGGACGAACCTATCCCTGTACCTGGATTTCTGACCCCGATCATCATTCCTTGCACCAAGCTCAGTTCAGGTCTTCCCACCACTGTTACTTTATACTGTCTGATATTTTGGGAAAAAGGCAGGGTAAGTGGAGATTGACTGTTGTCCCGCTCTACTTTGACACCCACGATCTCCTGAATGGCAATGTCGATCTCGTTTTCTTTTGGCCATACCAAAGTCGGGTCGTTGCTTCCCAAAGGAGAAATGGTTAATGGAACCTCGATTTCGTAGTAGTTGTCCGTGTAATCTGTTCCCAATCTCAAGAAGGCGGTCACTTCTCCATCCTGTGCATCTTCGCTGTTGGCATGGAAGAACATTTTGATCCTTTCGTACTGCACCAAGTCAATCGTTAGGTTTTTGAATACAGCACGGGCATCTTTTGGAGCCAGATCTTCTACGCATACCCGGAGAGATTGCTCGTTGAGTCTTCTTTCTACTGTAGATGTATTATCCCGGTCCCGGATAATTCCCGGAGGGAGAACGTATGGACTAGACTTATCACTTCCTTGAGAGTTTTGCTCGATATTGACCACATCGACCACGACGTTAGAAAGGTCCGGTTCAGGAATTTCGAAGAATCCCCGCTCAAACAAGGACTCCTGGAATACCCTCCACTGGCTCCCCACCATTCTAAACTCAGCCATTCTCAGCACAACAGGCTGCTCAAAATCGGTCAAATAAGTTCTTATCCAGCGGATAGATTTAAATCCGGTAATGTCTCCCTGAACTCGGTCAGGCTGCCTAACTGGAATCCTAAAAAGGTACCAATTGACCTCGTCTCCATTCACATTCGCGGTAATCTGGTCCACGACGTAGTTTTGACCTACATTAAGCTGGCCTGGTCTAAGGTCAATTTCATACTCATAGTAGTTCTCCAGTTCATTGATGGTGTTGTCCGTATTTAGATCTTCATTATCAGGAGAGTTGGTTCCGGAAGGGGTATAAGGCAGACTCGGGTCAGCAGACACTGGAGTATTTCCTTCTAGCCCGTTAAACTTTTTGTATCGCTCCAGAATCTTGATGTTGTTGTCATCAAATTGCTGATCGAGATAATACTGAAAAGCATCCGCAGAGACATCCTGAGTGATTCTACTTAGCGCTTCTGGAGTGACATTCAGTCTGTCTAGGAAGCGATTTCTGAAAAAGTCCGCTTCATCCTCATTTTTCAAGCCATCCAAGCCCACATCCTGATTGATTCTGGATGCCTCCGAATTGTCAAATGCAGGAATCAAAAACTGCTCTCTGGTGATTCTTCCCCACTCGTTTTCTCCTGTTTCAGCAGGGTCCCCATCGGCCGGCAGTCCATTTTCAAAGGCATGTCGCCCATCTTTCATCACGTCTTCGGAAATGTCTCCCAAATTGAGAAAAAGCTTACCTCCAGTAGTGTTGTTTTGGTTGAGCACTCCATCCAAAACACGTCCGTTTTCACCGGAAATAAACGGGTCCATCAGCCAGAATTCGATGTATTCTATGTTGGTCCTGTCAAAATCCACTTCTGTGGTAATTGCCCTAGTGACAGCCCCGTAGTTTTGTTTTGGATTGGGTAAAAAGCCCTGCGGAGTCAGGTTTGGGTTGTAGTTGTAAATTCCTCGCTCCTGTGGGAAATAGGCCAATTCAAATAGAGGCTGGGGCACGATGATTACCTCTCTGTCCTGATTGGGGAAGATTTCCTGAGGGACCACGCGTCTTACATAGTGGTTTCTTCTGTCTTCTGCACTCAAGTTGGTAGGTACTCCAGGACCACTCTCGCGGTAGAAGATATTGTCAATGTTGTACCAAGCCAATCTAGCTCTTCGGTAAGTATTCCCAAGGTTGTCTCCTGCCTGATTGCTGAGGTCAAATTTGTTGTCCGGAGTCACAGGTGTAGCCCCCAGTTTCCAGGTTTGATTAGCCTGAGCTCCTAAGAAGAATGGGGTAACAGCTGCTTCAAAATCATCAATGTAAGATGCCACATCCCCATCTACTCTGTTGGATGAGCCTGGAATAAGGTGGGCAAATTCCGCATTGAACTGGACCAAAGACTTTTCTTTAGTATCAGTGAAAGGTAATGCATCTGCCAACTTGGTCAGGAATCTTGACTCATCATTGAAGTTCACATCCAATCCCCATAGGCTGTTTCTCAAGGTTTCATTTCCCGTGGCAATCCGGGTCACATTTGGTCTTTCGTTGAGGTAGAGAAAAGTACCTCCAATGTTCAACTTTTTGCTCGCTAAGTAGTCCACCCTTGTCCCGAGCAGGCTTCGGGTTTGAAAAGAAACCAAATCTGCTTTTTCAAAACTCACGTTGATTTGCTTTCCGGATTGGAGGATAGCATCGTTGATGATGACCAAGCGGCCCACATTGTAATCTACTGTAAAATCTACTCCTTCGGTGAGCGGAATATTTCCGGCTTGCACGATCACCGAGCCCGGAGCGATGTTTAGCCCGGGGAGCTGGATTTCGCTTGCCGAACCTGCTGTCAGTCGGCCTTTGATGAAATATTTATTGAGTCTGGTGACGAGTTCTGCATCGGCCTGAGTCGTTCGATAGAGGGTGTCGTAGACATATTTGTCCTTGAGGACGATTTCTTCAGGATTGAATCTCCGCTCCAAATTGGATCCAAAGGGTTCCAAAACAGGAAAAATCAGGAGACCCCGATTGGAAATCATCGTCAATCCCTCCACGAAGTCAAAATTCCCGTCAGGGGCGGGATCATTTTGCGGGTTGAGATTATCGAGACCGGTCAATCGAATCAAAGGAACATCTTTGACATTTGCACCCTCCAAAAGGGCGGGGTTGTCCAACCCCGTTCGGTCATCCCGGTAAATTACCTGCAGTTGAAATCCATCTCGGAGAATCTGACTGGCATTGAGACTGTAGACGTTTTTCATCATCAAGTCCCAAGTCGGGATGCGGGTATTGATTCTTGCCGGCCTCAGGAGTTTGAGGAAAATCAGCTCGTCCTCAGCTCTTACCTGATAGTCTTCGGTCAATTCACCGACTTTGTAAACCTGCCCATTGTACGTGTATTCGTAAGAGACAGCGAGTACTTCGTCATTTTGGAGTCTTCGGAAAAGAGAGAGATATCCAAGTTGCGGGTTGAAAAAGTATTCAGTGGGTGCCAATTTTCTGGCGCCGTTAATCTGTTCAAAATCAACACCTTTTCTCAGGCTCAGGTCGGACTCCATGGCTCTTGCTCCGGTATCAAAAGGTCGGTAGCTCGGGTTGTTGGAAATATTTGAGTAAAGAAGGTTGGCCCCATTTCCGGCAGGCGCGTTAGGGTCACCATTTCCGATAGAGGGATTAGTAGGATTGTAGATTACCCGACCTTCACCCAAATCCAGAAAGGCTGCAAAATTTCTCAGGGTTTCTGTATTGGTAGCCCGGTTCATGATGTAGACTTCAATACGGGTCACATTCACCCCGGAGAGTACTTGAGGAAGTCCTCTCAGCCATCTTTCGTAATTGTCTCTGAAGAAGTGAGATAGGAAAAAGTGACGGTTTTCGTCATACTTTGAGGCCTGAATGTCAAAGGCCCTTCCCTGTCCATTGGCATCGATCACGAGGTTGTCCCGTCTGCCTCTCTGCGTGGAGGCCACAGCAGTGACATTTAATTTTCCAAAACGCATTTGGGTTTTCACTCCGAAAAGGTTTTGGGCTCCCTGTATCAGCCTGTTTTGTACAGGCATACTGACATTTCCTATCTCGATAGACTGGATGATGTCTTCATCAAAACCGTCGTATTCGACTTTGAGCTGATTTTGAAAATCAAAGGAGTTATTGGAGTCAAAGTTGGCTGCGATTTTCATTTTCTCCCCCAGGCTTCCATTGACAGCCATCTGGATCTGCTGCTGGAAGTTGAATCCTCCATTCTGCTGCTGTCTAATGGGTAAGGTGGGGTTGTCTACTCTTCTGAATATCGCTCCAAAGTCCAAGTTGACATAGCCGGTGGGTACAATGCTGATTTTATCTCCCCCGAAAATCCGGTCAAAAGAAGGGCTGACGGTCAGTGGTGGAATCAGGTTTCGGCCTTCTACGGCACTTTCCCCGTCCATTCCACGGGCACGGGATCTCCAGTAATCCTGTCTTACCCGATATTCCTGAATTTTAGAAAATTCATCAAAACTGTATTCCTGTTCATTGCCGATACGGGTGCTGTCCACCTGGTCTTGGATGTTATATCTCAAGGTAGAATCCATCCTTACTTCCACATTTTGGTCCACCGGTGAGACAGGCAAAAAAGGCGATCTCTGCCTCAGAAAGGGGTTTGAATAGGGGAAAAGGGGATTGGTCCTCAGATTTTGCCAAAGCAAAAAGGAGGGAGCTAGTCTTCTGAAATTGAGGGAATCTATTCGGGCTTGGATACTGTCTCGTTCTCCTGTGTCTTGTGCACGTGCTGGGGATAGATTTAACAGGCAAATCAGCAGGATCAATCCAACAGGTATCAAGCTTCTAGGCTTCCTCCTGCAAAAAGTCAGTAAGTCCTTAAAGTTCAATCCAGATTCAAATTAAGGTGTCTTTAAAGATGCTTTAATTAAATCTTCTAAGGAAATTTCTCCGTTTGTTTTTTTCAGCACCTGTGCGATATTTTTCTCGGCGACTGCCTTGGGAAAGCCCAAAGTAATCAATGCTTGTAACGCCTCCTCCCGGACTTTATTGCCAGAATGAAGGAAGCCAAGCGGTGCCGTGGATTCGAGTCCTGATGATTTTCCTACCTTATCTTTTAGCTCCAAAATGATTCTTTGAGCAGTTTTTGCCCCAATACCTTTGACTGCTTGAATAGTACCCACATCATTGGAAAGAATGGCCTGTTCGATTTCCTCCGAACTTAGGGAGGACAAAATCATCAAAGCAGTGTTTGGACCTACACCATTGATGGAAAGTAGTAGAAGAAAAAGACTTTTTTCCCGCTCTTCCTTGAATCCATAAAGGGTGTGCGCGTCTTCTTTGATATGTAAAAAGGTGAGGAGCTTGAGTTGCTCCTCATCTTTGATCCGGCTGTAGGTTTGCAAGGATATTTTGACCTGATAGCCTACTCCTCCTACGTCCAAAATGACATAAGTGGGGTCTTTGAAAACTAAGCGTCCGTTCAGATAGGCGATCATAGGATATTTCCTGATGATTGGGCATCCACTACCGCAATGGCCACCATGTTGACGATTTCACGGATAGAACTGCCCAGTTGAAGAATGTGAACAGGTTTATTCATGCCCAAGAGAATAGGACCGATAGCCTCAGCATTACCTAATTCAGCAAGGAGCTTATAGGCAATATTGGATGAAGAAAGGTCGGGGAAAATCAAGGTATTCACCGGCTGATTGGCCAATACAGAAAAAGGATAAATCTCCCGCTGAATGTCCTGATTAAGCGCCACATTAGCCTGCATTTCTCCCTCGATGATCAGATCGGGATATTTTGCTTTAGCCAATGCTGTCGCTTTTGCCATTTTGAGGGCAGTTTCCCCTTGTGCAGATCCAAAGTTGGAATAAGAAAGCAAAGCGATTCTTGGTTCCATGTTGAAAAACTTCACCGCATTTGCAGTAAGTCCGATGATATCTACCAATTCCTCCGCTGTCGGGTTTACGTTGACCGTTGCGTCGGAAAAGAAGTAAGGGCCTTTTGGAGTATTCATGATGTACATCCCGGCAACCCGATTTACACCTGGTTTCACTCCGATTGCATGGAGGGAAGGAAGGATGGTCTTAGGATAATCTCTGGTGAGACCGGAGATAAATGCATCCGCATCTCCTTTTTCCACCATCATCGCTCCGAAATAATTTCTCTCCCGTACCAAGCGATGCGCATCGTGAAGGGTCATGCCCTTTCGTTTTCGCTTTTCATATAGAAAATCCCCAAATTCTTGAAGCTTTTCAGTTTCTGTGACGGGATCAATTATCGTGGCTGTCGCCAAGTCCAAAGAGTTGTCATCAATTAGGGATAGGATTTTTTCCCTATTTCCCAAGAGAATAGGAACGGCAATTTTTTCGTCACGAATCAGTTGAGCCGCCTTTAGAATCTTAAGGTTGTCGGCTTCACCAAATACCACCCGTTTGGGATCTTTTTTGGCACGGCCAATGACCACTTGCATAAGGCGCTGATCAATACCTATTCGTTTTTGAAGCTCCAACTCATAGGCTTCCCAGTCCGTGATGATTTTTTTAGCTACTCCTGAGTCAATAGCCGCCTTCGCTACAGCAGGAGCAATTGTGGTTATCAATCTAGGATCTACAGGCTTTGGAATTAGGTAAAGCTTTCCAAAGGAAAGACTATTGTCTCCATATGCCTTGTTAACCGTTTCCGGTACAGGCTCTTTAGCCAACTTGGCAATCGCCCGGGCTGCCGCCAACTTCATTTCCTCATTGATGACAGTAGCTCTTACGTCAAGAGCACCTCTGAAAATATATGGGAAGCCCAATACGTTATTGACCTGATTGGGATGATCTGACCGGCCTGTGGCCATGATCACATCTTCCCTTGCTGCAATGGCTGTGTCATAGTCAATCTCCGGATCGGGGTTGGCTAAGGCAAAAACAATAGGATTTGGAGCCATGGATTTGATCATCTCAGGCGAAATGATATTTCCTGCAGAAAGACCCAAAAATACATCCGCTCCAGGAAGAGCCTCTGCAATAGTATTGATATCCAAATCCGTGGCAAACTCCTTGTGAATATCCAAGAGACCTTTACGGTCGGTGCGAATCACACCATCCTTGTCGCAGACAATGACATGGTCTTTTTTGATGCCCAAACTGATGTAAAACCTTAGACAGGAAATGGCTGCTGCGCCAGCTCCACTCACAACCAATCGGATATCTTCAATTCTTTTTCCGACCAGTTCCAAAGCATTGACCAATGCAGCTCCGGAGATAATGGCAGTACCATGTTGATCGTCATGCATCACAGGAATATTCATTTCCTGCTTTAGCGTCTGTTCGATCTCAAAACACTCTGGAGCCTTGATGTCCTCTAGGTTGATTCCTCCAAAGGTGGGTTCCAAAGATCGGATAATCTGTATGAGTTTCTTAGGGTCGGTTTCGTTGATTTCGAGATCAAATACATCGATCCCGGCAAACTTCTTAAAAAGTACTCCTTTGCCTTCCATGACTGGCTTGGAAGCAGAAGGCCCAATATTTCCCAGACCAAGGACAGCTGTACCGTTGGAGATTACTGCCACCAGGTTACCCTTGGCGGTGTATTTGTAGATTTTCTCTTCGTCTTCGGCGATTTCTTTGCAGGGTTCTGCCACGCCAGGTGAATACGCCAAGGCCAAATCGAGTTGACTGGATACGGGCTTGGTGGGAATAACTTCAATCTTTCCGGGGGAGCCTTGGCTATGGTAATTCAAGGCATCCTGCTTTCGGATTTTGATAGACATAAATGATGAGTTAGACTGGGTTTAGGCTCCCTGGTTTTCCATCCAGCTTACATCCGTATTGAGAAGGATGGTTTGGATCTCTCTCAAAGCATCTCGGTGGATTTCATTGGGATAATAGACAAATCCCTCCATGTAATACAGCTTACCTTTGGCCTCATCTACCATGAGATAGCCGAGATAAGTACCGCCCATACTGATGTTGTTGGTCTTCCAGGTACCCCTGATTTCGACGGTAAAATTATCATTTATCACTAGGTTTCTGAATGCCGGAGGAATTTGTTTTTCAGTTACCAGATAGGAATTGGGGTTTTCGGGGTCGCCAAAAATCCTCGTTTTAGTGATAGAATCTCTGAGAGCCACGATGTTTTCAGGAAAAGTCTGCTCTTCTGAAGTGTAATTGGTCTCGTAAAAAAACAGGCTGATATCTGGTCTTTTTTCTGTTGGAGAAGGCTGTCTGAGCCAGAGAAATCCCGGTTCGCTTTTGGCAATTTGGTAGGAAACGGGCGGCTGAATCTGAATTCCCAAGTTGTTTCGGGCTTCATGCTGAGCAGCTGAGTTTTTCCTTGCCAGCAAAGCCTTTTCCAATCTACCTCTTTCCCTTACTTCGAAAAGATTTTGTAGGCGGTCCTTATTTTTCCTAAGGTTGGCAATGAGCTCTTCCTCATTGTTTCCAAAGAGGTACAATACTTCCTGCCCGATTGCATACTCGTCTTCCATTCTCAGGGAATAAAGATTAGGGTCTGCTGCTGCTTTCTCTTTGGATTCTTTAGAAAACTGGGCATTAATCACCTGGCTTCCCCCGCTTTTGTCATCGAAGGTGGTCACATAGACCAGATTGGTAAACATCTTCAGCATTCGAGTCATGCCTCTTGGGTCTACCCGGTGTACTTTAAACATGGGTTCGGATCGAAGCATGCCCGGCAAATCAGATTCAAAAATACCTCTGAGCTCTTCGCCGACCGGTCCGGCCCATTTCGCAGAGTCAATAGCAAGTACAATTTCTCCGATGGATCCTTTCGCTTTGGGTTTTCCTCCTCCAAAACCTTCTCTTCCTTCTCCACAGGAGAATAAGGTAAAGGCTGAAAAAATGAGAAGAATATAGGTAAATCGTTTCATATCTAAGTTTTTTTAAATGATGATCAATATCCAGACACCTCAGAAAAAGACAGAAATGGGAGGATTAAGTTTTTCACCCGAAACTCAACCGATAATCAGTTTTTGTCCGGGTTTGATATTGTTGGAATTGAGGTTGTTCAGTCTTTTAATTTGCTCCACGCTGAGAGAATGCTTCTTTGAAATTATCCAAAGTGAATCTCCTGGACGTACGGTGTAGGTTTTAGAACCGGAAGAGGAATTATCCGCCAAAGTGCTTGAGGAAGAATTTCCGGAGTAGATTTTCAGCGTTTGCCCCACACGAATCAAATTGGAGTTGAGATTGTTCCAATCCTTGATTTGGGTCACGGTGACCCCATGATTTGAGGCGATTTTACCCAATACATCTCCAGACTTTACCCGATAAGTTATGGCTTCCCGATTCATGGATGCAGCGGCTTCTTCAACAGGTACCACCTGCGAAGCGAGCAAGAGCGTAGGGGCATTGCCTAAGGAGTCTCCTATCCAAGCCAGATTTTCCTTCAAAAACATGGATTTGTTTTTGGGAATCCGAATAGCCATGGACCGGTTGGTCTCGGGAATGTTTCGATTTTTGATGCTGGGATTGAGTTCTTCAAGATCTTTCAGACAGATGTCGGTGAGTTCCGCCAATTTTTCCATTCTGAAGGCTCTCTCAAATCGGATTTTCTCGTATTCGATCGGGTAGGTAGGTTCTTCAAGGTTGAAATTGTGCTCTTCCAGATGGTTGAGGATGTAGAGCATTGCTTGGAATTGAGGCACATAGCCACGGGTTTCTCTAGGAAGGTAATTGTAGATTCCCCAGAAAGTAGTTTTTCCTCCTGAACGTCTAATGGCTTTTCTCACATTTCCTGGCCCGCAGTTGTAAGCTGCCAAGGCCACTTCCCAATTGCCAAACATACGATAGAGCGACTTTAGATACTTGGCAGCCGCATCGGTACTCATTTCAGGGTCCATGCGGTCATCCACGTCGGAGTTGACATACATGCCATACATTCTCCCAGTGGCAGGCATAAACTGCCAAAGCCCCATTGCCCCTACTCGGGAGCGGATTTGAGGGTCCAATCCGGATTCTATAATGGAAAGGTATTGGATCTCCACCGGCATTTCATGCTTCTTCATTGTGGATTCAAAGAGAGGAAAAAACTTTTCCTTTCTCGCCAAAACCATTTTGGTGTACTCTCTATTTCGGACAGTGAAGTATTGGATAAATGAAAAAATCCGATCATTGAGCTCAAAGGGCATCTCCGTTTTCATGGATTTGATCCTTTGCTCAACTTCCTCATAGGTGAAATCCGGGATGTATTCGTAATGATAATTGGGAAGAATCTCCTCGTTCAGTGCGGTAGCCGCTTCCAAGGGTTCTTCCTGAGAAAAGACTTCGGTCATGGGAATCACACATACAGCAAGAATGGTAAGGATGTTTCTTTGCCAAGTCATTTTCATAAGAGGTTACTTTAGGTTGTTAATTCGGTCAAATAGTTACTGAAAGCATACAGTTCAGCTTCTTTGAAGGAATTTGCAATCACTTGCAGACCAATTGGCATGCCATTTTGGTCTTTTCCATTCGGAAGCGAAATCGCCGGTACTCCGGAAACGGAAGCTTGAACAGTGAAAAGGTCTTCCAAATACATGGCTACCGGATCTCCACTGTGCTCTCCAAACTTAAACGCTGTAGTCGGGGTAGTCGGCATGATAATATAGTCAAAATCATCCAAAAGATTTTCAGTAAAGTCTTTAATTAACCTTCTTACCCGCTGAGCTTTAGTAAAATAGGCGTCATAATAACTTGCCGAAAGCACGAATGTTCCCAACATGATTCTCCGTTTGACTTCCTCACCAAATCCCTCACTTCGCGTGAGTTTGTACATGGATTCCAGATTGTGGGCATTGGGCGTCCTGTAGCCGTATTTCACCCCGTCAAATCTGGATAGGTTGGAGCTGGCCTCTGCTGTAGTCAGGATGTAATAGGTAGGGAGGGTGTATTTCAATAGTGGAAAATGAACTTCCTCCACTTCATGTCCTTCAGATTTCAGCTTTTCCAGAATCGCCTCGGTTTGGGATTTTATTTCAGGCTGAAGAGCAGGAGACTCCAAAGTTTCGGTGAAATAAGCCACCTTGACCTTTTTCTCAAAATGAAGCAATTCACTGTAATGGTGAACGGGTTTCCTTGAAGAGGTGCTGTCAAATTCGTCATGCCCTGCCATGACTTCCATGACCAAGGCATTGTCTTTGACAGTTTTGGAGAAAACTCCGATCGTGTCAAAAGAGGAAGCGTAGGCGATCAATCCCCAACGGGAAACTCTCGAATAGGTCGGCTTCATGCCGATGACTCCTGTGAATGCTGCAGGCTGACGAACCGAACCCCCGGTATCCGTACCCAAAGAAACGGTGCAGAGATTGGCCTGAACGGCTACTGCTGAGCCTCCGGATGATCCTCCGGGTACCCGACTTTCGTCCAAGGCATTGAGGACTTTTCCATGAGCAGAATTCTCATTGGAGCTGCCCATTCCAAATTCGTCACAGTTGAGCCGGCCGATAATGATGGCGTCCTCATTGATCAATCGCTGGACTGCCGTGGTGGTAAATTGGGAAATATATCCTTTGAGGATATTGGAAGAGGCATTGGATTCATGGCCTGAAAAATTGAGAACGTCCTTGATTCCAATGACCATCCCGGCGAGTTTGCCGGCTTTGCCCTTGGCGAGTTTCTCATCAATCCGCTCAGCTTGCTCGAGAGCGGATTGGCCATAAACTTCGACGAAGGCGTTGAGATGCGCCTTCGTCTGAATGTTTTTTAAATAATACGCTACAATTGACTTGCAATCAGCCTCTTTCTTTTCGAGCGATTTTTTGATATCGTCGAAGGAATCGAATTTTTCCAATGTGAATTGGCTTTAGGGATTATTTCTTTTTGTCTTTTAGCCCATCTTCAAGATCGTTCTGAATTTCCTTGGTCGCATCTTTGAATTCTCTGATGCCACGACCCAATCCTCGGGCCAATTCAGGGATCCTTTTAGCACCAAAGAGCAGAAGGATAACGAGGATGATAAGAATCAAAGAACCTCCGCCCATGTTTTGAATGAAACCTAATGTAAGCATGATGGTGTGTGTTTAAGGATATACAAGATAACAAAGATACAACTGTCCCTCGCATAGCCAAAGTTCCCGGCTATTGAGGTGCATCTTTTTTATGAAGCTACGATTTTTTAACCTATCTGGACGTAATCCATGTTGCAGGGTCCATGATTTGTAGTCCTTTCCAGGTTTGGAAGTGGACTTCAGCCTGACCTTCAGCATTGGTTGCAACCTGTCCGATGATATCTTTTGCCTTGACTTCCTGGCCTGATTTTACAGTAATGGTCTTGAGTCTGCTGTACATGGTGAAATACTCTCCGTGCTTAATGATGAGCGTATTTCCATAGCCTGGAATGGTGGTGATTTTGGTCACTACTCCGTCAAAAACCGCTCGGACGTTGGAGTTGGGCTGGGTTCGGATATCGATGCCATCACTGTCCAAAGTGATTCCTTTCAAAGTAGGATGGGGGTAAGTCCCGTAACGCTGTGTGATAAAACCTGTCTCCACTGGCCAAGGAAGTTTACCTCTATTTCCTGCAAAGGAGCTGGAAAGAGCCGCTGCCTCAGGAGTCATAGGCATGGATGTACCCGCTTTTTTGGTCGTGGTGCTGTTTTCTTTTCTGGCGGCAGCTTCAGCCAACCGGATTTCTTCCTCGATTGCCGCTTTGATCATTCGATTCAGCTGCTCTTGCTGCTTTTTGGTGGCAGTGATTTGTTTTTGGATGTCTCTTTCCTTTCTGGAAAGAGAGTTGACCACCGACTGCTGATTTTTTCGGAGGTTTTCGAGTTTTGCCCTTTCGGTTTTTTCCTCAGCTAAGACGACCTCCTTTTCAGCTTTTCTTTCATCGAGAAGAACCCGCTGTTCGGCTAGCTGCGCAGTTAGCTTTACTATTTGCTCGGCTTGTTGTTTTCGGCTATCGCTGTACTGCTTGAGATATTTCAGCCTCATATAGAGCTGATTGAAGTTGGCAGAGCTGAATACAAATGCCACTATGGAAAGCCCTCGATTAAGTTTGGAGGAGTTATAGATCATTCGCGAATACTCTGCTTTCAATTCCTTGAGCTGCTTTTCTTGCAATTCTATTTTCCGCTCGGTCTCCTGGATTTCCTGATTGATCAGTCGAACTTCACGGTCTAGGGTATTTACAAGACGACTTTGGGTTTGAAACTGTTGGGTGATTGCGTTAAGTTCTCCTATAGATGTTCTTTTAGTAGCAGTGGTTTGTTTTAGAATCGCATCAAATTCCCGGAGTCGGGCCTGCACCTCGGCTTTTTCACGTTCGAGATCTTCTCTCGATTTTTTGGTTTGGGAAAAGGATTCCAATCCCAGTCCAAAAACCAATAGAACCAGTAAAAAAGAACGAAAAAAAGATTTCATATCACTCAAAACCTAAATGGAAAACTCAGTGGGGTGGAAGTCGGCTCTACAGAGGTCCATTCCACATGGATGATCGTGTTTTGACTGCCTTCAGGAAGTTGATACATCAGTTTGAAAAGGGCTTCGGCTGGAAAGGGCTGAGAATTGACGTCTAAAAACTTTGGGAAGCTGGCCAAAAAGGAGCCCCGGTCATCCAGTGAATTTGAGGTCATTTCGGCCACTTTTGCGGTAGAGGTTTCTACTTTGGTAAAATACCTTACCCCATCCCTTACCTGGGTCAACTCGAATTTTTTCCCGATTCTCACCAAGCGGTCCTGGTAGTCTACCTGGAAAGGAATATTGGCCCAAAGCACATTCTGGAAAATGTCAAGAGAAAGCTTGAGTCCATAAAGCCGCTCAAAATCCTGATAAGTCAGATTTACATCGTCTCTTCCAACCCGGTCACGAATTTGAATTTTTTCTTGGGTGAAAAATCCCCGGATCGCTTCCATCCCCATCCCCGGAGACATGGTAAACCATAGCACACTGTCTTTTTTAGCCCGCAGACTCAAGGTTCCCCGGGTGATTTTTCCAGATTCTTCCTCAATGACAATTTTGGCTTTCGCACTGAGATAGTCGTAATCCGCACTAAGGGGAGTGAAATCGGTCATGGTTTGATCTCCTTCGTAGAGGACGACTTTTTTGGCACAACCGGCGGAGAGCACCAATAGAATTACAAGAGAGAATGCAAAAAATCTATTCATAATATTTCCTGTCGCTGATTTTCTTTGAAATATGTTCTGAGGCTTCATCGCTTTCCGCTGCTTTTTTCCACCAGTTTACTGCCTCAGAAACTTTGCCAAGATGAAATAGTATGTCTCCATAATGCTCCAAAAGCACCCCACTTGGGTTGGAATCATTGGCGATGGCCTTTTCCATATAGGTTAAAGCTTCGGTGTAATTGCCCATCTGAAACAATACCCAAGCATGCGTATCCAAATAGGTGGAATTGTCAGGAAATCTCTTCACGACCTTTCCTGACATGCTTGCGGCTTTTTCTAAGTCTCTTTTTTCCAGAGAAAGGAAAAAAGCGAAGTTATTCAGAACCTGCTCGTCGTTTGGATTGAGCTGAAGCGCTTTGTCGAAGTAGTAGAAAGCGGAATCTTTTTGCCCCAAATTGAACAAACTGTTGCCCAAAGAACCAAAAGCGACTTGGTCCAATTGGGAATTTCGTCCCTGATTGAGTCCGATTGCTTTGTTTAGAGAATTTACTGCCAAAGAGTCTTTCTTTCTTGCAGATTTGACCACCCCATCGTAAAACCAGAACTCAGGGGCATCCGGAAACTCGTCGGTAGCCATGATGGTATAGTTTTCCAGGCTTGCGAAATCCGCATTTTCCCCGAAGGAATTCAAAATGACCTGCTCCAGCAAACTGGCATTTTTTGGGTTGGATTGAAGGGATTTTTTGTACAAATCAACCGCGCCCTCCATGTTTCCCTGACGCTTTTTTCGTTCTCCGACCGCTTCCAAAACCAAGGCTTCCTGTGGATGTAAGTCCAGCATCAAGCCTTCCATTTGGTCCAAAAGAGAATCTCTTTGGCTGGTCTGCATTTCTGAAAGTACAGAGACAAAGGTTTTGGCTTTGACTTCAGGGTCCAAGTCCGGATTGGCAAAAGCCGAAATCAGATATTCCTGAGCTTGACTTTGTTGCCCTTTTTCCTTGAGTAGCGTGTAGGCAGCCATCCGGAGTTCCGGTTGATTGGGGTATTTGGTGATCTCCTCTTCGACCAAGGCAAGCGCCTGATCCAGTCGACCATTATTGTAGAGGATTTCTACTTGGTTGAGGACATAGGTTGGATTGCCGGGGAAAGCTTCGATGAGTTTTTCTCCCTCTTCCAAGGCTTTTCCGAGGTCATTTTTTCGCAGGTAGATCCTTTGCTTTTGCAGGGTAAAAGGCTCCCGGATCCCATAGTATTCTTCCGCTCGGTCCAGTACCACCAAAGCCTTGTCAAATTCTCCCGCCTGTAGATAGATGGAAGCCAAATCGAGATTGTATTGCTGGTTTTTTTCAGAATCAGCTGTTAGTCGATCCAGAATCTCGGCTGCCTTGAGCGGTTGTTTGAGTTGGGTGTAGATTTCAGCTACCAGGAGCGCATAGTACTTATTTTCCGGGTCGATTTCTACGGCACGGTTGGCATAGGGGAGGGCTTTTTCAGCCTGTTCGGACCTCACCAAAACCTCTGCAAGCTTGTAGTGAATGGCAGGCTCGTCGGGGGAAAATTCCAACGCTTTTTGGAGGTAGAAAAAAGAACGGTCCAGATCGCCCAAAACCAGGGCTTTTTCGCCTTCGATAAAATATCGGCTTCCTTTGGTTTGATTTTCAAGCCGTTTGGCCTCTTTTTTGGAAATTTTCTCCTGAGCAAATCCAAAGGAAATACCTAAAAAAAAGAAGAAACCAAGAAGTAAAGTGGGGGTTATTCTCACGTGCGGTTTGGAATGCAGCATCTAAGCACAAACATAATGCCTTTTGGTCAAAAAGGCTGGAAATTTCCCGTTTTCCCTAGGAAAAAAGGTCTTTCAATCAGGGGAATAAGAAATCAGAATTCAGCTTTTTCGGGAAGGGATAAATCTTTTCAATTCCTCTTTTTCCAGGAAAATAATCAATCCGGCAAATAGGACTAAAGGAAGGTTTTTCAAAAGAAGGTTCAGTAACCCGTTTTCCATTTCTATGAAAAATCCCAGATAACTCAGCCCAAATCCCAAAATAAGATACAATATGTCTCTGCCTAAC
Organism: Algoriphagus taiwanensis; assembly: GCF_036245645.1. Classification (NCBI taxonomy): domain Bacteria; kingdom Pseudomonadati; phylum Bacteroidota; class Cytophagia; order Cytophagales; family Cyclobacteriaceae; genus Algoriphagus; species Algoriphagus taiwanensis. Next base: position 279,075 of record NZ_BTPE01000005.1, on the reverse strand, counting down.
TGATAGGGAATGGGATAGAACTTTTGCCCCCAATAAAAACAGAGCACGGTCATAGTCAGGTAGCAGGCCAAGGTACTCAATGCCCCTCCTAAATATCCCCAAATTGGTACGAGACCCACGATCACCCCAATGCTGATCGATGCCCCTATGAAAGTGATCCAAAAGCTGTATTTCGTCTGATCGGTCAGTTTGAACCAAATAGAAAGATTGAAATATACTCCCAACAACAGGTAGCCCATCAGCAGAATCGGAACAATGAAAAAGGCTGAGGAATAAACCGAACCTTTCAGAAACATCGGGCCTATCCAATACAAATTGACTGAGATGGCGATCATCAGGAGGCTGCAAAAAATGATAAAGGCATGCATGACCCTCGCATAGAGAAGCGGAGAGTTTTTGTCTTGGGATTCCCTGAAGAAAAAAGGCTCTGCGGCATATTTAAAAGCCTGAATAACCAGATTCATCAGAATGGCCAACTTAAAGTTGGCACCAAAAACTCCCGCGGCCTCTCGGCTGCTCAGCCCGGAATAGTAGTTTTCCGGAAGGATATATTCAAAAAGCAACCGGGACACCAGCTCATTGGTCACACCCGCCAGCCCCATGAACAGGAGCGGGAGTGAATAATTCCACATGGGTTTGAGTAGGCTCTTGTCCAATCCAAACGAGAAAAACCCAGCTCTCCACCAGACATAGGGGATTATCAATCCATTGGCCAGCAAATTGGATAGAAGTATGTATTCCACTCCCCAATTATCCTGTATTCCGAAGGCGCTTAGATCCCAGGAGTTGTTTTGGGATAGCCCCGGAAGCCAGACGATGAAGAACAAATTGAGTAGGACATTGAGAAGGATGTTGATCAGTTTGGCTCCTGCAAAGTCCAGAGCCTTATTATCCAGCCTAAGCTTGGCAAAGGGAATAGCCAGGATGGCGTCGAAGGAAAGAATAAGTGCAGTCCAGCGAAAAAGATAGGCCTTGCCGGGATAATTCATGACCTCTGCCAGCCAGGGAGCAAGCAAAAAGACCCCGGTCCCCAAGACTAAGGTAGAAAGGATCAAAAGAGATTGGGTACTTTGGTAAACCTTTGCAGGGTCTTGATTTTTTCCCGTGGAAAAGCGGAAAAAAGCGGTCTCCATCCCGTAGGTAAAAACAATATTCAAAAAACCGATCAGGGCATAAATTCCCGTAAAAGCCCCCAGGGATTCGGTATCCAGATAGGCCGTGTAGACTATGATCAGTAAAAAATTAATGGAACGGCCAAGAATACTGCTCAGGCCGTAGACCGCAGTCTGTCCTGCAAGTTTTTTGAGATTGCTCATGGGGAAGCTAGGAGCTTACTCCCCTTTGAAAACGGGCTTTCTTTTTTCCAAAAATGCAGAAGTACCTTCTTTGTAGTCGCCTGATTTGACACATCGGGCAAAGCTATTGGCCTCAGTTTGGTAACCGTTTTCTTCCGGGAGATATACAGCATTGACACAATCCACTATCATGCCAATTGCCAAAGGAGCCTTGCTCATGATTTTTCCCACAATATCTTCTGCTTTTGCCATAGCTTCAGCCTTAGTAGGCAGGACATGGTTGACCAATCCAAGACGAAGTGCTTCATTGGCATCCACCATGTCTCCTGTCATCATGAGCTCGTTGGCCTTTCCCCTTCCGATCAAATGGGTGAGTCTCTGTGTGCCTCCGTACCCGGGGATGATCCCAAGATTGACCTCGGGCTGACCGAATTTGGCATTGGCAGAAGCCACACGCATGTGACAGGCCATAGCTAATTCGCACCCTCCTCCGAGAGTAAAACCATTGGTGACTGCAACGACAGGCTTGTGGCAGTTTTCGATCATGGCGAAGATCTCCTGACCATTTTCTGCAAACTTCCGTGCATTGACTTCGTTGAGGTCGGCGATTTCACGGATATCCGCACCCGCCACAAAAGCTTTTTCACCAGCACCGGTGATGATCACTGCTTTGATGGATTTATTGTCAGCTACTTCTTCAAAGATGCTCTTGATTTCCTCGAGGGTAGCGTAGTTGAGTGCGTTGAGTTTGTCTTCTCTATTGATTGTGAGGTAGAGGACTCCGTTTTTTTCTTCGGTCAGGATGTTTACAAAATCTGCCATTGAAATAGGGGATGTTGGAAAACAAATATACAGTCAGGGGATTCAATGCCAAATCGAAGGGAAATATTTATCCAAAAACAATTAGGCGATAACTGGAAAGCTTTTGGAGTTTTATGCATTGGATAAAGGATATTCATGGAATTGGAAGGCCTCCTTCATGCATTTTTCCTTACTTTTGCGGCAGTTAATCCAAAACTAAACAACAACTTCTATGTCCTCCAAAAGAAAAATTACGGTTGCCTATGGTGATGGAATCGGCCCTGAAATCATGAAAGCCACTTTGGCGATCTTGGAAGCGGCCGGTGCTCAGCTGGAATACGATGTCATTGAGATCGGAGAAAAGGTCTATCTAAAAGGGATCAGTTCCGGGATGGAGCCTAGGGCTATCGAGTCACTTAGAGAGACTAAGGTCTTCCTCAAATCTCCAATCACAACCCCTCAGGGTGGGGGATTCAAGTCCCTAAACGTGACTACCCGTAAATCTTTTGGTCTGTACGCAAACGTGAGACCTTGCAAGGCTTATTCTCCATTTGTAAAAACTCACTTCCCGAAAACTGACCTGGTTATCATCCGGGAAAACGAGGAAGACCTCTACGCAGGTATCGAGCACAGACAAACTCAGGAAGTTTATCAGACTTTGAAACTGATCTCCGAGCCAGGATCGGAAAAAATCATCCGGTATGCCTTTGAATATGCCAAGAAATACGGCCGAAAGAAGGTGACCTGTATGACCAAGGACAATATTATGAAATTGGCCGACGGACACTTCCACAAGAAGTTTGACGAGGTAGCCAAAGAATATCCGGAAATCCAGACCGATCATAAAATCATCGATATCGGGACAGCACTTATCGCGGAAAGACCGGAAATTTTTGATGTGATTGTGACACTTAATCTATACGGAGATATCATTTCCGACGTGGCTGCACAGGTGACAGGTTCTGTTGGACTTGGAGGTTCTGCTAACGTAGGCGAGGAAGTAGCAATGTTTGAAGCAATCCACGGTTCCGCTCCGGACATTGCGGGAAAAGATATGGCAAACCCTTCCGGATTGCTCAATGGTGCCATCATGATGTTGGTTCATATCGGTCAGCCGGATATCGCAGAAAAGGTAGCCAATGCCTGGATGAAAACGTTGGAAGATGGGATCCATACCGGAGATATCTATCAGGAAGGCTTGTCTTCCAAGAAAGTGGGAACTCAGGAATTTGCTCAAGCGATCATCGATAGATTAGGACAAGAGCCTGCAAAAATGTCTCCTGTGACCTTCTCCAAAGAAGACACTGAGCCGATGAATATCAAGCTGACTTCAAAAACCAAAGCCAAGAAAGAATTGACCGGAGTCGATGTCTTTATTGATTGGGATGAGGAAGGAAGAGACCCGAATGTAATCGGAGATAGACTCAGACAAGCCAATGCCAACGGGCTGCAATTGCATCTGATCACTAACCGAGGCGTCAAGGTATTTCCTGAAGGTTTGAAAGAGACGTTCTGCACCGATCACTGGAGATGCCGATTCAAAACTGCCGACGGTTCACCGATTACCCATTGGGATGTTTTGGACTTGCTCAGACAGATCAAAGATTTGGGCTTTGATTTTATCAAAACGGAGCACCTCTACACCTTCGATGGAGTGAGAGGATACTCACTCGCTCAAGGGGAGTAAAGGGATTTGCGAACTTTGAATCACGATTTACGAGTTTTGTGAAAACCTTTGAGGTTTTTTAGGAACTCCAAGATTTGATAAAAAATATCGAACATCGAATTTAGAATGCTGAATAATGAAGTAAAGGGGAGAGGAAACTTTCCCCTTTCTTTTTGGTCTGTTTCTCCTAATTTCAAATCTCAAACTTCAAATCTACCAATGCTTCCTCGCGTTCTCATCATTACTTACTATTGGCCACCCAGTGGAGGTTCGGGAGTACAGCGTTGGCTGAAATTCGCCAAGTATCTTCCCGAGGCAGGATGGGAACCGGTGATTTTCACCCCGGAAAACCCCGATTTTGACTTGCAGGATCAAAGCCTTGAAAAGGAAATTCCCAAGCAGCTCGAGGTAATCAAGTTTCCCATTTGGGAGCCTTATCAGCTTTTTTCCAAGGTGAAAAGAAAATCCAAAACTCATCCCGGAAGACTTCTGGAGCAGAAGGAGAGAGGGGTTTTAGAGAAAATCGCCATTTGGGCGAGGGCAAATTTGCTGGTGCCTGACCCTAGAGTCTTTTGGGTAAAACCTTCCGTAAAGTTCCTGACAGATTTGGCAAAAGGCGGACAGTTTCAGGCAGTCATCACCACCGGTCCACCGCATAGCATGCACTTGATTGGGCGGGAGCTCAAGCGAAAAACAGGCTTGCCTTGGATTGCAGATTTTCGGGATCCTTGGTCAGAATGGGAGTTTTTGGATACGCTGCCAATGAGTAACAGAGTCAAATCAAGACACCGAAAGCTAGAGGAAGCTGTTCTCAAGGAAGCCAATGCGGTGACTACCATTTCACCGACTTTTCAGCGTGACTTGGAAAGACTGGCCCATAGAAAGATTCACTTGTTGACCAATGGGTTTGATCCCAAGGACATTCCGAATGGCTTTTCCACCAAGGAAAAACAGGCCGGAGTGCTTCATTTGGTTTATTCCGGAGTGATTGACTCTATCCGGAATCCCATTCCTCTGCTCAAAGCGATGAAAGAAGAGTCTATGGGTACGGAGGATCAGGTGCAGTTGACTTTTGTCGGCAAGGTGTCTGAGCAAGTCAGGGAATTTGTAGCTGAAGACAGATGGTTATCCGAGCGGATTAAATTCCCGGGTTATGTCAGTCACAGAGAGGTGTTTGGATTTTATGGGCAGGCAGATGCCTTGGTTTTGATTCTGACCGATACGAAAAATGCGAAAGGGAATATTCCCGGAAAACTTTTTGAATACATGGCGACAGGAACCCCGATTTTGGCTTTGGGTGATCCTGAGGGGGATTCTGCTCAGCTAATTCAGGAAGCAAAAGCTGGAAAAGTAATCCGCCATGAGGATTTTGTCGGGATTCAGGTTGCATTGAGGGAACTAATGGATGCTGGAAATGAAAAGAAAGATACAGCCGACTTGGATCGGTTTTCTAGAAAATTCCTCACATTTGATTTAGCCAAAATTCTCAATGAACATACCCTTTCTTGATCTCAGTCGGATGGATGAAAGTCTCAAAAAGAGACTGAAAGAGCGTTTTTCGACGGTTCTGGAAGCCGGGATATTTTCTGGGGGAAAAGAGGTTGAGACTTTTGAAAAGTCGGTTTCGGGATTTTTAAGGTCAGCCTATTCCATTGCCTGCGCCAATGGGACCGATGCTTTGGAATTAGCCCTTCGAGGGTTGGAAATCGGCCCCGGAGATGAGGTAATTGTGCCGGCTTTGACCTGGGTGTCCACAGCCGAGGCGGTGGTGATGGTCGGAGCCAAACCTGTTTTTTGGGATACAGATGAAAATGGTTTGCTCAGAGAGGATTGGGAGAAGGTCATCACTCCAAAAACCAAAGCTGTGATTCCTGTCCATCTTTATGGAAAGATGGTGGACATGAAGTCACTCATGGAAAAAGCCAAAAGGCATCACCTGTTTGTTATCGAAGATGCCGCTCAGGCTTTTGGAGCCTTTCAGAATGGAAAAGCAGCCGGAACTTGGGGCGAGGTGGGTTGCCTGAGTTTTTATCCCACCAAAAATCTGGGAGCTCTTGGAGAAGCAGGGATGTGCCTGACTCAAAATTCGGAACTGTCGACAAAAATCAGATTGCTGCTTAATCATGGACAGCCTTTGCGCGACCAGCATGAACTGATCGGGAGAAACAGTCGAATCGATACACTGCAAGTGGCCTTTTTGAATGTGATGTTAGAGGATTTTCTACTCAATCAAAAAATGAGAAAAAGGATAGCGGAGAAATATCTGACAGCATTATCCGACATTCCAGAACTCACATTGCCATCCGGTATTTTGGAGGAAGATCACAATGCGCATCTATTTGTGATTCAGACGGAAAAGAGAAATGAGCTAAAAGATTTTTTGACCCAAAAAGGGATAGGGACGGCCATCCATTATCCAACGATCTTACCAGAGATGAAGGCTTTTTCCCAAGCCGGAGAATTTGATAATTCCAGAATCTTGGTTCATAGGGGGCTTTCATTGCCTATGAATTCCTATTTGAAAAAGGAAGAAGTGAGCTTAATTATCGATACGGTCCATAGTTTTTTTGGTGCTTAGGATATTTTGCCAAATCCTTTCTGATATTTTTTCTATTTTCCATCCATGACCTTCACGCAAGAGCCCATCTTTATTGCAGGCACGCTCTGTATTGCTGTCTTTTTTGCCAACTGGCTCACTCGATTTCCATGGGGGAGGACGGTCGGAACCCCGATTTGGGTGATTTTGATTTGTGCTTTGTTGTCCAATCTTGCAGTCATACCCAGTGCGATGGAAGGTAATCCGGTTTATGATGGGGTGTTTATTTATCTGGCACCCTTAGGGATTTTTATAGCCTTGCTGGAAGTGGATCTGAAAAGTTTGAAAAATGCCGGCTTGCCACTTTTGGGGATGTTTTTATTGGGTTCGGCCGCGACTGTGGTTGGAGTTCTTGCTTCCTGGTTTTTGGTCAATCCAGAGGTGAAAATCGGAGAATTGGCACCGGCTGTAGCGGGGATGTTTACCGGAACCTATATCGGTGGCTCGATTAATTTCAATGCTGTCGCCCTACACTACAAGGTTAATGAAGCGGGAAATCTCTTTGCCGCCACCACGGTGGTGGATAATCTGATCGGAACCCCCTGGATTATTGCCACCTTGATTTTGCCCAAGTATTTGCAGAAGCTCTTCCCAAGAAAGAAGCTGGCTTCCGCCCAAAGTGGGGAGAAAATTCAATCCATTGAGCATATATCCATTTCTTCCTTGGCTTCCATTCTGGCTTTGGGCTTATTGGGCATGGCGATCAGCAAAGTATTGGTGGGGTGGTTTCCCGAAGTCCCGGAAATCATCTTTCTCACCACTTTGGCTTTGATTCTGGCTCAATTTCCATCTGTGCAACAGCTTTATGGAAAGCAAACGCTGGGCTTCTTCTTTATTCTGATTTTCCTTGCAGTGATTGGTACCCTCTGTGATTTTGGAGCTTTGGCCGAAATGGGCGAGTTGGCCGGGACGCTGATGTTGTTTGTGGGGCTTTTGGTGCTGATTCATGGCATAGTTTTATTTGGGATTGGTGCTCTGCTGAAGATGGATTGGGATGTGCTGGCCGTAGCTTCTCAGGCCAATGTGGGTGGAAATACCACGGCTTTGGCGGCGGCTGAAAGTTTGAATCGGCCCGATTTATTGATTCCAGGAGTGCTGGTGGGGAGTTTGGGAAATGCGCTGGGAACGTATGTGGGCTTTGCGGTGGCAGGGTTTCTTTGAAGTATCTATTATCAGGTATCTAGAATCAAGAAGCAAGAGACAAGAGGCAAGAAGGTTCAATTTCCAATGACCAAACTCAATGATCAATCATCAAGCTTGGATAACTGATAATTCAATAACCAATTCACCAATAACTCAATAACCAATTTCCAATGAGCAATTTTCAATTCTCAAGGCTAGCCAAAATTACCAATAACCAATAACTCAATAACCGATTTTCAATTTCCAATGAACAATTTTCAAGGAGATGGAAATTCAGTTTATAAAAACCAATAACTAATAACTAATTCCCAATAACTCAATAACCAATAACCAAATAACCCAATCCCAAAATCCCATGGAATCCAACGTACTTACTGAGCTTTTTCTCCCTTTGGCATTGGCAGTCATCATGTTTGGGATGGGGCTTAGCCTTCACCCCGGCTGATTTCAAGCGGATTTTGATTTATCCCAAAGCCGTGACCCTGGGCTTGTTTAATCAGCTGATTTTGCTTCCGGTTATTGCTTTTTTTCTCGCCAAAGCATTTCAGCTTTCGCCGGAACTTGCCGTGGGTTTGATGATTTTGGCTGCTTGCCCCGGGGGAGCGACTTCCAATCTGATCACGCATTTAGCCAAGGGAGATTCAGCCCTTTCGATCACTTTGACTGCTTTTTCTTCCCTAATTACCGTGATGACCATTCCTTTTATCGTCAATTTTTCTATCGGCTATTTTATTCCCGGAGGGGAGCAGCCTCAACTCGAGATTCTCGGGACAGTGGTCGCTGTATTGGCCATCACCATTATTCCTGTGGCGATTGGGATGTTGGTATTGAAAAAAGCTCCCGAACTGGCCAAACGGTGGGATGCCCCATTTCGAAAGATTTCTGCTGTGTTTTTTGTGATCATCATCATCGCCGCCATACTCAAAGAAAAGGATAATCTGGTGCAGTTTTTCATCGAAGCAGGACCTGCTTCCCTGGCCTTGAATCTGGCTACTTTAGGATTGGGGTATGGTCTGGCCAAGTTTGCCGGACTAAATTTTCGCCAAAGCCTCACCATTGCTGTGGAGTCAGGAATTCAAAACGGAACCTTGGGAATCACTATCGCTGCCACGCTGATTGTCAATTCGGTAATGACGATTCCTTCGGCGATTTATAGCCTGATCATGTTTGGGACAGCAGCTGCAGTGATTTTCTGGGGGAATAAAAAGAGCAAGACTCAGGCCTCGTAAATCGCCTTGAGTCGTTGGGTTTCATCGGCTGCTTCCTGGATGATTTGGGGCAAAAGAAAAAGGGAGACCCAGGATATCAGCAATGCAGAAATGGTAATCCAAGCCATGATTCCCTGAAAGTTCAATTCCATGGGAATTTCCGGGCCCCTCAAAAAACGCATTCCCTGAACCGAGATTTGGATGATCAAGTTGAACCCTCCAAAGAAATTCAGGCCATGCTTGAATGTCGCGTAGTTTTTAAAGTTTTTCCCTACTCGATGGAAGTAAATCAAGAAAAAAACCATTGAAATCATCAGCCCTATCACTGCCCAACCCGGCGCAGTCAGCTTCTCGCCAAATAGGGTAAAGTTTTGGCTGATCAAATGAAAAATCCAAGCTAGCAAAATCAGGTAAATCACCCGATAGGAAGTCAATAAGCTTTTCAAACTTGCCCAATATCGGTTCCAAAACTTCTTTCGGATGCTTTCCCGATAGGAATCAGCCAAGTCGGCAAAGCCAAAAATGCCGAATTCAGCATGGGTTTTTCGAAAGGCATCATCCAAACTCAATTTTGGGTTTTCCTCCAAAAGAACTTCTATCCGGCATGCTACATGATCCAGAATCTCATACTGCACGTCGACCTCTTCATAGCCTTTGAAAGAGATCAGTTTCTTGAGCGTGGTGATTTGATCGGGAGAAAGTTTCATTGCCATTGGAGTTTGCGGAATTGGCGGAAGAGGTTGGTGTAGCCCGAGCAAAGGATAAAGGAGAAACAGGCTGTCATGAAAAACAAAAGCTGCTGGATATTTGCCCCGGTCCAAGTCAACCATTCCAGTCGGAGAAAGAACTGGGAAAGGGAGGCGATCAGGAATAAGACATTTGCCGAAGTCAATACCCGGGAATTGCTGAGGTATTTGTTTTTCCAAAGTCCCAAAAAGAACCCGCTGTAGCAGGCGATCAAAAAGGCGGTTTTAAGTACTGTTTCGGCAAACTCAGGGGTATTTTTTGAAAAGAGGTTGATGAAAGTACCGATTACAAGGGTCATTGCAAGGGTTTTGACTAGGACGCCTAGGTTGGCCAAATTGCCCAGAAACTCACGGAAGGAGTTGGCATGAGCTTGCATCAACAGCTGCCGCTGGAATTTTCCCGGATTGATTTCGGTAAGCGACTTTTGAAGCAAATCTTCGAAATCTTCCTCATTTTGGAGCCCGTTCTCAATTTTGCAGGCGATATGATCGGTCAGTTCAGCACGGATGTCGGTGTAATAGACTTGGCTGGAGCTGATTTTTTGGTTGATTTGGGCGATTTGATCAGAAGAAAGTTTCATTCGGATTTCAGTTTTCGGTCAAAAGTGATTTTGACCAGTGAAAAAAGGTAGAGTGAGAACAAGGTTATGATTATTCCTAAAATGATTTGGGAGGTGTTGAAATTAGCATCTTCTGAACTCAGCTTTGTTCCAAAATGAATCCATGAAAGGAGTCCAAAACTAAATCCCATCCTAGAAAAAACTCCCACATCAAAGCTTTTTAACGGTTTATGTCGTGTGATTGATAAGTTGAAAAAGTTTTTTACCCCGAGGATAGACCAAATGCCTAGAATTACGGCAGCAGCAAGGATCGCAGTTGTAAACATCAGGCCAGTTACTCCAAAATTCACAAAGGCTAGCATCAAAAATCCTATCCATGCTGCGTAGACTAAATTTTCTTTAAAGCTAAGGTTCCAAAATTTCAGAGAATCAAATTGTAATTGGCCAATCTGCCGGTTGGTTGCCCTTCGAAGTTCCTTTTCCATCTTTTTTACCACCGACCAGGCAAAGGTCTCATTGAGTTGTTGAAAAGTAGAGTCAAACTCCTCCGCTGACTTTTTCTCCAACTCGGTGAAATAATGATCCCGAATCTCGTGATGGATTTCGAGATATTGGATTTTTAGGCTTGCTAGCCGCTGATCGATTCGGGCGATTTCTTGAGGTGAAAGTGTTCTCATAGCAAAGCGGTTTTGGATTTGATTTTCCAGGCTTCGTAAGCGGAAAAGGAAATGACGGAAATAAAAAATGCTATAAAAACCAAAATCAGGAAAAGGGTTTGATTGCTTATCCCAAGGTTTAAATCAAATATCCTAGGAGCGAAAATGAGAAGATTAAATACTGAGATGGGAGTTCCGATTGCTACACTTAAGCTGTTTGATTCAGCAGAATTTAGCCATAAACCTGTCGATTTGAAGTTGAAAATGGTTCGAAGGCCTTTATATTTTTTTCTAGCCGAAAAAATAAGATAGAAGTTAAACACTTGAATGATAATTATTAGTGGAATAATGGTTGAAAATGAAAAGACCTTAGGGGTGAGCAGTTGACCTAAAGAAAAAAGAACACCAAAGAAAATCGCTGTGGAAAGAATTTTAGGCCAGGTAAAATAGCTTTTGATCAGTTTCCACTGTAGGCTTCGGATGGATTTATTGACATTTTTGCTGAATTCATCCTGTAAAGTACGGCAATAAGGATAGGTCCATTTCGATTCCAAATTGGCCAATTCATTTTTGAATTCGGCCTCAGGAAATCCCTCCAAATGACTGATATAGTGGTCATAGATCTCCGCCAAAACTTCCAAAACTGAGATTTCTTTAGCAATGATGGCTGTTTGTACCAGCTTAAGTTCTTGTTCAGTGAGTTTTCTCATCTCTCAAAAAGTTAAAATCCCAAATCCGGCTTCAATCCCGGATTGATAATCCGCTGCATATTTTCTACAAAGGCCTGTAGCTCTGCCAGCTTGGAGCTCACTTCCTTTTGTCCGTCCTTGGTTAGGCTGTAGTATTTCCGCACCCGATTGTCCACCTGCTGGATTTCGGTGGTAAGAAGCCCCTCGGCTTCCAGCTTATGCAAGGCAGGGTAGAGGGCACCTTCAGTGATTTTGATCTCCCCGGCCGTGAGTTCCTTCACTTTTTGAGTGATTTCGTAGCCATACATCTTTTCATTTTCCTCCAGTAGCTTGAGGATAATGGTTTGAAGACTACCTTTGACCAGTGCGTTGCTCGACATGATGTTAAGTTTGATTCGAATATATCAAAATCTTACATACATAAGAAACTGATGTATGTGGATTTTTTGAAAAAATATCTTCTTTCCTCCATGATTTTGATCCGAAAAGCAAAAGAAACTGATCTTGAAAACCTCCTTCAGGTGGCTCAAACGGCTTTTATTCAGGCTTTTACCGCTGGGAATAAACCCGAAAATGTGAAAGCCTACTTGGAGGAGGCGTTCACCTTAGCTCAGTTTGAAAAAGAATTCGCCCATCCTGCTTCCACTTTTTTTGTGGCAGAACTGGAAGGTGAAATCATCGGCTACACCAAAGTCAATCAGGTTCCAGCCCAGACGGATATTCATGATCCAGAAAGCATGGAAATCGCCAGACTGTATGTCTTGGAGGAGCATTTGGGAAGTGGATTGGGAAAAAAACTGTTGGATACAGCCATCGACTTTGCGAAGCAAAACAGGAAAAAATACCTCTGGCTAGGCGTGTGGGAGCACAATCCCCGTGCGATTCGATTTTATGAGAAAAACGGGTTACGGATTTTCGGAAGTCATCCTTTCCCTTTTGGGGATGAAATCCAAACCGATTATCTGATGCGGATAGATTTCTGAAAATTGCCAAGATTCTTTTCATATCTGGTCGATCTGGCTATTTTGGGAGACTTTTGACTTCTTCTATATGAAAATCAAACCTTGGATTTGGATTGTATTAGTCGCTCTGTTAGGTACTGCGGTCTACATTCAGTCTGTCGATTTTGACTACACCCTCGATGATGGCCTTTATGCAAAAAGTAACAGAGTTACTACGAAAGGCATGGAAAATTGGACTGAGGTGTTCAAATATGGGTCTATGAATTTCATCGAAATCAGCCCAACGAATACTGGTATTTACCGGCCATTCACCCTGCTTACTTTTGCCATAGAAAACGAATTGGTTGGTGAGTTTAACCCTGCTGTCAGCCATGCAATCAATTTACTTCTCTATTTTGGTTTGTTGGTGATAATTGGTTTCCTGCTTGAAGGCATCTCAAAGGTCAAAAATCTTCCCAGCCTTTTTCCCTTGCTCGTTTTACTCCTCTTTGCCCTTCATCCTCTGCATGTAGAGGTAGTTGCCTCTGCCAAAAGCCGGGATACTCTTTTATCGGCTGTTTTTGCTTTTGGTGCAATTCTTATTTGGTGGAAGTATCAAGGCCAACTAAAATCCTATCATTGGGGGGTAATTTTGATCCTTTATTTTCTGTCACTTATTTCCAAGGAGGAAAGTATACCCCTTATTGCTTTGGTGGGACTGCTTGCCTATTTTTTTCAGGGGAAAAATGTCCCTCAGGCCATCTATTCTGCTTTGCCTTTTGCCGGGACGGCAGCAGTTTACCTGATTATTCGATCCATGATATTGGATTCGGCAGGATCTGTATATGACTCTTATATCAATAGTGTCATGTATATGGCTGATGGCTCAGAGCGTTTGGCAACTAATTTTTATATCTACCTGCAGTACGTGAAATTGCTTTTTTTTCCTCATCCCCTTTCTTGGGATTATTCATTTAGCCAGTTGACGGTTCAAAACTTTACCAACCCGATCGTTTGGATCAGTATTATATTTTTCGGAAGCTTAATCTATCTAGCTTTTAAGGGATTCAAAAGCCGGAGTATGTTGAGCTTTGGTCTGATTTTCTACTTTGCTACTTTTTCCATTTTTGCCAATCTGGTTCCAGCTTTGACAATCGGGTCAAATATGGGAGAACGATTCATGTTTGTCCCTTCTCTTGCTTTTGCTTTTGTAGTTGTTTATTTGCTGTTTCAGTTAGGGCAAAAACTTTCTCCCCAAAAAAGCCCCCTCATTCCTTTGCTGATTTTGATTCCCTTATTGGCAGGATTCACCTGGAAAACATGGGATCGAACTCAGGTCTGGGAAAATAATCTTACGATCACAAGAGCAGATGTGATTTCTGCACCAAAAAGCTGGAGAACCCATACCTTTTATGCAGAGGAACTCCGACATATTGCAGGGGAATTGAAGAAAGAAAATCCAGACTCGGCCCAGACTTATTTTCAAGAAGCGAGAAAAGAGTATGAGATTATGTTTGGGATTTTGGGCAAGGAAATGCCTGTTTCTCAGTACTTGAGTACTTATGCAGAAGTATTGATCAATTTGGGGGACAGTACACAGGCTGTGGCAGTTTTGGAAGAAAACATTAAGAAGAACCCGAAGGCTTTTTATCCTCTTTTTCAGTTAGGAAGATTTGCTTTCGAAAGGGGGGATTTTGATGAAGCGGAAGCTCAATACTTGAAGGCTCTTCAGGCTGATTCTCCCAATTTGGGACCCCTCTATCGAAATCTTGGGCTCACTTACAGTCGAAAAGGGGAAAAAGAAAAGGCTGTAGAAGCTTTGGAGAAATCTCTAAAATACTGGGATGATATCCAGATTCGGAATGCTTTAGGTTTTCTCTATTCCGAGCTGGGACAGGCTGAAAAAGCAGCTCAATTTCTATCTACCGATAATGCCAATTCACCGGAAGATGTAGCCTTTATTCAGGCGGTCATGAAAGGAAATCAAGCATTGGGAAAAAGTGATTTCCGCACGGCCCTGGCTGAGTACCAAAAAATCCTGCCTATCTATGAGCAGGTAGATGGAAAGACTAAGTTCCCGACTTTCTATGCAGCTTATGCCAAATCCCTTCTGGAAACCGGGGATACGCTCAATGCCAAATCAAATTTCCTCATCGCGGCAAATGAAATGAAGTCAAATGACCCTGTTGTTTACACCAATTTGGGAACCATCGCATTCCTGAAAGACAGGGATTATGCACAGTCTGAGCGCTACTATAAGCAGGCCATCGATCTGAATCACCCTGATCTTTTCAGTTCGTATTCTAATTTGGGAATGGCACAGATAGCACTTCGGAAAGAAGCGGCCGCCGCGGAAAGTTTTGAACAAGCGCTTCAATACGGAAGCAGCAGGCCGGTTTTGGGCAATCTTTATCTGCTTTACAGATCTTTGGGCAATGTGGAAAAATCAGATTTTTACCTAAACAAACTCAATCAAGGAAATTAGTGCAGGATAGGGTAGAGATAGTATTTTGAATTTGGATTGGTCTTATCCGATGATTGATCTTGGTCCGAGGCCTCGGGCTTGATTACCCTAAGATTCCCCCTGACCTTGGAATATTACCTGATGAATTGAGCTTAAGCATGAATTCTGGCTAAATTTGGGCAAGTAAAAACCTATTTTGGAAATGAATTCTGCCGCCATGAAAAAAAGTCTGTTGCTTGTTGCCTTATTTTTTCTTTTTACCACTTTTGCCAAGTCACAGTCCGGTGATCCCACGGTGATTTTGATCTCTCTTGATGGCTTTCGATACGATTACGTGGAGCGATTCAAGCCGGAGAATATCTCCAGATTTATCTCAGAAGGGACTCAGGCCCAATCCATGGTATCCTCCTTTCCTTCCAAGACCTTTCCCAATCACTACACCATTGCCACCGGCATGCGCCCTGAGCGGCACGGAATCGTGGACAACACCTTTTACGATCCGGAAAAAGATGAGGTCTACGCAATCGGAAAGCGGGAACTGGTGACAGATGGAACTTGGTACGGAGGCA
Organism: Algoriphagus taiwanensis; assembly: GCF_036245645.1. NCBI lineage: Bacteria > Pseudomonadati > Bacteroidota > Cytophagia > Cytophagales > Cyclobacteriaceae > Algoriphagus > Algoriphagus taiwanensis. The sequence continues at coordinate 263,741 of NZ_BTPE01000005.1, read as the reverse complement.
CTCCGCTTTGGGTGCTCGCGGAGAAAAATGGGGTCAAAGCAGCCAGTTATTTTTTTGTGGGCTCAGAGGCTGCCATTCAGGGAATAAGGCCCAGCTACTACTACGATTACGACGGGCGGGTGAACAATCTGACCCGGATTTCCAAAGCATTTGAGTGGCTTCAGATGCCTGACTCTCTTCGGCCAAGAATGATTACCATGTATTTCTCAGACATGGATGATATTGGACACCGGTATGGACCAAGCAACGAAGAGCAAATCGGCAATCGTCTGAAAAAGCTGGATGCCGAACTAGGAGCCCTATTTGAAGGAGTGAAAAGTCTGGATTTGGAGGTAAACATCATCATCGTGTCAGATCACGGGATGGTCGATGTGACGATGGAAAACCGGATTCTTCTGGATCAGATTGTCGAGGGTATAGACGCCCGAATTGTCAATAGCGGGGCTTTGGCTCATTTGTATTTGAATAATCCTTCCGAAAAAGAAGCTGCCAAACAGAAGCTTAATGCAAAAAAAGGCCAATTCAAAATCGTCGATCCTGTTGATTTGGAATACTATGGAGACCTTTCCACCCATGCCGACCGGATTGGAGATTTGATCATTTTGGCCGACTTGGGCTATTACCTTGCCAATGATCAAGGTTATCTCAGTGTGGTCGCGAGAAGGATGCGGATGGATGGTTCTACTGCACGAGGGGAGCACGGTTTTGACCCTAAAGCAAAAGAAATGCATGCGATCTTTTATGCGAAAGGCCCTCAAATCAAATCGGGCTTGACCATTGATTCTTTTGATAATATTCATGTGTATCCCCTGATTTGTCAAATCCTGGGTTTGCCGATCCCGAAAGATATTGATGGAAAGCTGGAAGTGCTTCAACCCATCCTGAAATGAACAGAGTCCCAATTCAATCTCGAAAGGAAGTCGATTTTTTGGTGAGGAGGTTTTATGAGAAAGTTCGTGAGCATGAGCTTTTAGGGCCGATTTTCAATCAAATCGTGGAGGATTGGGATCATCACTTGGTGCACCTTTCGGATTTTTGGGAAATGATCCTTCTGCAGACTGGACCCGGCCGGGGCAAATTCAATCCTACAAAAGTGCATCGGGAAGTGGATGCGGAAGTAAATCATACGATTGACCAGGTTCATTTTGGAAATTGGCTGGAGTTGTGGTTTGCTACACTAGATAGGTATTTCGAGGGAGAAGTGGCAGAATACGCCAAAGAACACGCCCGAAGGATGGCCCATATGCTTTTTATGAGAATTTGGGAAGCAAGGCATTCTGCTTCATCCCATGGTTAAGAATAAAATAAGACCATAAACAGGCAAAAATGCATTTTGTGAAAAAGAAGGATAAAATTCCTAACTTTTACAGGTGATCCTATTCTACCAACCCATGCATGTACCTCGAAGTCTACAGATTTTATTCTCCGTTTTCTTTTTATTCTTTTCAACTCAATTGCTGATTGCCCAAGATGAAAATCGGCTTTTCGATTCTGAGGAAGTCTTGGAAATGGAAATGTCGATTTCTATCAAAAAGCTGAGATCGGATACCAATGATTCCACTTTTATTACCCAGGATATTGCTGTAAAAGAAAATGGCGCATGGGAAAATTATCCATTTGAGATCCGAACCCGCGGAAACTTTCGGTTGGACAATTGTTATTATCCGCCTACTCGGATACGGATGGCAAAAGATGACGCCAAAGGATCCATTTTTCAGGGGACTCGAAAGTTGAAGTTGGTACTTCCCTGTTCCAAGGGAAAAAATTCTGGTAATTACGTAGGCAAGGAATATCTGGCTTACAAGATGTATGAATTGGTCACCGGTTATTATTTCAGGACCCGGTTGGTCAAAATGAGTTTAACCAATTTGGATGATAAAAAAGGTGAGCAGGAAGAGTTATTGGGTTTTGTGATAGAAGATGACGACGATGTGGCCCAGCGCTTTGATGCAGAGATTTCTGATAAAAAAATTCCGCCAAATATCATGGAAGATACGGCTACTGTCATTCATGACTTTTACCAGATGATGATCGGCAATACTGATTGGTCGGGTCTTTATCAGCATAATCAGAAAGTCATGATCGTAGCTCAGAAAACTATCTATCCACTCGCCTATGATTTTGACATGTGTGGATTGGTCAATCCCCCCTATGCCCAGGTCAATTCGGCTGTTCCTATCAGTAAAGTGACCGAAAGACTTTACCGGGGATTTTGTAGAGATGAAGCCCTTTTTGAATATGTTAGGCAGCATTTTTTGGAAAAAGAGTCAGACCTTATGGGTTTGATAGACAAGTATCAGGACCTATACACCCCTGCGGATTTGAAGTCGATGAATTCTTTCATTTCAGAGTTTTTTGTGATTCTCAAATCCGATAAGCTATTCAAAGACAGAATAGTCGACTCATGTCGAAATCTTGACGGAAGTTATTCCTTCTGATATTTGGCTAAGACTATTCCTTTTGGTTCCCTCCTAAGAAAGAAGTTATTAAAACATGAATCTGCTGGATTTGCAAAAAATACTAAAAATCGAATCCGGAATATTAGAATTAGTAATTATTGCAAAAAGCTAATTCCTGTTTAGCTAATATTGATTTTCCTTTTCTTGTCTATTTGCCAACTTTAAAAGGCAATGGAAAGGAAATTAACGGGGTGATTACCATTTGTTTATTTTTGTTTTTTTTTGATTAACCGAACCACTTTTGGCTATTTACTTTTTATCCTTTCCCTGCTTAATCCGGATAGAACCTCTACATCGTAGTTTCTAGAAAAAAATGAAAGGCTGCCTCGGTTTTCATAGTTTCAAGTAGGATGATTTCATATCAGGTCACTTTTCAAAAAGCTAATTAAAGCGCTCAAAGAATTATTTTACTTATGAAAAAGTACTTCCATCATTCAAAAATCATGGTATCTGTCTTCAAGGAATTTGGTATTTCCCTGATTGGACCAAAGAAGTCGAGGATCTTTTACTCGGAGATTGATGTAGATCGATTTTATGTTGAAGGGGTGTTATTTGAATTGGAAACCCGATTGGGAATAGTACTGGATGAAAGGGAAAGTAAAGACCTTCAGTCTCCATTAGACATAATTCTGTGCTTCAAAAATAAACTGGAAAACCTCAATGCCGCTGGAAAACGACTTGATCTCAAGCACTCGGAGCTGGACTATTCGCGTTTTCAGGTTTCAGTTTAGGAATAAACCGAGGGACCCTTCTTTGATAATCTGGGTATTCAGGATACTTGGAAGCACTGATTTCTTCGCTGAAGTTGGAGCTTCCCTGGAAGAGAATCAATAACAACATGGCTCCTACGATGGACCAGTTGATCCAAAGTCCTGAAACCACCACCGAAAAGAAGTAAAAGCATACCCAGATTCCCTGTTCACCCAGATAGTTGGGATGTCGCGAAATCGCCCAAAGGCCCTTGTCTAAAAAGCCTTTGGCGAAGTCTCCATGCAGCAACTTTCCTTCACGGATCAATCTCCATTTTTCATTTTGGTATTTCCAATGCTGCTCATCTGCAACCATTTCAAGCACCAGGAAAAAGACTACTCCAGAAGCCACGACCAAATCCCAAATACCAAGCGGTGCTCCGTCAAATTGCAAAGTCACCAACATAGGTAAGGTAAAAAGCAAAATCAGGATGTTTTGGTAGCCTGAAATGAAAAACAAGTTGAAAAGGGCCCATTTCCAGCGGGGTTGGAATTCCGGTTTCTTCCTCAAAATCTTCCATCTGTAATCTTCCTCTCCTTCCCAAAATTTCCATCTGTAGGCACCTTTTCGCGCAAAATTGTAAGTCAATCTGACTCCCCAAGCGGTCACCAACGAGGCCATCAAGATCATTCTAGGACTAAAATCTCCATAGTAAGCCATTACCCAGGCGTAGATGATGGGTAGGATGCTCCAGTATTTGTCTACTTGGCTGTTGTTTTGGGTGAGTTCACCGACAATAAAGCAATAGGAGATAGAAAACCCACAGATATACATCAGCACCTCCAATGCCTCCCATTCTCTTTCTCCCAGAGGTATTCCAAAAAAGTAGGTGAAGATTGGAACAACCAAAAGAGTGAAGATTAAAATGATGGCGGTTTGGAGGATTTTCATGCAACTGGGATTTTTGATGAAAATAAGTTAAAACCAAAAAAATACAAATTGCCGGAAAAGAGAGTCTTCTCAAGGGTTACCGCTGAATTCTTTTGTCAAGTGTTAAAGGATAGGTTTTTGATTCTATCAAGTGAAAATTCTTCGACTTAGGATTGATTACAAAGTTGAAGGAACTGGGATCGACTACAGAAGGCACTCCAAAACAGGTGATTCCTGAGTTGAGTAGATTGGTGCCGTACTCCATTGAAGCTTTTGAAGCAGGGATTTTGTCCCAATCCCTAGGTAGCTCATCTTCGCTTGGATAAAAGATCAGAGAGTTGGGAATTTCAAACTCCATGACAGAATAGAGCAAATAGCGCTCTGAGGATAGGATTTCAGAGTCTATGGTAAGCCTTCCCAGTAAACAGGCAGAGATGCTTGCTCCTGCATAAATCGCGGGTATTCCTGGAGAATTCCATCTTCCACCATACAGTTTGGCTCCTTCTCCACTTGCATCACAAAATGGAGTCAGCGCGATTCGATAGGCTTTCATTTGTCCATAATTGTTTTCAGCGGTCACACGAAATTTAGCATGGTCGATAGTCCATACCCGTGTTTGACGGCAACGTCATCCTCGATTTCATTACTCAGACAGCAATCCCGTGCTGAAGCCTTAGGATCTCTGTCTTCAAAAGGGATATCCCTTCGGATACGTCGATCAAATCCAGAGGAATGCGATTACCGAGGGTGAAAAGTGGCCGCTCCATCCAGCGACGGAATCCTTCTCTTCCAAAATAGTTGATCCCAACAGCATAAAGCTCTGCCAGCTGATAGAGCTTTTCGGACTGACCTGTGTCAAATACTTCCTTACGCTGCAAGGTCTTGGCAGAAACTCCCAAGGCATCGGCCAAGGTCTCATAGTCCAAGCCTGAGAGTGCTTTGAAGCTTTCAAAGGCACTCTTATCCAGTCCACTTCGAAACGTATCCAATCGGGAAAGAGGCTCGTCCAAGTCAGCTAAATCCAATCGTAGAATATCTTCCACGCTAATTTTTGCTTTTTGGTATAGGGCTGCTGTCGGCTCGCTTGCTTTGAGGATTTTCTTAGCCATGATCATTTTCGGTAATTTGTCCTTTAATATAACGTAATTTGTCCTATATTGATCTTTCTTCTTAAGCTTTTTATTAATGTTTGTGGATTAGAATAGGAGTTTCCCCTAGACCTTCTGACCACTTTTTAACATACTTCTTAGCGTCTTCCTGCCTTTTTGGAAAATACTTAATCCCCCGCATTCCAATACGCCATCCGCTCCAGCTTCTCCACTTCGATGGAGTAGAAGCCAAACTCTTCCACCACTTTCCCCTCGATGCGGTAGATCGCCCGGCCTTTGAAAGGATACTTTTTGACCACAGGAGGGAAATGAACCGTATCGATCCAGTCTCCGTCCCGATCCAGAAAAGTCCCGAAGTTCATCACGTCACCCTTCACCGTGCGGGTATATTTGACTGTGACCAGATAGCCCAATATCATCACTTTCTTCCCCAGATACTGCGTCATCTCCCGGGCTTTGATGCCTTGGATAGTTTGGTCTTTGACCAGGTGAAAAGGGGAGTCAAGCGGGAATTCCAGGATGTCGATCTGATCCAGAATCTCCTGACGGATATCGGTTTCGTCCAGATCGGGGACTTCCGGTGGCTTTTTGCCAAAGCTGATCTCTCCGCTTCGGAAGAGCTCATTCGTATGAATGATGGAAGTTCTTTTGTTTTGGAGAAAATGAGCCTCCCAAAGGAGTTCTTGTTTGGTCTTGCCGGTAAAACGGAAACAGGTCATCCGGATCAGAATCAGCAGCTGCTCCAAGCCGATCTCCACCCGGGCCACAAAATCCGCCAAACCCAGAAAGGGGCCGTTGGCTCTCCGCTCGGACAGGAGCTTTTCCACGGTGGCTTTTTCCAGGTATTTCATGTGGATAAAGCCCAGAAAAACGTTCTTTCCGGTGATTCGGGTTAGGTATTCGCTGTCGTTCAGATGCGGAGCTTGGATATCCGCTCCATTCATCCGGAGTTCGTGGACATAGAACTCGGTATGATAAAAGCCCCCAAAATTGTTGATCACTCCAACCATAAATTCCAGCGGGAAGTAGGCTTTCAGATACAGACTCTGATAGCTTTCCACCGCAAAGGAAGCCGAATGTCCCTTGGCAAAGGAATATCCTGCGAAGCTCTCAATCTGATGCCAGACTTCCTTGGCGACTTGATCTTCCCGTCCCAGCTTTTTGCAGTTTTCAAAAAACTTGTCCTTTACCCGCTGGAATTCATCCTTGGATCTCGATTTTCCGCTCATGCCTCTTCTCAGCACATCGGCCTCGGCCAGACTCAGTCCGGCAAAGTAGTGCGCCACCTTGATCACGTCCTCCTGATAGACCATGATCCCGTAGGTTTCGGGCATGATGTTCCACATGACCGGATGGGCTTGCTTTCTTCGCTCTTCGCTGATGTGGCGCAGGATGTATTCCCGCATCATTCCCGATCGGGCCACTCCCGGTCGGATGATGGAGCTGGCTGCGACCAGTTCCAGATAGGTGTCGGCTTTCATCTTCGCCAAGAGCATGCGCATGGCAGGGGACTCTACGTAGAATGCCCCGATGGTATGACCCGTGCGGAGATGTTCCTTGATTTTGGGGTCTTTTTTGAATTTTTTCACCTGCCTGATATCGACCTTGATGCCTTGGTTTTGGTAGATGATTTCGAGGGAAGATTTGATGTGACCCAGTCCCCGCTGACTGAGGATGTCAAACTTGTGTAGCCCGATGTCCTCAGCGATGTGCATGTCGATGTGGGCCAGGGGAAAGCCCTTCGGAGGCATATCCGTCGCCGTGTAGTAGTGGATGGGCTTGTGGGAAATCAGGATCCCGCAGGCGTGAATGGTCAGGTGGGAAGGCATGTCGTGCAGCACCTGGGAGTATTTGATGATCAGCTTGCCAAACTGATCGGGTTCGTAACCTTCCTTATCGGCATGATGAATGAGTGACTCGATATCGGTTTTGGGCAGACCAAATACCTTTCCCAACTCCCGGAGCATGGAGTTGTATTGAAAAGTGCTGTACGAACCCAGCAGCGCCACATGCTCCTCTTTCTTTCCGTTGTACTTGCGGAAAATGTAATCCGTCACTTCATCCCGATCGGTCCAGCTGAAGTCAATGTCGAAGTCGGGGGGATTTTCCCGATACAGGTTGATAAAGCGCTCAAAATACAAGTCCAGCTCGATAGGATCCACATCGGTAATCCCCAGACAATACGCCACGATGCTGTTGGCACCTGAGCCCCGGCCCACATGGTAGAAGTTGCGGTGCTGGGCAAAGGTCACGATGTCGTAATTGATCAGGAAGTAGGAGACAAAGCCCTTTTGCTGGATGAGCTCGAGCTCCTTTTCGATCCGCTGACTGATTTCCGGACTCAGTTCGGGGTAGCGGCGAATGGCTCCTTTGAAGGTTTCCTGCCGGAGAAAGTCAAAGTCCTCCCAGTCCGAACCCAGAATGTCCCGGCGGTTTTTGACTGCCTGGAAATAGAAGGAAAACTGGCACTGTTCGAGCAGCTTTTGGGCATTCACGAGGAGGTAGCTGTGATTTTCGCAGCGGGCAATCAGATCGGCGTAGGAGTAGAGCTGATCGGTCAGATCCGCCTGTTCTTCGACTGGAAGCTTGCTAAGCAGCGTATTCAGGTCCATGCTGCGCAAAAGCCGATGTGCGTTGAATTCCAGCTTGGAGCTGAAGCTGGCCGGCTGGAGCAGCACGAGCTTCTCCTTGCGTCGATACCAGGGCGAGGTGAGTAGCTTGTTGAGTTGGGCGGGATGCACACCGACGAATTCATTTTCCCGCAGAGGAAAAGCCTTTTCCGAAAAAGGATAGATCACAAAGCTGTTTTCAAACTTAGGAGCCCGGGCCTTGAACTCCCGCTTGTGAACCAAATGCTCGGAGAGGTGCTTGTTCAGCTCGAAAAAACCCTCCTGATTCCGCGCCAGTCCGATGTATTGCTGCTTCACGCCGTTGCGGAAGTCTATCCCGATCACGGGGTGGATGCCGGCTTTTTGCGCAGCACGGATGAAAGGGAAAACCCCGGCGGTACAGTTGATGTCTGTGAGGGCAAGGGCATCGAGTCGTTTGCCTTTCGCCTCAGCGATCAGCGCTTCCACAGACATCGTCCCGTATTTGAAGCTGAAGTGAGAATGGCAGTTGATAAACATGTACGATTTACGATTTTTGATTTACGACTTGACTATGCCTGAAAAACCTTGAGGGTTTGAGATATACTTCGTGAGATATGCTTCGCGAAATACGCTGGTCGCGAGATAGTTGGGCTAGTCGCCGCTGTCCTGCGTCTCCGGACGCTGGACTGGATTCTAACTTTTGGATTGCAAATCCTGTGATAGGACCTCGGGATTACAAATCCCGAGGAGCATAGAAGCAGCATAACTGCTAAGACCTTCGAGGTTTTTGGAAACCTCAAAGGTCATCAAACATCAAAATGTTAATTATTTTAACATTTATGCGTTTATAATTTAAACAAAAAATGATCTTCCGATCCAGTTCGGAAAGGTTTTTTGGAGAAAAATGTCAGGGAGTTATTTTTTGGACTGTAGCATCCCCAACCCAAACCCCACCAAAAAAATTGTCAGCGTGCCGACTACGATGGTCATATTGATATGGATGGGGCAAAACCTACTCAAAAGATTCAAGTAATAGTTTAATTTATTGGTCGGGCAGGGATTCCTTTTCCGATTTGTCATAAATCGTGAGCAAGTAGACACTATCTTCCTTGATTGCAAAATGAGTGATTACTCTTCCTCCACCTGATTTCCCTTTTCCTTTACTTTTGATAGCCAACCGGATTTTATAGCAATTTTTAAAAAGTGGAGTGCCTTGATTGGGTTGCTGAGAAAGGCTTTTGGCCAGTTTGAGCATTTCATCTTTGAGGGAAGGATACTTTTTTGCCAAACGCTTTAATTCTTTTCAAATTCAGGAAGAGTCTTGACTTGATAGGTCATAGTTCGGCCAATACATCCTGAATATTTCTGGCTTTAATTTTTCCTGATTCGACGTCTTTTAGTTCCTTGAATCCTTTTGCCACACTTTTAAGAATTCTAAGAGATTCAACGTCCATTTTTGAAGTACTAAATTTCACCTTCATGGCTTTCAAAACAGTAGTGATCGCTTTGAGCTGCTCTTGATCTTCTGGTTCGATTAGGATTGTTTTCATGGTTTATTTTACGGTAGGGGGCAATGGGTATTTTTTTATTTTCAGACATAAGGTAAGAAAAAGATCAAATATTCATGAGACTCAAAATAGCATTACTACCTATTCAAATCCCGGAATGACTTGATCTTAATGTTTCATTTTTGAGGTAAATTTACCCAACCCAAACCCCACCAAAAAAATCGTCAGCGTGCCGACCACGATAGTCATATTCGTATGGAGAGGATTTGCCAGAGTTTCTGGGAACCCATTTTTCACCCAAGCAGCCGACAAACTCATCCAAGCGATCACTAATACGCCTAGAATCACAGCGATTAAGGCTTGAGGCTTTTGAGTTTTGGATAAAAGTCCCAAAAGAAATAAACCCAAAATCCCCCCACTAAAAATCGAAGAAAGTGCCCACCAGGCATCCAAAGCGCTTTCCACTCCATTGAAAGCCAAACCCACTCCAATGCTAAGAATCCCCATCCCCAAAGAAGCAAGTCTCAGCACTTGGAGGGAAGTCTTTTCCGAAGGATCGGGATGGATGTATTTTTTGAAATGATCGGACAAAATCACCGTCGCCGAACTATTGACGCTGGTCGAGATGGTACTCATTCCTGCAGCAAAAATGGAAGCGATCAACAGTCCTGTGATTCCAGCCGGCAATTGATGGACGATGAAATGGGGAAAAACCTTGTCTCCGGCAATTCCCTCCGGCAAAAGTTCGGGTTGGGTCTGATAAAAGGCAAAAAGGGCCGTTCCGATAAAGAAAAACACGAAGGAAACCGGTAGGTAAAGAAGACTTCCAAGCCAAGTGGATTTTTTGGCTTCTTGCTCGGTTTTCGCGGTCAGATAGCGCTGTACATAGCTTTGGTCTATGCCGAAGTTCTGCAGGTTGATAAACAGTCCATAGACCAAAATCATCCAGAATGTGGAGGTGGTGAAATCCATTTCAAAACTCTCCAAACTGAATTTATCCGACTCCCCAGCAATTCGGAAAAGCTCTCCGCCTCCTCCAGGGATTTCCAAAAAGATTACCCCCAAACAGGCTAAGGCTCCCCCAATCAAGACTATTCCCTGCACCGCATCCGTCCAGATTACCGCTTCGATTCCTCCCAACATGGAGTAAATAATCACACTGATCCCAGTGATCAAAATAATGGTGGGAATGCTCCAACCTAATAGTGCCTGCGCGGCCAAAGCCAAGAGGTACATGATGGCACCCATCCGGGCGAGTTGGGTGAGGAGATAGCAGGTCGAGGCGTAGATTCTGGCCCATGAACCAAAGCGCTCCTCGAGGTAGAAATAGGCTGATTCGCTGCCCAATTTCCGGTAAAGCGGAACAAAATACCGGACTGCAATCCAGGCTGCCAAGGGGATGGAAAGACTGAATACAAAGCCGTTCCAGTTGCTGGAATAGGCATTTCCCGGCAAAGCGAGGAAGCTTATGCTACTCACGAAGGTCGCGAAAATCGACATCCCGATTGCCCAGGCTGGTAGCCTGCCGCCTCCTGTGGTAAAATCTGTTGACGATCTTTTTTTGAAGGAAAAAGAAACACCAAAACCCACGATGGCCAAGAGATAAAAGAAAAAAACCAGGAGATCTAAAACAGGCATGAAGTACGATTTCTTGGCTTAAGATGGGTTTAAAACTCGGTTTACCCGATCTTTTACCTGAAGAAAATTTTCTTTGATAATGGACTTTTCGCCCTCAGAATAGGCAGATAGCGGAGGGGCCAAGATCCCTTGACAAAGCCCTTCGAAACTCATGGCCGCCTTCAATCCTTTCAAATAGCTGGATTTATACGTGGCGTTTTGGTAGAGCTTATCGCTCAGAAAAAGGATGCATTCCTGAAGCTCCTCCAAGCGGACTAGGTCATTTTTCTGAAAGGCCTCAAAAGCTTGAACATACAGTTTTGGGAAAAGATTAGCCCCACCGGTCACGCCTCCGTGGCCTCCCATTTTAAGTGTGGAAGCAAGTATTTCCTCCGGACCCACAAAAATCCGAAACTCGGGAGTATCCCTGAATTTTTTGGATAATTCCTGAAAATAGGCCAAATCTCCACTGCTGTCCTTGATTCCGATGATATTGGGATGTTTCGCTAAAGCTTCCACATTCTTTATTTCGATCCGCATTTTGGTGTGTGAAGGCATGTTGTACAGCATCAAGGGAAGGTTCACCGAATCTGCCAATTGCAGGTAGTAAGCTTGCAGTTCCTCTTGCCCGATATTCATGTAAAAAGGTGGAGCGGCTACCAAGGCCTTTGCGCCGGAATCTTTGGCGATGCTGGCCAAATCTATGCTTTCCACCAAAGAGCAACCTGTAATTCCGACCAAAACGGGTATTTTCGATCCCACTTTTCGGCAAGTCAAACGGATCAAATCACTTTTGACATCCTGACTGATTCCGGCGAATTCTCCAGTCGTGCCCAAAATGAACAAGCCGTGAATTCCTCCCTCCAGCAAATGTTCCAGAAGGATTCCCGTGTGTTTCACATCCAGAGACAGATCTGGATTGAGCGGAGTAATCATGGGAGGTATAATCCCGAAAAGTGTGTAGTTGGATTCCATGGGCTAAAGAATACTCAAAATCTGAGGTGAACGTACTTGATTTTCTCCCGCTGAAAGGTGTAAGAAATATGCACCGTTCCGTCTTCGGCTTGGATAATTGCCGGATAAGAAAATTCACCACGCGGCTCATCCTCTAAAACCAAAAGTTCTTCCCAAGTTTTCCCATCATTCGAACCAAGGAGGCTGAGTTTATTTCTTCCCTTGGGAATCGGGTTGCAGACTAGTAGGTGGTAGCCATTTTTTAATGTAACTCCGTCAATCCCGGAGCCATTGTGCACCAATCCACTGGAGCTCAATTCGGTCCAGGTTTTTCCATTATCTTCCGACCAAGCAGTAGCGATGACGCCCTCCTGCGTCCGGGTGAGGACCTGCAGCTTTTCTCCCCCATGAAAAAGGATGGTTGGCTGAATCGCCTGAAATGGGCCTGGAACCTCCACTTTTTTCCAGTTTTTCAAATCCGGATCGGTGAATTCCATATGCGTCGTCCAAACTCCATTGGTTTCGAAACTGGAGGGATGCAACAGACTTCCGTCCGATAGCACCACCGTTTTGTTTTTCACTGGACCTAGATAACCAGGAGGGGTTTGGATGGCTTTGGACCAGGATTTTCCTCCATCGGTAGAGGTCTTGAACAGCCCCCACCATTCTCTGGGATTCGGGCCTTCTTTATAGAAAAGGACGATTTCTCCATCGGGTTTTCGGTGCAAAACCGGGTTCCAAGTGGGATTTCTGAAGTCTTTGTTTTCAATCCCATCTGCTGCTTCGGCAGGCTTGGACCAAGTTCCGTTTTTGTGCAGGGAAGTGTAAATATTCACATCGGGATGGCGCTCATACGTTCCTCCAAACCAAGCGGCCAAAATCCCATCAGGAGTTTCCAAGAGCGTGGAGGCATGGCAAGAGGGAAATGGAGCGGACTCATAAATAAATTCTGAGGCAATAATTTCCGGCTTGGGTTTTTGATCAAAAGAAAGCAGACTCAGCAGTCCGAAAAGTGAAATCAGGGAATTCATAGGCTTGGGCTAGTTTGGGATTCAACCTAACAAAAAAGCCGGACATTTTTGGAAAACTGTCCGGCTGTCACCTGTCTATACTTTATAGATTTTCCGCCACAAATTCCAGAAAAATCCTCCAGTCCTCCCAAGTCAGGTCATGTTTGCCTTCCCGAATATGGTAGCCGACCGATTCCAGATGAACAGGGCCTTTCAACTCCTCAAATTCCTGCTCAAAAACCGCCTTTTTCCCATAAATCTCGGAAAATACCCGACTGCCCAGACTTAGTCCCAGGTATTCCCCTTTGGGATCGGCCCAGCGATCTTCCCGGGCACTGGAATAGTAAACCGCTCTCGGTGCGATCAATCCTGGAAGCATGTGCTGGTCAAGAGGGAGCTCTTCTTCCCGCTCGTTGTATTTCCTGAAATTGTCCGCAAACCAATAAGGGAATCGTCGGTTGATGGCTTCGACTGTCTCCCCATATTTCCTTTTGGATAGCGCTGCTCCTCCGCAGCCCGATTCATTCGCGTAGGTGATGGTCCAACGGGGATCGTTGGCCGAGGTCCAAAGGGCGGTTTTTCCGGTGCGGGAATGTCCGACCAAGATGGATTTTTTGGAATCGATCTTCGGATGCTGCTCAAAATAATCCATGGCTCGCATGGCAGCCCAGCCCCAGGCGCCAAAGGCCTTCAGTCCATCCGCTTGCCCGATTTGCTCGGGATAGAGTGTGGAAATAATACCGTTTTGGTAAGTCTCGGCTTTGTCAGGCGCGACTGTCTCTGCATGAAAAGAAGCCGTGGCAAAACCTCTTTCGATCAGTTCTTTAACCGGCCAAAAGCCCTCCTGATTTAATCTTCCATCCAGATATTTGGGTTGGTAATTGATCAAAAGGATCACGGGAAAAGGCTTTGATCCCGTTTTGGGAAGAAACAGGTTGATGCGAAGGGTATGGGATTTCCCGTTTCTTTTTACCGTAATATCGACTTCCTCTAGCTCTGCTATTTCCGGGTAAGGATTGGGAGTTTCTTGGGCCAAATCAAATTCCATGGAATCGAAATCCTTTGGGATTTTTCCATAGACTTCTGACTCAAACATGCGGAAAATCTCAGGTCTACGAATGGATTCCCAATCTTCCTGCGTGCGGATCCATTTTCCTTTTTCACTCAGAAAAATATCCGGAAGGACCAAGGCAGGCACTTTGCTTTCTTCGTAATTCGGTTCTTGTTGGGCCATGGCAGTCAGGCTGATGAGGGTGAAAATCCAAATCCATGCGCTTTTCATGATCAATTCCCGGAGGTCTTTGGTGAGACAAAGGGCTCGAAAGGATACGTTCTGGGCAGGACATCTATGCCTGTGGTGACTTTGAGTGGATTTTCACCTCCATAAGTCAATTCTACGAAGTAACCCCGATAGCCTGATTCCGGAGTGGTCATATTGACGGTCAATTCTCCTGAGTCAGGAACGGCTATGTCCTCCGAAGTCCAGTTGGGACCGAAAACATCGATGCGAAAATCCCTAGCCATTGGGTTTAATGCCGACCAGAGTTTGATCGAGGTAGGTTTGTTGGCAGGATTAAACCTGACTTTGATTTGGTCTCCTTCGATTTGCCATGAGTAGTTAGGTCTTTGTGCTTGCTTTAGGATGGAATTGTAGAAGGAAATCAAATTGGGTAAAGCGTCCGATTCTCCCACATCGTGCCCAAAGTTGGGAACGTACATCACGTGTTTTTCCCCCGGCAGGCTATCCCAATAAAATTTCCAGCTGTCAGGTTGGAAAAACTCATCCCCAGCTGCATTGATCAGCAACTTGGGCATGTCGTAATCTTTTCGGAAAGAATAGGGTTCGGTGATTTCCATCATCCGGTCAAATTCCGGCGTACCCACCCAGTTCATCACCCCTTCTCGCACATAATCTCCCACAGCAGGTGCCCAAAAGCCATAATTTCTCCAGTGATGCTCAAAGGAAGGAACCAAGTTGAGCAGGTCAATGACCACCGGAGCGATGGCAATAACCCTGTCGTCTGTAGCAGCGGTAGTCCAAGTGGTCCAGCCTCTTTTAGATGCCCCTCCGACCATAAAGGAGTTGATCGGCTTTTGGTAATTCTTTTGAACCACCTCAGAAACTGCGTCCATGGCGAGTTTGGCGGCTTTGGTCATGGGGAATCGGGCCAGCCAGATGGCATCTTCATCTTTGGCTCCGCCTTCCAGGAATTTTCTCCAGCCGTAGGAAATAATCTCGTCCTCGTAGCGCTCTCCAAAGGTGTCATTGGCAAAGGTGATCGGCTGAAAAGGAACGTTGTGGATTTGAGCCACTACGGAATTGGTGCTGGTGGCTGCGGCCAAAATCAACTCATTGGGTTCCTCCGGCATTTTGGAATTGGTGCTGCCTCCGCCGATCCAAAGCATGGCCGTCTCGTAAGGAGTGTCTTTGGGTACCACCATCGAAACCCAATGCCACCATTCCGTCTGGTCCACGATATCGGGAGTCAGCCAGTGCTGGGAGTACATCTTCAGCACATGGTAATCGTACTTTTCCCCGGGAACAGAATGGACAATTTCATAGCGAAATGTGGAATCAGGAGCCTGAACATAATCTTTGAGCAAAGTCATGGACTTCACTTCCGGTTCGGCGACTTGCTCTGCTGGTTTTTGGCAGGAAAAAAGGAGGGAAGCTAGCGCCAAAACAGAATAGGCAAGATGGCGGGAAGCAAAGAGTCTTGGATGCATGGGTTTTTGGGTTTTTAACTTGCTAAAAGCTAATCAATTAAAAAATGGACAGCAACCCGACCGAATAAAAGCTTTATTTGTAGTTGAAAAATTAATGCGATTATGTTTAAAAGAATCCCCTTAACTCTGCTTTTGGTCTTTTTTGGGCTGACTTTGCTTCAGGCTCAAGTCCTCCTTTCTCCGGGAAAAACCTTGGAGATGAAATTTCAATTGGGTTCCAATGGAGAGCCGATGTATGAGCTGAAGTTGGCCGGACAGGCAGTTATTTTGCCCAGTACCTTGGGCTTTGACCTGAAAAATGATGAGATCGATCTGCTCAGTGGTTTTCAAATAAGCAAAACGGAGACGAGCACTTTTGATGAAACTTGGTCACCGGTCTGGGGAGAAGAAAGTCAAATTCGCAACCATTACAACGAGCTTATGGTGGAATTGACCCAAGCCGAAACGGGCCGGAAAATGATCATCCGGTTTCGGGCTTTTGACGAGGGTTTGGGCTTTCGCTACGAGTTTCCCTTGCAGGAAAAGATGGGGTACTTCGTGATCAAGGAGGAGATGACCCAGTTTGCCATGGCTGGAGATCATACTGCTTTTTGGGTTCCGGGGGATTACGATACGCAGGAGTATGATTTTACCAAGTCCAAACTCAGCGAAATCCGTGGCTTGATGAAGACCGCGATCACACCCAATGCTTCTCAGACTCCTTTTTCGGATACCGGTGTGCAAACTGCCCTGATGATGAAGTCAGCCGATGGCTTGTATATCAATCTTCACGAGGCGGCTTTGATCGACTATCCTGCCATGCACTTGGAGCTGGATGACAAGCGGATGATTTTCACCTCTCACCTGACTCCTGACGCCATCGGCGACAAGGGCTATCTCTACACTCCGGCCCAAACTCCCTGGAGGACAATCATTGCAGGTAAAAATGCAGGAGAAATCCTAGCTTCCAGAATCACCTACAACCTTAACGAACCCTCCAAAATCGAGAATACATCTTGGATCAAACCCATGAAATATGTGGGCGTATGGTGGGAAATGATCACCGGCAAAAGCTCCTGGTCCTACACCAACGACTACAAAGCCATTAAACTTGGCGAGACAGATTACACCAAGGCTAAGCCCAATGGAACCCATGGGGCAACTACCGAAAATGTCAAAAAATACATTGATTTTGCCGCTAAACATGGCTTTGACGGAGTTTTGGTAGAGGGTTGGAATGTCGGTTGGGAAGACTGGTTTGGCAATTCCAAGGATTATGTCTTCGATTTTGTCACTCCTTATCCGGACTTTGATCTGAAGGGGATTTCTGCCTACGCCAAGGAAAAAGGTGTGCAAATGATCATGCATCACGAGACCTCTTCCTCTGCCCGCAATTACGAGCGACACATGGATGAAGCCTATCAGCTGATGAAAGATTATGGATATCCTGCGGTGAAAAGCGGCTATGTGGGCGATATGCTTCCCCGTGGGGAATACCACTACAGCCAATGGCTGGTCAACCACTATCAGTATGCCATTGAGAAAGCAGCCGAATATCAGATCATGGTGAATGCTCACGAGGCAGTCCGTCCTACCGGCGTCGCTAGAACCTGGCCCAATTTGATAGCCAATGAATCCGCACGAGGCACAGAATACCAGGCTTTTGGTGGGAATAAAGCCAATCACGTGACCATCCTTCCCTTTACCCGTCAGATCGGAGGACCGATGGATTACACTCCGGGTGTGTTTGAGATGGATGTGTTCAACGGTTCTCATGTGAATAGCACCCTGGCCAATCAGTTGGCGCTCTATGTGACCATGTATTCTCCATTGCAAATGGCGGCCGACTTTCCTGAAAATTACGATCGCTTCCCGGATGCGTTCCAGTTTATCAAGGATGTGGCTTTGGACTGGGAAAAGAGCTTATATCTCGAAGCTGAACCGGGGGATTTTGTGACTATTGCTAGAAAAGCAAAGGAAACCGGAGAGTGGTTTGTAGGGAATGTTAATGGAATGGATGGACGAATTGGGGAGATCAAATTTGATTTCTTGGATTCGGACAAAACCTATTTGGCAGAAATCTATGCGGATAAGGCTGATGCCCATTTCAAAACCAATCCTCAATCTTATGAAATCCGAAAGGTTGCCGTGGATTCCAAATCGGTCTTGAAGCAATATTCTGCTCCGGGTGGAGGCTATGCCATCCGAATCCGGGAGGCGAGCAAGGAAGAGTTGAAGGGGAAAAAGAAATTGTAAAAATGAAAAAGCGGCCAAAAAGCCGCTTTTTTTAGTTTCTCCAACGAATGGGTTTAAACACGATCTGCCGGTAATTGTCCCGCTCGTATAGAATCCCGAGGGTGTTTTCATCCAATTTGACCAAGTCCGAATAGGCTGTCCAAGGTAATTTGGTGGGGTTGGAAGTGAAGTCCACCGGAATCACATGGTCCCAGGTTTTTCCTTCGTCGTAGCTGATTTTGACAGTCAAGTAGTTTCTGTCTTTTTCGTCGGCGGCATTGGAATGGGCCAGAATGGTTTTGCCCTCCTTTTCTCCCAAATCCAAAATAGAGGCCTGACAAACCGGGTCGGGCAATTGCTCTTCAAAATACTGTTCATCCCAGGTTTCCCCTCCATCCGAGGAAAAGGCCAAAATCCGCTGCCGGATATCTCCTTTTTGATTTCTGGAACTCAGGATCATTCTTCCCCCTGTGAGTTCCGCAGCAATGGATTCATTGGAACCTCCAAATTCGAGGGATTCAGAAACTCCAAAGTTTTCTCCCCGATCGTCGGTGTAGAAGCCATGAGCTTGGTAGTCTGACCAATCCTCTTTTGGTCCCCCCGAGGAATGGTTGGCTGCTACGTAGATTCGACCTTTGTGGGGACCATTTTGGAATTGGAAAGCATGCCCTGGAGTGTTGGCATAGTGTCTCCAATCTTCGGCAAACTGATAATCCGGGTTGAATTCAGGGAAATTGGGTCGGTGAACTTGTGCAGTAATGTTTTGGGGCTCGGTCCAGGTTCTCCCTAAATCATAAGATTTGATCAGCCAGACTTCCCGCACGCCCTTTTTGATTCGGACGTCATATTCATGATTGTTTCCGGTGTTGTAAAAAAGAAAAATCACTCCCTCTGGATAATCTGGATCCAAAAGGTCAACCACAGGGGCGGGATTTCCGGCTTGCAGGCTATCGTAATCGACCAATGTCTGCAAAGGAGACCAAGTATGTCCTCCATCGTGGCTTTTTTTCATCACCAGATTCACATCCCCAAAATCATCGCTTCCGTTGACCCGACCTTCGGCAAAAGCCATTAGGTCTCCGTTGGGTAAGGAAATGATGGCAGGAATGCGGTAAATGGCATGGCCTTCTTGACCTGCCTCAAAGACTAGGGTTTCTTGGGCAGATAAAGGGTATTGAAGGATGATGCAAAACAGGACTAATAAAAAGGCTTTCATTAAAAGGCTACTTTGGGTAGTCCAAATAAAGAAAAAAAACCTAATTCCGGATTTGCTTTCCTGATAATCCAAATGGCAAGGATTCAGAAGGTTTCCAAATGGAGCTCCAGGTTTAGCGTTTGGGGCTGAGCTACTAATTCTCTTGCTTCAAATAATCAATCAAATCTCGCATCCAATCATTCAGGCTGGATTGCTAGCATCTATCTGAGGAAATTGATTAGAAAAAGTCATGAAATCGAGCACTGCGCAATCGACCGGGATGATTGTAACATTTGCGAGATTCCATGTGACCACTTAAAGACAAATTATAAACACATGAAAAAGCTCAGATTTATCTTTTTGGCAATTTTTCCCTTGATCCTGTTGGCTTCCTGCGGAAAAGACGAGGAACCTGCTCCTCAGGCCCAGTCTTTTATCAAGTTTAAAGTCGGAGGAAAATTGGTGGAATATTCAGCAGACAATCAGCCAATGGGGATGTCTCTGGACCCCTCAGGTCCGATGTATTTGGCTACTGCAACCATTTTGGGTAATCGTGTCGACGGCACCAAAAACTTCCTGAGCATTTCTGTAAGAAATGAAAGCCAATTTCAGGAAGGGAAAGAGTACCAAATGCAGGACCCCATAATCTACAAAGGTGCGGAGATGGTCCGTATTCTACTCACTTATTCGGATGAGAGCGGTCAGCTTTACAATGCCGTTTTGTTTCAGCAAATCTTACCGGGAATGAAGGTGACAGACGATGCAAAGCTGACCTTCACAAAAATCAGTTCCAATAGGGTAGAAGGTACTTTTTCTGGAGTGGTTCTGGGTCCAATCAGCCCAACTACAGGTCGAGGAGACAATGAACTGGTGATTTCAGAAGGTCAGTTCAACCTGTCTTTGTTCAGCAGTATACCTTAAAGCTTGACGCTCAATCCCAAATTGAGGTAGGCAATGCCGTAGCCAATTTCCGCAAAACCGGCAAATTGCTCTGAGAAATAATACCGGGCTCCTCCAAAAAGGGTGAGTCCGGTCGAATTTCCATAGCTTCCCGAACTCCCATCACTAAACCCTGAATTATCTGAATAGGTGTAGTTGAGGAGATTGTAGCTGATCAAAAGGCCTCCGTATACGTCCAGTTTGTCATTGGGTATCTGTGAGAAATGAAAGGCTCCTCGGGCACCGATGATGGTGTAATTCCACTTGGACTCGGCGGTAAACCCACCGCTGCTTGCCGAACTGCTGAAGGATTTGTAGCCGATATAGCCACCCAAACTGATTACACCTGTTTCACCCACGACTGCGATGCCTTGTTCGTACATCAAGCTGAGCGCAGGAATCTGACTGCTGTAGTCAAAACTTCCCAGGGAACTCCCAATGCCTACTCCTAGAGAAATTACCTTGTCTTCTTTTGAAAATGTCTGGGCCGAAGAATGAGTCCCCCATACAAATAGAATGGTCAGGAGATAAAGTGCTTTCGTATTCATGGTCGTCTTTTTTATCTAAAATCATCTCCTTTCCCTATTTGCTCAAGTGCGACTGATTAGTTGGCTGGAATCGTTTATTTTCTGTGTCTATTCCCCAATTTTTTGAAAAATGACTATTTTGAGACTCCTCTTCCTTGATCATGAAGCCGTTTTTTTTCCTATTTGCCCTCATTTTTTTCCAAGCTGAAACTTGGGCCCAGTCAGCTATAGATTCACTTAGGAGAGAATTATCCAAAACTTCTGCTTCTGATACCCAGCGGGTCCATCTCCTTAATGAACTGGCTTGGGAATGGGCGGGGTCCAATCCCCAAATAGGCTTGTTGTATGCCGATTCGGCTTTTTTTTTGGCAGAAGAGCTTCAATTTGAATCAGGAAAAATTGCCGCCTTGAACAGGAAAGGAGTCAATCATTGGTATTCAGGACAGGATTCCTTGGCTATTGAGGCCTATGAGATCGTACTTGACTTTCATCTGAATAATCAAAACCGAAAAGGACAAGCGACCACCATCAACAACATCGCGCTGTTGCACTACAATCAAAATGACTTCAAAAAAGCCTTGGAGTCCCACCATCAGGCTACGGAGATTTTTGAGGAACTGGGCTTGAGAAAAAACCTCATCAATAGCCTTTCCAATGAAGGCGTGGTCTTTTTGGCCTTGGCAGACTATCCCAATGCCAAAAGCCTATTTCTCAAAGCTCTTGCACAGACCCAGGATGAGGATAGTTGGGAAAAAGGCAATCTGTATAACAACCTTGGACTAGTCGAAAAAAATCTCGGCAACTATCCCAAGGCAGAGGAATATTATCAAAAAAGCCTCGAACTCTATCAAAAGACCGGCAATCTCTCCTCGGTGGCAGGTATTTTTGGAAACCTCAGCGCAATCAAGCAATTGCAAAATCAGCCGAAAGAAGCCGCTTCCTATATCCAACACGCCTTGGAGCTCAACAAGGAAATCGGAAATCCCAGAAAAATCGCCTCCGATCTTACCAATTTGGGAACCCTGAGGTCATCTCAGGGAGAGTATCGTGAAGCCAAACTTGCCTTGGACAGTGCCAGGATGATCTATGAATCCGTGGAGGAAAAACTTTCGCTTTCGCTGGTTTTGCTGCAATTGGCCCAACTAGGAGACAAGTTGGGTGATTCTCCCGAAAAGGGATATTTGCTTGAAAAAACCGCTTTGGAAAAAGCTCAGAGTGCCGGATCATGGGATGCCCTTCAGCAGGCATGGTTGGCACTTTCCCTGCGTCAGGAGCAATTGGGAGAGTACCAAAACAGCTTGGCTTCTTTTAGAAATTACGGCCTTTACAAAGACAGTATTTTTAATCAGGAAAACGAAAAAAAACTACTCAAGGCCCAATTGGGCTATGAATATGATCAAAGGGAAAAACAGATTACGGAGGTTTTTCAAATGGAGAAATCCCTGCTTGAGTTGGAACGTAATCAGGCAAGACTGAAGGCAGGACTTTTGCTTTTTGGAATAGTTACGGTATTTGGAATTGGGATATTGGTTTTTTTTCTGCTAAAAAGGCAAAGCAAAATCCGACAGAAGGAGCTGGAGGCGAGTTTCAGAGCACAAATGGTGGAGTTGGAGCTCAAAGCCCTGAGGGCTCAGATGAACCCGCATTTTATTTTCAATGCGCTGGGTTCGATCAGCAATTTTCTGCTCAAAAATCAGCCCGAAGAGGCTGACCGGTATTTGACCAAGTTTTCCAGACTGATCCGGAGAATCCTGGAATATTCGGAAAAAAGGGAAATCACCCTGACTCAGGAATTGGAAATTTTGGAAGATTATTTAGCTCTTGAAACCCTCAGGATGGGTAAGCCGGTAGACTTCCGACTGAACAATCCCGAGAATCTGGATCTGCAAAAAATTGCCATACCCCCCTTGCTTCTACAGCCATTGGTTGAGAATAGCCTTTGGCATGGAATAGCCAATTCCCCAAATCCGGGAGAAATTGTCCTGGATATCAGCTCGGAGAAAAACTCCCTGATCCTGACTTTGAAAGACAATGGTTCCGGTAAAGACGATGTGGTCACTCTGCCTTACAAATCCACTTCCATGGGGCTTAGTTTGGTCAGAAACCGTCTGGATCAACTGGGAGGAAGGAAAGAAGGGGAAAAACAGTCTTTGTTTTATCAAAAAAGAGAGGATGGATTTGAAGTGAAGCTTCGGATTGCCAATTCTCTTGCGCTGAATGTATGATCAAAGCTATACTCATTGAGGATGAAAAAGGCAGTGCCGAGCGCCTGCAATTCTTTTTGGAAACCGATCACAAGGATTCCATTGAGCTTTTGGCTTGGGTGGATTCGGTCCATCAGGCCTTGGAATTTTTAAAAAAGAAAAGCGTTGATCTGGTTTTTTTGGACGTGGAATTAGGTGCCCAAACCGGTTTTGAGTTGTTGAATCAGGTGGAGAAAATTGACTTTCAGGTAATTTTTACCACGGCCCATCAGGAGTATGCGATTCAGGCTATCAAGCATGCGGCTTTGGATTATTTGCTCAAGCCGGTAGATCGGCAGGAATTGAAGCAAGCAGTGGAAAAGGTCATCAAGGAAAAAGGACGGTCTTTGGATTCCTTGGAAAAGCTCCTCAAGCAACTTCATTTTCAGGATAAGCTGGGCCATAAAATCGCACTGCCTTCCTTGGTTGGCATAGAATATATCCCTGTACAGGAAATCCTGAGATGCCAGGCAGATGTGAATTACACCCATTTTTTCCTCAAAAACGGTCGGAAAATCACTGTTTCCAAAACGCTCAAGGAATTTGAAATTCAGCTGCTTCCTCACGGATTTTTCCGGGTGCACAATTCCCATTTGATCAATTTGGCAGAGGTCAAGTTTTACCAAAAAGGTAAAGGAGGGGCACTGGTCCTCTCAGATGGGGCTGAGATTGAAGTCGCCTCACGAAGAAAGGAAGAGCTGATGCAAATCTTAGGAAGCGGTTAATCCGGGTTAAGATCGGAGAAATACCGCTTTAGGATATATTCCGGCTGCCATTGATCAGGTTTTCTTTTCAGGGTATCCGGATTGTAAGCCATGGGCTTGAGTAAAGGCGCAGTCAGCGCAATCGTGTCTCCAAATTCCCTTTGGGACGTTTCGAGTAGCTCCATCATTTTGGTTTTTTCGGATTCAAATCGTGGATCCTCAGCCAGATTGTTTATTTCTTCAGGGTCATTTTCCAAGTCGAAAAGCTGGGTGAAGTCCCGCTCCGGATATCGGATGAGTTTCCATTTTTGATCCCTGACGGCTCTGACGGTATTTCGGTAAGCTGTGAAAAGAGTCTCTCTTACCTGCCTTTCTTCACCTGAAAGAACTTTTGCGAGACTTTTTCCATCCACATCTTCCCGCTTGGGAATTCCGGCCAGTTCGGCCAAAGTGGGATAGAGGTCATGGATGTAGGCAAATGCATCCAACTCTTTTCCCTGAGGTACTCCGGGACCTTTGATGATCAAAGGAACTTTCATGCTGTGCTCGTAGAGACTTTGCTTGCCAAGCAGCCCATGACTTCCCGCGGCAATCCCATTGTCCGCTGCATAGACGATAATGGTGTTTTCGTATTGCCCGTTATCTTTTAGAGTTTGGATGATTTTGGCGATTTGGGTGTCCAAATGGGTCACCAAAGCATAGTAATCCGACAAAATCATCTGAATCACTTCGGGCTTTCTGGGCCAGCCCGTCAGATTTTCATCCCGAACTGTCAAATCATCAAACTGGAAGGGGTGAAAAGGTTGATAGTTTTCGGGAAGGGGGATGGACCCGTCAGGATATTTTCCGATCAGTCCCAGTTCAGGTGAATAAGGGTCATGAGGAACCGTAAAGGCCACATAGCAGAAGAAGGGATTGCTGGCGTCCTTTTGTGAGTTGAGAAAATCAATGGCCGTTTGGGCAAAAATCTCGGTAGAGTACCCTTTTCTGGTTGGCTCTCCCAATTTTCCGTCAGGACCATAATCCCGAAGTGGGATGTCGTAATGATTGGCCATGCCACCAAGGTAGACGTTCTTGGCCTGCTGAAAACTCGCCTCGAATGCTTCTTTTTCATTGTGCCATTTTCCTGTGCCAAAGGTGGTGTAACCCGCTTTCGCAAAGTCCATGGTCATGGTTTCCACTCCGTTTAGCCGATCGTAAACTCGAAACAGGCTCTGCCCGCTGAGGAGCATGGCCCGGCTTGCCATGCAGATGGCTCCGTGATTTCCGCCCATGACATAGGCGTTGGTAAATCGGCTTCCTTCCTTAGCCAATTGGTCCAAAGTTGGGGTTTGGATATGGCTGTTTCCAGAAACACCCAAGGCATCCGCCCGCTGATCGTCTGCAAAAAGGAAGAGGATATTGGGCTTTTGGGCTGGAGTTTTTTCCTGGCAGCTAAGCAAAAAGCCAAGGAAAAGAAGAATCAAGAGTCTGTTCATCATCAGTAGGTTTTGCCTAAGTCGTTTTTTTGAACCTCAGCGATTTTTTGGGTCAATAATCTCTGCATGTCTTCAACCACAGCTTGAAAGGCTTCCAAATTGGCCAAATTGGTAAATTGTCCCGGGTCTTGGTACATATCAAAGAGTTCCATGCCGTGTTCTCCGGTTTTCCCATATTGGATAAAGGCCCATCGCTCGGTACGAATAAGATAAGTGTCTCCTCCCTGAGTGACGGAAAATGCGAAATCCCGGACGGAATCTTTTTGACCCTTCAGGATTGGAACCAGACTTTTGCCCTGCAATTCCTGAGTTTTTTCAAATCCGGAAAGGTCTAAGAGAGTAGGATAAAGATCCACTAATTCAGCAAAAGCGGGAGATTTTCCGGGAGAAATCCCCGGTGCACGGATGATCAAAGGAACTTTCACCGATTCTTCTTTCAGGGATACTTTCATCCAAAAGTCATGTTCTCCCAAGTGGAATCCATGGTCTGAGGTAAAGATCACGATGGTATTTTCCTCCAAGCCTTCAGCTTCTAGTGCAGCAAGGATTTTCCCAACTTGAGCATCCATAAAACTGACCGAGGCATAATAGCCTGCAATGGCTTTTTGCTTTTGGGCATAGCTCATTTCCCCATTTTGGGTAGTGACGTAATTGATTCCTTTCTCTGGAATATCCTCCCAATCCCCGGCAATTATGGGGGGAGGGACGATTTTTTCCCAAGCATAAGGTTCAAAATATTCCTTGGGAGCTACAAAAGGCACATGGGGTCTGACCAAGCCCACGGCCAGGAAAAAGGGTTCGTTTTTGTGTTGACGGATAAGTTCTATGGCTTTTGCCGCTGTTTTTCCGTCGGATTGAGCCATATCTCCTCCTTCTGACTTTACGATGGTCATCACATTTCCGCCTTTACGCTCGATGCTCCCATCGGGATTGTTTTGAACCAACTCTGCAAATCCTTCGGATTGCCATTCGGGTCCTTGGGAGTTAAATCGTTCAGTCCAAGAATCGGGATCGTCGGTGCCATCACTTCCGTTTTCGATGTCGATGGGTACGCCCATGTGGAAGATTTTACTTACCCTAGCGGTGTAGTAGCCCTTTTCCTTGAAAAACTGAGCCATGGACTTTTTGGAGGGGCCTACCTGCTCCCGTCCGCTCACGTAGCCGTAGGTTTGGGTGGCGGAAGGATAATATCCAAACATAAAGGAGGCCCGAGAAGGTCCGCATACAGGGTATTGAGAATACGTATTTTCAAAAAGGAAACCTTCTTTGGCCAATTGATCGATTGCTGGGGTTTTCACCAGAGAATTACCATAAGCACCTAAAGCAGAAGTGCACAGGTCATCCGAGACGATCAATAGAATATTTGGTTTTTTACCTTGGGAAAAGGCCGAAACCGAAATAATCAAAAGAAATTTGGCTAAAATCCATTTCATGCTAAAATCCTATTGAGAAAGGGAAAGTAAAATGATTTCTTTTTATTCTCCCTGCCGTTCAGACAAAATCTCCTAAAACCTCACTTTTTGACCTTAATTATTTTTATTTAGATTTTTTCTAGATAAGTCTTGAATCCAATTCGTCCCTGTTGTACGTTTGTGTTATTATTTAAAATAAATCCAAATAAATATAGATATGCGTTCGTTTTACGGAGTTTTGATCTTCGCTTTCTTCCTTTCTTTTTCGGCTTTGGCTCAAAAGAACAAGGTGGAAGGAATAGTCTTGGATCCCAAAGGTACACCTGTGGCAGGAGCTTCTGTGTTGTTGAAAGGGACAGTTAGGGGTGTGCAGACCGATCTTCAGGGTAGCTTTGAAATCAAGGATTTTCCTGCAGGAAACTATGACTTGGTAGTCAGCCTGGTCGGTTTTGTATCTGAGGAGAGATCCTTCTCTATAGAAGAGAAAGAAAGCAAAACACTGGACATCACCCTTACAGAAGATGAGTATCTTCTTTCTGAATTTAGCATTTCGGCAAGTCGGGGGATTTTGGGTCAGGGAAATATGCCTGAAGTCAGCGATTTTCAGATCAATGCAGGCAAGAAAAATGAAGTGATCAAACTAGCGGAGATCGATGCCAACTTGGCCATGAACAACAGCCGGCAGATTTTCGGAAGGACTCCGGGTATTTCTATTTGGGAAAATGACGGTTCGGGGATCCAACTTGGCGTTGCTTCCAGAGGTCTAAGTCCCAATAGATCTTGGGAATTCAATGTACGCATGAACGGATACGACATCACCCCAGACCCAATGGGCTATCCTGAGGCGTATTTTACTCCTCCAATGGAAGTGGTAGAGGAAATTCAGATTATCCGTGGTGCATCTTCATTGCAATATGGGCCTCAGTTTGGAGGCTTGATGAATTTTGTCCTGAGAAAGCCGGACAAATCCACGCGATTCACTGCTGAGACCATCAATACAGTAGGCAGCAATGGACTTTTCAGCTCATTTAACTATGTGGGCGGTACTGAAGGAAAGTGGAATTACACGGCTTACTATCAAAAAAGAAGAGGGGAAGGTTGGAGAGAAAACGGATTTTTCAATACTGACCACGCCCATCTGGAAGTCAATTATGCAGCAAGCAATCGGCTGAAGTTGGGCTATGAAATGACCTACATGACTACAGAAACCCAGCAGCCCGGAGGTCAGACTGACGCGCAGTTTGAGCAGGATTCTCAGCAAAGTACCCGTAGCAGAAACTGGTTCAATACCCCGTGGTTTATCCCTTCGCTTTCTGCTGAATATTTGGTGTCTCCAAATACCAAGTTGAGCTGGAAGGCCTTTGGAACTTTTGCAGAAAGAAATTCAGTGGGCTTCATGAGACCGATCAACCAAGAGGATGACGGTAGCAACAGACAGGTGGACAGGGATTATTATACCACCTACGGAACCGAATTGAGATTGCAGCACAACTACGAGCTGTTTGGTCAGGAACAGACTTTGGTGAGTGGTCTTCGCTACTTCAACGGGGCTATTGACCGAAAGCAATTGGGTACAGGGACTACCGGTTCGGATATGGATTTTTCTGTGGCTGAAGGAGATTTCAGAAGAAATCTGGACTTCACCAACATAAATATGGCAGCCTTTGCAGAGAATGTCCTTCGCTTCAATGAAAAACTCCTTTTCACTACAGGTCTTCGTTTGGAAAATATTCAGTCCAATATGGAAGGTCAGCTCAATGTGAGCAATGGAAATCCTCAAATTTTAACCCCTGCGACCCGAATTCGAACTTTTGCCCTGTTGGGTCTGGGTGCAGAGTACCATGTGGGCAAAACCACGGAATTTTACTCCAATTTCTCCCAAGCTTACCGGCCGGTCTTGATTTCAGATTTGACTCCTCCGGCTACTACGGATGTGATTGATCCCAACTTACAGGACGCTAGAGGGTATAACTTTGACTTTGGCTACAGAGGAAAAATCTCCTCTTACCTCAACTTTGACCTGAGCTATTTCTTCCTGAATTATGATAACCGAATCGGGACTATTGCTCAGGTAAATACCGATGGAAGCATTTTTAACTTCCGAACCAATTTGGGTAGATCAGTAAGCCAAGGCTTTGAGGGTTATGTGGAATTTGATCCGATCACAGCCTTCGTGGGAAGTTCCAGATATGGATACTTGCACCTCTTTGCTTCAGTGGCTGTAATTAATGCGACTTACAAAGATTTTGTGGTTACCTCAGTGAATAATGGTGAAATTTCTGAGCGAAACCTAGCAGGAAACCAAGTAGAAAATGCTCCTAGAAACATCAACCGATTCGGAGCTACTTACAGCTTGGGCAAGTTTTCCATGACTTGGCAAATGAGTGATATCAGTGAGACCTTCTCCGATGCTTCCAACACAGCCACGCCTAATGCAGCAGCGACCATAGGCCTGATTCCAGCGTATCAAGTTCAGGACCTTTCTGCAAGTTGGAATGTGTGGAAGCAGCACAGCTTGAAGGCAGGGGTAAACAACCTGACTGATGAGCGGTACTTCACTCGAAGGGCCGGTGGCTATCCCGGTCCGGGAATTATGCCTGCCGATGGAAGGACTTTCTACCTGACACTTGGATTGAAGTTTTAAAGAAATGCAGTCAAAAGCCAGTTTCGATTTTCGGAACTGGCTTTTTTTCAAATTGGACTTTCCAAGTAAAAGCTGGAATCATAAAAATGGTATTTTTGATTGTTTTCATACTGGCGTTCTATGTCTCACCTTTTTCAAACTCTCAAAAAGCAGATTAAAGGATTTTCTGCAGATCGATATTTTCAGAAGCAAGCCAAAAACCAAGAAGTCATTGCGCAGAAATTAATCCGGTCCACTTTGAAGGTTCATCCCGAGCATCGGCTCTCTGCTTTCCAAGAACGGATGATAGATGCCTATGCCAAGGAAAAGTTGGGGTCGATTCGTTTTGCTCCCATGCTCCAAGCTTATTCCGTTTATCAGGGCGAGTTTAAGGAAGGCTGGATTCCGGATAATTATTTTGAACAGCATGTCCTTCCAAGAACCAATGGCTTTCACAATACCATCAGTGATCTCCGGCAACTGGCCAAGCGGATTTTACAGGCTGATGATATGCCCGATTTGGGCTATTATGTCAGAGGTTGCTGGATGGGGGTGAATAACCAGCTCATGACCAAGGCACAAGCAAAGGAATTTTTCTTTTCACAGACACCTCAAATTATCGTCAAAACAAATGCTTCTATGCGTGGAGAGGGATTTTACCGGCTCAATGCAGATGATTTTGATCATTTTGAAGATTGGAAATTGATGGATTTTGTCATTCAACGCCCTATTCAACAGCATGAGTGGTTTGGCAGATTTTCACGGGACAGTGTCGCGACACTTCGAATCACGACTGTAAAGCCTTGGGGCAAGGCTGCCAAAAAAATGGCGGCTTTTATGCGTTTTGGACGAGATGGAGTTGATCGGGTCACGGCAAGTTCCAGATTAGTAGTGGGAGTGACACCATCTGGAAAGTTGGATCGGTATTCCTTGGATTCAGACTGGAACTTATCTCAAGAGCATCCTGACTCCAAAATCGCTTGGGAAGGGCTTCAGCTTCCGGGTTTTGAGCAGATGGTACGTAGATGCGAGGACCTACACGATCGGGAAGCCACCATGGAAATTATTGGTTGGGATGTGATTTGGGATCAAAACAATACCATGCAACTCATGGAGTGGAATACCGGCTATCCGGGAATTGTCCACTCGGAAATCACCACAGGGCCTAATTTTCTGGAAACAGACTGGTCGGAATTATGGAATCCCAACTATAAAAGGGTAAGAAAAAGCTGATCACATGAAGTTGAGAAGTGAGCTTTGGTCAGGCTATTTTTCCATTGATTGTATTTTTTTTCTGTGAGTGGGGGAAAAGGCCTAATTTAACCACTACATATTTCCTATATACTATGAGAACATTTTGTCTGATGGGCTTTTTTGGGTTGTTTCTCGCTTTGGGTTCCTGCCAAAAAAAAGATCAAGAAGCAATCCCGAGCCGTCCCAACATCATTTTTATTATGTCAGATGACCATGCTTACCAGGCCATTTCGGCTTACAGCAATCATCTGATCGAGACCCCAAATATTGACCGGATCGCCAAAATGGGGATGCTCTTCACCAATGCCACGGTGACCAATTCCATCTGTGCCCCAAGTCGAGCTACGATCCTGACCGGGAAGCATTCCCATCTGAATGGCAAGGTGGACAATCACTTTCCTTTTGACACAACCAATGTGACTTTTCCCCAGCTTTTTCAGGAAGCAGGATATCAGACGGCCATGTTTGGAAAGCTGCATTTCGGCAATAATCCCAAAGGATTTGATCAGTTTAAAATTCTCCCGGGTCAGGGCAAATATTACAATCCGGATTTCATCACCAAGAATGAGGGGAGTATCCAAGTGGAGGGCTATGTGACGGACATCATTACGGATATGACCTTGGACTGGCTCCAAAATGAGCGAAAGGCAGATGATCCCTTTTTACTTTTCTACCTTCACAAAGCTCCGCATAGGGAGTGGTTGCCAGCGGAAAGACATTTAGCAGAATTCACCACCAGAACCTTCCCTGAGCCGGCAACAATTTTTGACGATTATTCGGGTCGTGGTAGAGCTGCCCATGAAGCAGAAATGAACCTCTTGAAAGACATGCATTGGGCAGGTGATTCCAAGATTTATCCAAGTGTGATGGATGAGTTGGGCATTGAGGAGACTTCCAATTGGGGAAAGGCAGCTTTCGAAGGAGAAGTGGGCCGGCTTAATCCCGCTCAGCGAGCCGTTTGGGATCAATATTACCAGCCGATCAATGAGGATTTCAAAAAGAGATACCCCAGCATGACTGAGGAGGAAAAGATGAAATGGCGATATCAGCGCTACATGCAGGATTATCTGGGCACGATCAAGGCTGTGGACGAAAACGTGGGACGGGTCCTGGATTATCTGGAGCAAAATGGCCTGATGGAAAACACCATCATCGTTTATACTTCAGATCAGGGCTTTTATCTGGGAGAGCATGGCTGGTTTGACAAGCGATTTATCTATGACGAAAGCTTCAAAACGCCCCTTTTGGTAGCCTGGCCCGGAAAAGTGGCTCCCGGATCCAAATCCAATGAAATGGTGCAGAACCTCGATTTTGCGCAGACTTTTTTGGAAGCAGCGGGAATTCCCGCCCCAACCGATATGCAGGGAGAAAGCCTGATTCCTTTGCTTACCGGAAATACCGAAAAGTGGACCCGGGATGCGGTGTATTACCATTATTACGAGTATCCTTCGGTCCACATGGTCAAACGACACTATGCGATCGTGACCAAGGAATACAAGCTGGTCCATTATTATTTTGACACGGATGAATGGGAGCTGATCGACCGGATCAAAGATCCTCAGGAGCTCACCAATGCCTACGACGACCCGGCTTATGCCGAAATCAGAAAAGATCTCCATGCTCGACTGGAAGGCTTAAGGAATAAGTACGGTGATAACTCACAGATTTCTCAGCGGTATTTGAATGAATACCTGGATTACCTGGAGGAAAATAAGTCCTATGCTGGTGGCAAAGACAAGGATCTTCTGAACAAGATTTTCGAGGATAGAAAAAAAGAAAAAGCCAATTAATTTATCTCCTATGCCTATGAAGTCCTTGTTAAGATTTTGGATAATTGGATTGGTAGGTCTGGCATCGTATTCATGTCAGCCTAAAGAGGAAAGTAAATCCGATCGGCCGAATATCATTTTCATTATGTCGGATGATCATGCCTATCAGGCTATTTCGGCCTATGACAATACCCTGATAGAAACCCCGAACATCGACCGAATTGCCAAAATGGGCATGCTTTTCACCCAAGCTTCGGTAACCAATTCAATCTGTGCACCGAGTCGGGCGACGATCTTGACCGGGAAGCATTCCCATCTCAATGGGAAAATCGACAACCATTTTCCTTTTGACACGACCAATGTGACCTTTCCCCAGCTGATGCAGCAGGCGGGCTATCAGACGGCCATGTTTGGGAAATTGCATTTTGGCAACAATCCCAAAGGCTTTGATCAATTCAAGATTTTGCCAGGACAAGGTTCCTATTACAACCCCGATTTTATTACCAAAAACGAAGGAAACATCAGGGTGGAAGGCTATGTGACAGATATCGTCACAGACATGACCTTGGACTGGTTAGACAAAGAAAGGAAGAAGGATCAACCTTTCCTCCTCATGTATCTGCATAAGTCTCCTCATCGTCCCTGGCTGATGGCAGAGCGGCACATGGAGGAATTTACCCAAAAGACTTTCCCGGAGCCGGCTACCCTTTTTGATGACTACTCGACCCGTCCCGCAGCAGCGGAAGCGGAGATGAATATTCTCACTCACATGGGCTGGTCAGGGGACAATAAGCTTCGGCCGGATGTATTGAAGCAATTGGGAATTGCTGATGTGGGAGGCTATGATACCAGTCGGTTTAATGGACAGATGAACCGATTTACCCCTTCACAAGCGGAAAATTTCAAAAAATACTACGATCCTATCAGTGAGGAATTTATCCGAAACTATCCCAACATTAGTCAAGAGGATCTGATGAGATGGAAATATCAGCGCTATATGCAGGATTATCTTGGTACCATCAAAGCAGTCGATGAAAATGTCGGGCGGCTTTTGGATTACCTGGAAGCCAATAATCTGATGGAAAACACCATCATCGTTTACACATCGGATCAAGGGTTTTACCTTGGTGAGCATGGCTGGTACGATAAGCGATTTGTGTACGATGAAAGTTTCAAAACTCCTTTGCTGGTTGCTTGGCCTGGAAAGGTAAAGGCAAATACTAAATCAGATGCCTTGGTGCAGAATTTAGACTTTGCCCAGACCTTTTTGGAAGCTGCGGGCATTCCTGCCCCGGCCGATATGCAAGGGGAGAGTTTGCTTCCGGTATTGACCGGAAACACTGAGAAGTGGACTAGGGATGCTGTGTACTACCATTATTACGAGTATCCTGCGGAGCATATGGTCAATCGGCACTACGCAATTGTGACCCAAGATTACAAGCTGGTTCACTATTATTTCACCCAAGATTATTGGGAGCTGATCGATCGGGTCAAGGATCCTCAGGAATTAAAAAATGTCTACGAGGATCCTGCTTACGCAGAGGTGAGGGCAGATCTTCATCGGCGATTGGATGAGTTGAGAATAAAGTACAAAGACAGCAATGAGATCAGCAATGGCTATATCGATCGCCTGCTCGATGATGCTCTGGAAGGAAAAGTTTGGGGAATCAGTAAGGAAAGGGCCGAGGAAATAAAAAGTAAGAGGTCAATAAACTGATAGACAATGAAATCTGAGCCCAAAGGAAATTTTCTTTTGGGCTTTTAAGCGATATCCGAAAGTCTGGTTTCTCCTTTGATTACTTCAATGGCTAAAAGCTTTAGGCTTTTGGAAGTGAGCATTCTATCCAAGTCCTGTCTTACTTTTACTACTTCTGAGTGGAGAGGGCATGGATTTTTTTCTGAGCATTTGGGTAAGCCGAGGCTACAACCGGAAAATAAGTGATCGCCATCCATGCATTTGACCACGTCTTTGAGGGTATACTTGGCATGGGTTTCATTGACGTAAAATCCACCATTTGGACCTTTGGTCGAACTGATGATTTTTGCCTTCGATAAAGTTTGGAGAATTTTAGCAGTAAAAGCCTCCGGAGCATCAATTTTTGGGGCAATTTCCTTGGCTCCAACTTTTTTGTCCTCAAGACTTTGAGTCCATACATAGATGATCGCTTTGATCGCGTACTTGGAGGCTTGGGAAAACATAGCGGATAATTTTGTCTGTAATATACTAGGCTATGCTCAAATGAAAAAAGCCGGAAGTCACATAACTCCGGCTTTTCTTAAAAAAACCATAACAAACCATTAACCCATCTATCTATTTTGGTATCAAGACTTGGTCTACGACATGGATGATTCCGTTAGAAGCGGATACTGTTCCTACGATTTTGGCACCATTGATGGTGACTGTTCCATCTTCTGCCAAAGCTACTGTAACAGACCGGCCATCAGCAGTTCCCAAATTTCTCCCGTTGACGAAATCACCGGGTTTGTACACGCCCAATAGGACGTGATACTCTAGAATGTCTCTTAATTGTCGTTGATTTTCCGGTTTGACCAGATCATCCAATGTGCCCGCAGGAAGTGCATCAAATGCAGTGTTGGTCGGCGCAAATACTGTAAATGGGCCCACATTTGTCAAGGCATCCACGTAGTCGGCGGCTTTCAATGCTGCCACAAGGGTACTGTGATCAGGTGAGCCAACGGCTACTTGTACCACATTTGGGTTAGAGACATCGTCCATAACAGCAGATTGTCCGGGACCGGGGGCTAGGCCAGCTAGATTGGCGGTGTGGTTTGTACTCTGACCGCCACAGGAAAGGGCAGTCAGAGCTACAAAGAGGATGGGGTGATAAAACAACTTTTTCATTGGGCTGGATTTGGATTCAAAAGGGTTAGGTAATCTTCATTGATTTTCGATAGCCAAATCTAATAAAATTTAAAAAAAAGACAAAACAATCCTTTTATATTTTATTTAAAACGTTTTCATTTTTGACAATTAGGAAATGCATAGTTATAGAATCATCCAAAGATGATTTCTATCAGGAAATGCTAAAAAAAGAACTGGTATTTTGGAACTCTAAACCCAAAGAAGATGATAATTGAGATGAAATATTGGAAAAAGCTAACAGCCGATGAGCGATTGGCTAGGGTGCAGCAAGCCCTAAAAGACAATGTGGATTTTTCCAAAGATGCCAATTTGGGCTATCCAGCATCCCGATTGGACGAGAAAGTCTTTACCAACGAGTCTCTTTTTCTCCGAGAAATGCCCGTCCTGAGTACCTATATCGCCAATCCCAATCATATCGGTTGCCATACTTTTGGGACCTCAGAATACGCCTTTAAAGGTACCCAGGCTATTGAGCGAGAAGTTTTGAATATGATGGCAGTGGATTTATTCAAAATTGAAGAAGGTCAGTTTGACGGGTATATTTCTCCCGGAGGCACTGAAGCCAACGCCCAAGCACTCTGGATTTATAGAAATGAATTTCTCAAAAAGCTAGGGGCAAAATTGGAGGATATAGCCATCTTGGCTTCAGAGGATACGCACTATTCTATTCCAAAGGCAGCCAACCTACTGATGATTGACTGGATAAAAGTCCCCGTAGATCCGGATACCAGAGAAGTAAGCCCAAAGGCCGTGAAAGATGCAGTGAAATCAAGCCTTCAGCAAGGTAAAAAGTACTTTATCGTAGTAGCCAATATGGGAACTACCATGTTTGGTTCAGTAGATGATCCCAAGGTTTTTACTGATATCCTTCATGAATATCAACTGCCTTTCCGCATGCATATAGATGGAGCATATGGAGGGTTTGTCTATCCATTTGGAGACTTCGAAAACCAAATCAACTTCACCAATCCGGATATTTCCTCGATCACTATCGATGCGCATAAAATGCTTCAGGCACCTTATGGTACCGGGATATTCGTCTGCAGAAAAGGGTTGATTGAAAATGTACTGACATCAGAAGCAAAATATGTGGAGGGGATGGACTTGACCCTTTGCGGCAGTCGATCGGGTGCCAATGCTGTGGCTGTTTGGGTGATATTGACTACCTATGGTCCTCACAAGTGGTTTGAAAAGATTTCAGTAATCAAGATGCGCACCAACTGGCTCTGCAAGCAATTGGATCAGTTGGGGGTGATCTATTTTCGTGAGCCGGAAATGAACATTGTGACGATCCGCTCCGAGTGTGTGCCGGAATCATTGGCCCATAAATATAACTTGGTCCCACAAACCCACGATGAGACCAATCAATGGTATAAAATCGTGCTGATGGACCATGTGGAGATCGAGCATCTCAAGGATTTTATTCAGGATATGGTAACTTGCAAGCGACTAAATCCTTCCTAAATGGTTGACATTACCCCAAAAAGTACCACCCTTCGAAAGGCAATCGCACAAGCTATCGTCAAAGTAAGCAAGCCTGAAACCATTCAGGCTATAAAGAATAAAGCTGTCCCAAAAGGCGATGTTTTGGAATGTGCTAGAGTTGCCGGACTTTTTGCTGCCAAGCGGACTGCGGACATGATTCCGGATTGTCATCCTCTGCCTATCGAATTCACTTCTGTAAGCTATGAAGTAGAGGAAATGGAGGTAAAGGTTCTAGTGGAAATCCATACAATTTACAAGACAGGAGTAGAAGTCGAGGCCATGCACGCAGCTTCTGTGGTGGCTTTGACCATGTATGACATGCTCAAGCCTATCGATAAAGGAGTGAGTATAGAACAGATCAAGCTGGTGGAAAAAAGAGGAGGGAAATCAGACCGTCAAGGCAAGCCCGGACGGGTGATTCAGGCTGCTATAGTGGTGTGTTCGGATACCATATCCGCCGGGAAAGGCGAGGATGTAGCCGGAGAAGTGATCCGCAAAAAATTAACGGATTGGGGAGTTCAGGTTACCCAAAAGGAGATAATTCCGGATGATTTTGATTTGATCCAGAAGCAAGCCAAATCGTATCAAGAACAAAACCTTGATCTGCTTATTTTTACCGGAGGGACAGGCTTATCACCAAGAGATGTTACTCCTGATGCTTTGGAAGAAATTCTGGACCGAAGAATCCCAGGAATTGAGGAGGCTATTCGGAACTATGGACAGCAACGGACTCCCTTTGCGATGCTTTCCCGA
This sequence comes from Algoriphagus taiwanensis, assembly GCF_036245645.1. Classification (NCBI taxonomy): domain Bacteria; kingdom Pseudomonadati; phylum Bacteroidota; class Cytophagia; order Cytophagales; family Cyclobacteriaceae; genus Algoriphagus; species Algoriphagus taiwanensis. The sequence goes on along the minus strand of NZ_BTPE01000005.1, from coordinate 226,666 downwards.
TCTGTAGCTGGCCAACTGGGAGAAATGATGGTCTTGGCGATTCCCGGCTCGACCAAAGGGGCAGCAGAGTCAATTGATGCCATTTTTCCGGCATTTCTGCATATTTTCAAAGTGGTGGAAGGAGTAAGACACGATTAAAAAAGCAAGGAATCTGAATCATTCCTTTGTCAGCTTTCCCCTTCGACCTTGATGAATTTGCCAATAGCCGAAGGGGAAAGATGATCGGAGTCTAAGGCCATTTCCAAAAATCTGGAATACATTTCTACCTCGCTCCGAGTGCTAAATTTTATTTTTGAGACTGTCTTGCTTAGGAGGATCAAACTCAGGGAAACTTCAAGCTTACCATAAAGAAGATGTTTCTCCCTGGGGCATACATTGGGGTTTTATCCATGCCTATAGGTCTGGTCAAGTGTTCATAATAGGTTTCGTCCAGTAGGTTTTGAACTCCTCCCTTGACCAAGATCATCTTTCCGATCGGATAGCTAGCATCCAAATCCAACAACGTAAACCCAGGAGTGGAACCCTCTCCAAAGGCTTCTGAAACCCGCTCTTGCGTCAGCACATGTCTCAGGTTAAGTCCAGTACTCAGTTTGCCCTGTAAGAAATTTCCTCTGATCCCGTAGCGTAAATCCAAGGGGGCGATTTCAGGAAGAGGTGCGTCCAAGACTAGATCGTTTCCATAGGTATAAGCAATTCCCAAGGTATGAATGAGTCTATCGCTCAGATTTTGTTTGAAATTGAGCTCAAAGCCGGCTTTCATTGCTTCATCCACATTGACATATTGCCGTACTCCTGGGCTGGTGGTAAGCCTGGGCTTGAGGTCAGTTTTGACTGAAGAAATAAAGTCGTTCATGTAAGCTCCAAACAGGGTAAGCTCAAGTGAGATTCTTTCTCGACCGTAGCTCAATACCACATCGATTTCATGGTTGTTTTCGGGTTTGATCTGAGGGTCACCCACCAATTCCCAAGGGTCCAAACCCACAGCGAGATAGTTGATGTACCTCTCCAAGAGGCTTCCGCTTCTTCGTACACTTGCGGCCCATATCCCAAGGGAAAATGCCTTTCCCAAATCCCGCTGAGCTCCAATGCTGATTCCTGGGTTGAGCTGGGTATTTTCCATTTCCGGATGTAACTGGGCAAATTCCTCTGCAGGATTGTTAGCTACTGCTTGATTTACTTCCAAACGGCCGGATGCAGTGAGGACAGTTCCGCCAATTGGTATTAGGTAATTGGCAAAAACTCCTGTTTTTCGGATTTGAGAGTCTTGCCAAAGATTGTCAAAGAATACTTTTCCAGCCATTGGTCCCATGGTTATGACACGGGTTCTGGTCCCGTCTGCTGATTCTTCTTTGAAATCTACCCCGGCATAAAGCTTCCCTTGGGAAAATTTCCATTCGCCTTCAGTTCGGAATCCCCAATTCTGGGTGATGGCTGGGGTAGAAGCATCCGCCATTCTAGGTTCACGCAGTAGGTTGTCCATCAGGTGATCCACCTTAGTGAAATACAGGGAGTTGGTCCATTGGGTCAATGGTTTCCCATAAAAAGTTCTTGTATGCTTGATACTTCCCATCCAAGTATCATCAGTCCTTAGATCCATACCTAGGGATGGGAAATCCACATCTCGGGCAAAATTCCGATTGATAGTGAGCTGGACCAGATCTTTTTGGCTTACTTCTAGATCAGCGTATAAACCTAAAGTTCCTCGTTGGAAGTTGGCAGGAATCGGCTTACCATCGCCATCGAGGTAATCATTTCCTTTCGAATAACTCCCCAGAATCCCAACATCATATTTTGCTCCCTGAAAACCGACTCTCGAGTCATTTCTCCATACGTCTCCATTGGATTCATACAGAGAGGAGACTTTTCCATAGACTCCAGGAGTGGATGTGAATGCTGGGGATTCTTGAAGGTAATTGATGGTGCCACCAAGGCCGATACCGTAACGAAGAGCATGGGGGCCCTTAAGGATTTCTACCTCCCTAATCCGGTTGAGGGCGATTTGAGATGTGGGAGGGTCCATCCTGTTGGGGCAGGCTGCATTGGCTGACTGGAGTCCGTTGACTACGATATTGAGTTGATCGTATTTAAATCCACGCATGACCGGGTCAAAGCCAAAGCTGCTGCTTTTGCGAATTCCTGAAACTACCGGGTCCAAACCCAGAATTGCACCTGCGTCATGATGAAGCCTTTCTTGATCTGAAATAAGGAGTTTTTTATCCTTTTCTTGAGTCATTTTGAGCGCAATGACCGAGACCGGCTGGAGTCCGTGGATTTCCTCCTTTCTGGTGATTTTTCCGTTTTGGATGGCATTGGCAACTTCTGTCGGATCCAAGGTCCAACTACCGTAGCTGAGATGGCTAAGATAGAGCCAAGTTTCTTCGTCAGTCAACAAATAGATGATTCCCTTATCATCTGAGACTCCTTTTTGGAAACCATAGCGATAGGTCACGCCCGGAATACCCTCAAAAGTGGATTGATCAATAATCTGGATGCTTTTTTTATCCTGAGCAAAGGATGAAGTGAGTGATTGAAATGCCAGAATGAGGGCAAGAAATATCCCTGAAGCTGGCGAAATGAGCTTTTTCATAGTATTTGAGTTGGATAATCAATGAGGACTTGAGTCCATAATCAGGTTCTTCCTGATTTTTATCTACAGAAAAATCAGCTTTGGGGAGGATGGAAAAAGTCAATTTCCAAATCGAATAATTTGGAGTTTTTGGTAGTGGGTGTATTCGTAATATTAAAGTTCAATACAGCAAATTGGCTGGTCCAAACTTCCCTTTTCTCTTTTAAAAAGGTTAAATGAAGCTCTTCTAATGTGATATCGGTCGAATTATCCTGATGATTTTTAGCTTCGTTCAGCCGCTTGCCTAATTCACATTTGCCTTGGCATTGAAGTTCAGGTTGATCTTTATTGATACAATAGAGGGCTGTGATTTGCTCTCGATCCATCAAAAACTGAACTTGAATCACAGTGTATCCCATTCCGTTGAGCAGGATGAGAAAAATGAGGGCGATATGTGTCCAATTTTTAGTCACCGGATTGCAAATTTGACACGTTTTTCATTTGGGCTTTGTGACTTGGATTACCAGCTAATTGCCCATGCCTGATTTTCCAAAATCCAATACCTGCCATGAGAAGGAATTGGATCAGAATCAGATATCCATTGACGACACCAAAATATTTGCGAAGCTCATAAATCTCCAGAATACTGAGGAGAATTCTTCCCAAAAGGCTGATTTGGAAAGCTACCCATGAAAACCAAAGCAGGGGATGATACGGACTCTCGCGAATGCCAAGGATGATTGGGAAAATGATAGGGGCATGGGCCCAAATCATGGAAAATACAAATCCCAAAAAGAAGGTGTGCAGCATAAGATCATAAAAGAGGACATGATTTCCCATGCTAAGTAGAATCAGGCCATTGAGGGCCAACCAGACATATCCTACCCTTAATCCCACTCCTATGTAGCGGAATTTCCCTGGAGTTTTGGAAGCTACCTTGGCCATGTCAAAGACGAGGAGCCAAATCGCTATCAAAAGGACGGAAACCCCCATGATTTCTTTTCCCCATCCGTGAAAAGGTAGGATAAGACCCAAGGTAAAAAGCGCAAGCAGTGATTTTAAGGCATTTTTGGACCAAGATGGGACAGGTAAAAACTGACTTAATTCCAGCCGCTCTCCGACGATGGTAAATAGCAGAAATGCCATCCACCAAGTGCTGCCTGCGGCGATCAGTCCGCTGTTCCAGGTAAGAAAATTCCCGATAAACCAGCAAACCGATCCTCCATAGAGCAGCGCTGAGTGGAATTTTGGGTGCTTCAGAGTTTGCAGGTGCATGATCAAGCTGAGACCCAAGGAACCGACCATCAGCAAAAGCAATCCTGCATCAGAATTTCCCATCAAAAAGGCAATACTGGAAAATCCCGAGAGCAGGGGAATGAGCAACCAGATTTTTTTGGACATGACCATGGCTCTTTCCAAAGAAATCAAGGTGCCGAGAAAGCCTCCGGTCATAATCAGGCCATGATAGGTGGATGCATCAGGTATCGCCACCCATTCAATCCCCAGTCTCAGCCAACCACCTGTTATTCCTAGGATCACTCCCAGAGGGACCATGGGGAAAATAAAAGATAGGGATCGGAAGTGCATGACCTGATTTAAATTTTCATGTCGTAAAACTAGTACTAGAAAGTTTATAAAAAAATATTACAGGATATTTTTATCCTTTATTTATTTTTTCTAGCTTTGGCCTATCAACTCGTCAGAAGATGTGTTCTAAGAATTTTGAAAATCAATTCCTTGGTATTGCTCTTTTTGTGAATTAGTAGGATCAGGAATTAATTGTCTATTAGAATTTCCTAGAAAATAAAAGTCTAGCTAAAGGAATAGGATTGACACTTGTAACATCCTCAAATTAATTAAGATGACCTATTCACCAGTCAAGATGAAGTCCTCCGCAGCATTCCAATGGATCGAGTATATTCATGTACCTTTGGTCATCACTCATTCTGATCTTCAAATCATCCAATGTAACCGGGTGTTTTTATGTTTTTTTGGTGTTGAAGAAGACCAAGTATTATCCAAAAGTCTCAAGGAGTTTTTTCCTTCAATTAATAAGGATCATTGGACTGTCACTACCAATCATTTTTCTGAATTATTTTCCAATGATGAAAAAATTAGGTTAGCGAGTGAGTCCCTTCCTGGGGGAGAATTGGTTTGGACCATTACCATAATTCCTGAAAATGAAAGTTTCTCTATTCTAAGGAATAGGGCACTTGAATTAGCCAAGCTTGGTTTTTGGAGCTATGATGTGGAATCCCAAAAGCTCATCCATGACCCGCAGACTAAAATTATTCACGGCATTTTATCTAGTGAAAATTTGGTTGTCGATGAGGCGATTAATTTTTATGCCGAAGGGTATTCAAGAGAAAAGATTCGGATATTATTCGATACGTGTATAAAAAAAGGAGAGCCATTTGATGGAGAGTTTGATTTTTATGATCTGAAAGGCAACAAGAAACGGGTAAGGGCTATGGGTGAGGCCTTTTTTAATGGAAGCAAAGTGATCAAAGTTTTTGGGTCTTTTCAGGATATCACAGAGTCTCATGAAAGAACTCGAAAAATTGAGATGATTACTTCTTGTATTCCGGGCCTTGTTCTAGAAATGAAATCTTCCCGAATTGGCTATCAAATAAACTACATCAACAATTCTTGCATCAATTACTGGGGATTTTCTTCAGAGGAGATAGTTAAAACTCAGGATTATTTTTGGCAGCATCTTTCTTTAGAAAGTCGTGTAAATCTTGAATTAAAGTTAAATCAGTCGAAGTCTGATGGGTTGATTTTTTCTTGTCTTTTGGAATTGACTATCGATCTTCAAAACATAAAATATTTAAGAGGAACCTGGGCCGTTAGAAAAGAGAAAGATGGATATTGTTGGGATGCTGTTTTAATAGACCATACTCAGGAAGTTTTGGCAGAAAAGTCCTCCTTTTTTTCGCAGCATAGATTTTTGAATCTGGTAAATAATATTGATGGATTAGTTTTTACGTTGGACAAGAATTTGCGTTTTACCGGATTTCATGGGAATCTTCTAAAATCTTTTCAGTTTAACCCAGAGAGGGCATTGGGTATAAAAGTCGACGGACTTACCGGTCCCGCAGAAGCCAAGATTCACAGGACAGCCTATGAAGATTGTCTGAGGGGCGAAAAGGTAAGTTATGATTGGGATTTTAATGAAGGAAAAGAGAAGAGATGGCTCCGAGTGAGCTTAGCACCGCTCTTAGATAAAAATGGAATTCCTTGTGAAGTGGTTGGGCTGGCAAATGAAGTAACAGAACGAATCCGTTTCATCCAGGAATTAGAAAAAGCAAATATTCGATTCGAACTGGCAGTAAAAGCTACTCGGGAAGTTATTTATGAAATAGACTTGAAGGAGAATGAGATAATCCTTAAAGGAAGTACAAAGAGGATTTTTGGTTCACAATGTAATGGTAATCCAATTTCTTTTCAGGATTGGCGGAATAGGATTCATGCCAATGATAGTCTACGTATAAATGAACAACTTGAGGAATTTCTTAAAATTCCTGATAAATTCATCTGGAAGGGTGCTTATCGATTATTGACCAATAAAAACAAGTACGTACATGTAAAGGACCGGGCCTTTGTTCAGCGAAATTCTAATGGAGAAGCTCTTCGGATATTTGGATCGGTTCAAATTGTGGAGAAGGAATATATCCTGAAAAGAAAACTTTTAAAGTCATTAAGGAGACTGCAAGAATTTAGAAATGCCCTTGACTCCTCAACGAATATCATTATAACTAATCGAGAAGGGTACATTGAATATGTTAATGACAGCACCTGTGAGCTATCTGGCTACACTCGCCAAGAGCTCATTGGAAAGCACACAAGAATCAATAAATCGGACTTCCATAATGCAGAATTCTACCAGCAGCTTTGGAGAAAGATTCTCAATTTGGAGGAGTGGAGAGGTGTATTAAAAAACAAGCGGAAAGATGGGACTTATTATTGGGTGGATACCATAATAGTACCGCTGAAAAATAGCAAAGGCGAGGCAAAAAGATTTTTAGCAGTCAGAATAGACATTACCAATCAGCAAGAAGCTCAGATCCAACTTCAGGAATCTTTCTTAAAACTCCAGGAATCCGAAACTAAATACAGTGATCTCTTTCAAAATAGTCCTATCCCAATGTGGATTTACGACCAGAAAACCTATTCCATTTTAGATGTAAATCTTGCGGCACAGAAAAATTACGGTTACTCCAGACCTGAATTTTTGGAACTGGATATATTTGACCTCCGTCCAAAAGAGGAGGCAGAAACCTTGCAGAAATACCTCCAAGCTTCTGATAGAAATAGGTACATCCGGGGGAAAATATTTATTCATAAAAAGAAATCTGGAGAAAAAATGGAAGTCGAAATTTCTTCTATTTCAATCAAATTGGGGAATAGCCAAAGTCGGCTAGTTCTTGCCAAAGATGTGACCCTTGAAAAAGCCTATTTAAGAAAAATAGAAAGCCAAAATACTTTACTTCGAGAAATTGCATGGATTCAGTCTCATGTAGTCAGAGCCCCGCTTGCCCGTTTGATGGGATTAATTTCCCTTTTAAAGGATCCGGAGATAATTGAATCAGAAAAAGAGGAGATTTTCAAGTTCATAAACTCGTCAGCAGAAGAACTTGATCAGATCATTCGCGATATTTCAGATAAGACACATTTGTTGGATTAATTTTTATTAAAAAAATATTACAGGATATTTTTATCCTTTATTTATTTTTTCTAGCTTTGGCCTATCAACTCGTCAGAAGATGTTTTCCAAGGCTTGTAAATACGCAATCAATTCGATGGTCTTCCTCGCTACCCTTCCGGAGGGAAAGGAGCGGGCTGGAGTTAAAGAAATAGCTTTTGCAGTCAATTCTCCTGAGGCGTTTACTGGAAAAATATTGCAAATGCTGGTAAGGGAAAATTTACTCCTTTCTGTGAAAGGACCTAATGGAGGATTTCTAATAAGCGAAGAGGGGAGAAAAGCGCCCCTTTATAAAATTGTCCAAGTTGTCGATGGAGACTCGATTTTCACTGGATGTGCGCTGGGACTTCAGGAGTGCTCCGAAAAACATCCATGTGCTGTGCATTACAAATTCAAAGCAATTCGTGACCACCTGACCGGAATGATGATGACTACTTCCCTACAGGATATGGCCTCGGGAATTCAGGCTGGAGTGAGCTTTCTCAAAACCTGAATTTTAAATAATTAAAGATAAAAGAATCAAATAATCCTTAAAAAAATGAAAGCAATTACAGAAAGAAAAGTAGGAAAAATCGTAGCGGAAAATTTCCGTACGGCAAAAGTCTTCACCGAGTATGGGATTGACTTTTGTTGTAAAGGGGCTGTCAGGCTCTGTGATGCTTGTTCGACTCGTGGGTTGGATATAGATGAGGTAGTAGAAAAACTGGAAGACATTCTCAAAGTGACCGACCAGTCTCCTTATAGAGATATGACGCTCGGTCAGCTAATTGACCATATAGTAAGCGTCCATCATAAATATGTGGAGGAAACCATTTCTGCGCTCAAATTTTACTTGGAAAAGATAGAGCGGGTTCATGGGCCTCGCCATCCGGAATTGGCCTCAATCCGGGAGGAATTTTTCTCGGCTGCGGATGCCTTGACAAGTCACATGAAGAAGGAAGAATTTATACTTTTCCCATACATCAAGGCCATGGAGGATGCCAAAAACAATAATTTTCCCCTTTCCAAACCTCACTTTGGCACAATCCAAAACCCCATTCACCTGATGGAAGAGGAGCATGATACAGAAGGGGAGCGGTTCAGGAGAATCGAAAGATTGACTCAAGGATATACTCCTCCAGCCGATGCTTGTCAGACCTATCGGGTAGCTTTCTCTATGCTGCATGAATTTGAGCAGGATCTCCATACCCATATTCATCTGGAAAACAACCTGCTTTTTCCAAAAGCCCAAGTGCTGTATGCTGATCTAAATTCCTAATTATAAAGACTTAAAAAATCCAAGCGATGAGAGTTTCTGAACCTAATGATTTGTTTACCTTGATCTGGACCCGATGGGCCTTGGGATTTTTCCTGATGGCATCCATCTTGGGCTTGGTGATGCGGGCATTTCATGTGACAGAAATCCCAGTCTTGGAATATCGGTACATTCTACACGCCCATTCCCATATAGCCTTGTTGGGTTGGGGATTTATGATGCTGATGGGAGGGATGATTTTTTCGGTGGATAATCGGGTAAATCTTTCCAAAAAGTATGGTTGGCTAATGATCCTGCTCTTGATCTCCCTGATTGGAATGTTACTTTCCTTTCCTGTTCAGGGATACGGAGCGATAAGCATCAGCTTTTCGACTTTGTTTGTAGTGGTTTCTTATGGTTTGATTTATCGGTTTTGGCGGGTTTTGAAAATCCAAGTCAAAAGTTCTGGAATTCGACTACTTCGCTATGCCATCCTAGGGTATTTGATTTCTACGCTCGGGCTTTGGGCTTTAGGACCTGTTACAGTCACTTTAGGAAGGATGCATGAGTTGTATTTCATGACGATCCAGTGGTTTTTGCACTTCCAGCTTAATGCTTGGTTTGTATTAGGTACACTTGGTCTATTGGTTTTTTTTGCTGAAAAAAAAGGTATTCAGATCCTAATATCTAGTACTCAGCGAGCTGTTTTATTGGTCTCAGTATTCCTTACCTATGCCTTGGTAATTACTTGGGCCGAACCCAGCCCTGTGTTTTTCTGGATTAATTCTCTGGCAGTGACGATTCAGGCTTTTGCTTACTTCATTGTCCTAAGTAAGCTATGGAAAATTCTTCCCTTGCTCCCGGTGGGTAGATTTGTTTTCTGGATGTTCAAGCTGTCTATCTTCAGCTTGATAGCCAAGGGATTTCTCCAAATCCTCTTGGTCCTACCTGAAGTAGCAGTCATATCCTACACCATTCGAATGTATGTGATCGGGTTCCTTCACCTGGTTCTTCTCGGGGCTATGAGTTTTGGAATTACAGGTTTGGCTATTGCGGAGCGTCGTATTCCCCAGACTCTACTCACAAAAATTGCCTGGAACCTTGTGGCTATTGCCTTTTTGGGAACAGAACTTTTGCTCTTTGGTCAAGGGACCATGGTATGGTTCAAACTGGGCTACCTCTCTTGGTATCACCTCGGCTTATTTCTTCTTTCTATCCTATTTCCTATCGGTCTTTCTCTTGCCATGCTTAGCCATGCAATTCAGAGGATCCATTCAGATACTCCAATATCCTTTCCCCAAATACCAAATCAAAACAAATCCCAAACTATGAAAAAAGCGATGATCTGGTCTATGGGCATCGTAGCGATGCTCCTGACCTCATGTGGAGGCGGAACTGACTCCCAGTCCTCCACTTCCGATTCTGGTGCCTCGGCTTCAGAAGCACCTGTACCTACTGCTGATCCCAAAGGAATCGGAGAAATCAAACAAGTGGACTTGGGTGCGGGAATAGACGCCTCCTTGGCAGATCAAGGTAAAGCAATTGTGGACATGAAGTGCACTGCCTGCCACCAATTGAATGACAAGAGATTAGTCGGTCCCGGTTTTCAGGGAGTGACCAACCGCAGACGCCCAGAATGGATCATGAACATGATTACCAATGTGGATGTCATGCTCGATCAGGATCCCGAAGCACAGAAGCTTTTGGAGGAATGTCTCACCAGAATGCCTAATCAGAATATCTCCCTAGACGATGCAAGAGGTATCCTTGAGTTTATGCGAAAAAACGACGAAGAAAAAGCCGGTCAGCGTGACGCTGCTGTGAAATAACCCAGTTAAACTATAATCCAAATGAACACACAAAAATTGCTACTTGCTGCAGGCCTGATGGCTGCAGCTCTAGCACCCGGATGTAAGCCCAAAGGAGCCCAAAGCGCCATCACAGGCGATGCGGCTTCGAAGGTCTATGTAGCACCAGGTCAGCACGATGAGTTTTACAATATCATCTCTGGTGGATTTAATGGTCAAATGTCTGTGGTAGGGCTCCCTTCCGGACGTGTATTAAAAATTCTCCCTGTTTTTTCCGTTCACCCGGAAAACGGCTGGGGATATTCTGAACAATCCAAGCCCATGCTCAACACTTCCCTGGGCTTCGTACCCTGGGATGATTTACACCATATTGCTATTTCCACGACCAATGCAGAACATGATGCTAGGTGGGCTTTTGGAAATGCAAATAACACTCCGCGGATTGCAAGGGTGGATTTGAATTCATTCAAAACAGTGGAGATCATTGAAATCCCTAATTCTGCAGGCAATCACTCTTCTCCCTTTATTACCCAAAACACAGAGTATGTGGTAGCTGGTACCCGATTTTCTGTGCCGGTGGGGGATAATCAGGACGTTTCCATTGATTCTTACAAAGACAATTTCAAAGGCTATATCTCCTTTATCGGCGTAAATCAGGAGACTGGGGAAATGGATCTTTCTTTCCAGATAGAAGCTCCTCCGTTCAACTTTGACCTGGCTAGAGCCGGTAAAAACAAATCTCACGGCTGGTTCTTCTTCTCTACCTACAATACCGAAATGGCTCATACACTTTTGGAAGTAAATGCTTCCCAAAAGGACAAGGACTTTATCATGGCGGTCAACTGGAAAAAGGCAGAAGAGTATGTGAAAGCAGGCCAAGGTACCAAGAAAAAGGTCCGGTATGCACACAACAAGTGGGATGAAGAAACTCACTCAGCGACTTCCGTGATCAAAGAAGAAGTATTGACTTTGGATCCTGAAGTGCTGAAAGACATCGTGTATTTCATCCCTTGTCCCAAGTCTCCCCACGGTACAGATACTGACCCTACTGGGGAATACATCATTGGCTCTGGCAAGTTGGCGGCGATCATCCCAGTCTTTTCCTTTACCAAAATGCTGGCTGCAATTGAGAATAAAGATTTTGAAGGTGATATCAACGGCATGCCTGTTTTGAAATATGAATCTGTCTTGCACGGGGAGGTTGAAAAGCCAGGATTGGGTCCTTTGCACACCGAGTTTGATGGAAAAGGAAATGCCTACACCTCCATGTTTGTGTCCTCAGAGATTGTAAAATGGAACATTGAATCCTTGCAAGTTCTGGATCGGGTACCCACTTACTATTCTGTAGGTCACTTGATGATCCCCGGAGGACCTACCGGTAAGCCTCATGGCAAATACATGGTTGCTTACAATAAGATTACTAAAGACCGCTATTTGCCCACAGGACCTGAGTTAGCGCACTCTGCTCAGCTTTACGATATCTCAGGAGATAAAATGCAGCTCCTTTTGGATTTCCCTACTATCGGTGAGCCTCACTATGCAGAATCTTTCCCGGCCTCACTGATCAAAGACCGACAGGTGAAATTCTATCCGATTGAGAAAAATCATAGTCCATATGCTCTCAAAGGAGTCAATGACGCCCGGGTGGAGCGAAAAGGTAATGAGGTTCACGTCTACATGACTTCAATCCGCTCCAATTTCAGACCGGATAATATTGAAGGGGTCTTTGTGGGGGATGAAGTGTACTTCCACGTGACCAACCTCGAGCAAGACTGGGATGTGCCTCATGGATTTGCGATAAAAGGTGCCAACACGGCCGAATTGCTGATCATGCCGGGAGAGACTTCCACGCTGAAGTGGGTTCCGGATAGAGTAGGGGTTTATCCCTTCTACTGCACAGACTTCTGTTCAGCCTTGCACCAGGAGATGCAAGGCTACCTGAGAGTATCACCCAAAGGCTCCAATGTGCCTCTGAAATACTCCACAGGCGAAGCTCAATAAATAAACCTGTCGCCGGGATCAAGCCTGGTCTCGGCGACACTTCCCATCATCTCATGAAAAAGCTCAGTACTTCCAGCCGTATCCTGCTTCTCCTAGCCGTCTTTACCCTCATTCCGGCCTACTTTACTCCACTTTGGCAGATCAGCCTTTGGGCTCCTCAGTATCCTGAGGGCTTAAATATGAAAATCTGGATCGACCATCTCAGCGGCAATGTAGACCAGATCAATGGGGTCAATCACTACATCGGAATGAAGCATATCGGGGTGGAAATGTTTCCTGAATTCATTTACCTCAAGTATGTCATAGGAGCCATGATCGGGTTAGGACTGGTGTTTTTCCTGATTGGAAAAAAATGGTCCCTCTATTCTTTCTTGAGTCTTTTGACCCTCTTTGGAATAGCCATCTTGGTGGATATGTATCGATGGGGCTATGAATACGGGCACGAGTTGGACCCTAAGGCGGCCATCAAAGTGGAAGGGATGAGTTATCAGCCTCCTTTGATAGGTTACAAACAGCTACTCAACTTCCTCGCTTATTCCGGTCCGGATACCGGCAGCTGGATACTCATGGGAGGAGTTGGCCTGCTGATGCTTGCTCTTTTCCTGGATTGGAAAGGAAAAGGAGCACCAAAACACACCTGACAAACATTAAATACCCATTGCTATGAACCGATATCTGATTGCATTATTTTCTCTTCTTGTACTGTCAGCATGCAGCTCTGATCCTAGACCTATCGTGCTCGGACAAGATGCCTGTCACCATTGCAAGATGACCTTGATGGATCCTAAGTTTGGAGCTGAGTTGGTCACTGAAAAAGGCAAGATTTTCATCTTCGACGATGTCAATTGCATGCTTGGATATATGGAGTCTGAGGAAGGAAAATTACAAGTCTTCAAGCATGTCTTGGTTATGGACTACCTCAATCCCGGAGTTTTATTGGATGTGAATTTTGCCTTCTTTTTAAAGTCAGACCAAATCCAAACCCCTATGGCATCGAATATTGTGGCCTTTCCTGACTATAATCTCTTGAAGGATTACAAAGTGAAAAACGGGGGAGTATACCTTGCTTGGGGTGAATTGACCACCCAATTTAAATGAATCCTAATCCCCAAATCATGAAAAAGCACGGCATAATTCTGCTGCTGATATTTTCCTTCTTTGCTTTGGAAAGCCACTTGTATGCAGCTAAAATCAGAGTGAAACCTTCGGATTCTCTCCAAAAACTCATTGACAAATCCGTTGCCGGAGACACCCTAGTTTTTACTTCAGGGACTTATCCTGTCACAGGTCTGGTTATCAGAAAATCACTCTCTCTCCTTGGTGAAAATCATCCTGTCATGGATGGACAAGGGAAGGGTAATATCTTTCTGGTAGCAGCGGATAATGTGCTCATCCGGGGATTTAAATTTATCAATACCGGCAAATCAAACATGGATGATTCTGCTGCCATCAAGTTTTTTGATTCCAAAAACTGCACCATTGAAAACAACATTTTAGAGGAGACTTTCTTTGGGCTCCATTTCTCAAATTCCTCAGGAATGACCATAAGAAACAATGAGGTAAGAGCCTCTGCGGTCAGAGAGTTTGAGGTAGGAAATGGGATACACCTTTGGAAGTGCAACAACAACCTGATTGAAAACAACCAAGTCTCCGGACACCGGGATGGGATTTATCTTGAGTTTGTCACAGATACAGAAGTCCAGGAAAACTTGATCCAAGGTAATATGCGCTATGGGCTTCACTTCATGTTTGCCCATGACAATACCTACCGAAAAAACACTTTTCGGAGAAATGGGGCTGGGGTCGCCGTCATGTACACCAAAAATGTTACCATGGTAGACAACCGATTCGAAGAAAACTGGGGTAGCAGCTCCTATGGAATTTTGCTTAAGGACATTTCAGATTCTGAAGTAACTGGAAATACCTTCCAGAAAAATACCGTTGGGATCTATATGGAGGGCAGTAGTCGGATTGAATTCAAAAAGAATACTTTCCGGGACAATGGCTGGGCACTGAAGCTGATGGCTTCCTGCGATCAGAATCTTTTTCAGGCCAATAATTTTTCAAACAACACCTTTGACCTCAGTACCAACGGCAATCTGGTGCTGAACACCCTAAAAGAAAATTACTGGGACAAGTACGAGGGCTATGACCTCAATCGGGACACGATCGGGGATGTTCCCTTCCGTCCGATCAATCTATACAGTGTCATTGTCGAAAAAATCCCTGCCTCAGTCATGCTGTGGAGGAGTTTTATGGTCACGCTTTTGGATAGGATGGAGAAAATCCTGCCTACCATGACTCCCGACGAAATGATCGATCACTCACCTAAAATGCGCCCTTATGATTTCAGTTAAGAATATATCCAAGCGATTCGGTAAGCTTCAGGTTTTGAAGGACTTCAATCTGGAGTTTGAATTCGGCAACAGCTACGCCTTGATGGGGCCTAATGGCTCAGGGAAGACTACGCTGATCAAAACGATTTTAGGGATGGTGATCCCAGACAGCGGAGAGATTACTGTGGGGGGACAATCTGTCAAAGGAAATGTGTCCTATCGAAAAAAGATTGGCTACATGCCCCAGATTGGGCACTATCCGGCCAATATGAAGATCGGCCAGCTATTTTCAATGATGAAGGACATCCGTCCGGAAGTTGACTCCTTTGATTTGGAGCTTTATGAAAGCTTTGGCTTGGAGGAAATGAAAAACAAGGCCTTGGGGACGCTTTCCGGTGGTACCCGACAAAAGGTGTCTGCCGCTTTGGCCTTTTTATTCGATCCAGAGGTCTTGATTCTCGATGAGCCTACCGCCGGACTGGATCCTATCGCAGTGGAGGTTTTGAAAACCAAAATCAAAAAAGAACGGAAAAACGGTAAGTTGATTCTGATCACTTCACACATCCTTAGTGATCTGGAGGAGCTAACCAATAGAGCCATTTATATTTTCGAAGGCGAAGTATTCTTCTCGGACACCATTGAAGAACTGAAGGAGCTTACCGGAGAAAGCCGGTTTTCTCCAGCTATTGCCAAACTGATGCAATGGACCTTAAAAAAAAAGACAACTAATCCACAATTGAGCCATGTTTAAGTTATTGAAATACGCCCTTTACGACATCCTCAAGTCCAGATTCGCATTGATTTACACGCTTTTTCTCGCGTTAGTGGCGGTGTCGATCTATCAGGTATCGGACGACCTAAGCAAGGTGTCCCTGAGTTTGATGAATATCATGGTGCTGTTTATCCCACTGATTGCAGCCGTTTTTGCTACTACCCATTTTTATAACAATCTCGAGTTTATCGAACTGATGCTGGCCCAGCCGGTCAAGCGTTTTCATGTATTTGTGAGCCAGTTGTTAGCTGTGGTAGTGATGTTGAGCTTGTCTTTGGTCATTGGATTTGGCCTTCCGATGTTGATCTGGGGAGCGGACAGCAGCTTGATTACTCTGCTGAGTGTTGGAGTGATTCTAAGTGTGGTCTTTGCAGGATTTGCCTTTTTGGCAAGTGTGTTGACCCGTGATAAGGCCAAGGCCGTGGGAGCAAGTTTGGCCTTATGGATTTACTTCTCGTTGGTTTATGATGGGCTGGTTTTGTATGTCATTTATAGCTTCGCGGATTACCCCTTAGAAAAAGCCACACTCGCTATGGTGCTTCTCAATCCCGTGGATTTGGGTAGAATTCTCATGTTGATGCAATTGGATATCTCGGCCCTGATGGGCTATACTGGAGCTTTTTTCCAGCAATTCTTCTCCAGCGGGTATGGAGTGGTTATTGCGGGAATAGCCTTGGTGATTTGGATGCTGATTCCAAATGTCCTGGCGACAAGAGTATTCAGAAGAAGAGATTTTTAGATAATAACGCATTAATTCCAATTGAAAACAGCAGGTCATAAAAAGATAAACCCTGAATGCCTGCTGTTTTTTCTTTTGCCTTATCTTGAGCGATTATTTGAAGCCAATGAAACCTTTAAGAAATCCCTCCTTTTTCTATTTCATTTTTTCCATTCTCCTTTTCGTGTCCTGTCAAGACCCGGCGGAGGTTCCTGTTTCCAAAGGAGATGACGGACAGGTCTTTGCCATTGACACCAAAGAAAGCCAAATCCCCTACCTCGTGATCGATACGCAGGGCAGGGAGATTCCCTACGAACCGGGGATTCCTGCAAAAATGAAAATCTATCAAGAGAAAAAATTTCAGGGAGAATACCCAATCGATTTAGAGTATAGAGGAAAAACATCTTTCAGACTTTCCGACAAGAAAGGATTCAATTTTGAAACAATCGATGATTCCGGAGAAGGAATTGATGTGGCGTTTTTTGGAATGCCTGCCGAGGAAGACTGGAGACTGATTGGTCATGTGGTCAATCTTAAGGAGAAATACCTTTGGGATCGAAGTCTCATTTATAACCACGTAGGATATGAGCTTTTTCGAAAAATGGGCCGCTATGCCAGCAGAGGGCAGTTTGTGGAGCTGGAAGTAAACGGGGAATATCTCGGCATTTACTATTTCTGCGAAAAGCTCAAGCGGGATTCCAACCGCATTGACATCAAATCCCTCAATTCCTCTTCTACCAATTTAAGTGGAGGATATATTCTCAAAATTGACAAGACAGATCCAGGACCGGAGCATGACGGGAAGCCGCTTTCCTATTTCTTGTCCAACTGGGATGATGATGCGCGATATACGGAGTTTAATAGTTTCAGGAGTACGTTTGATATCTTCGGAGAGCCTTTGACGTTTGCGCCTTATGCGCCACCCTATCACGAAAAGCAGTATTTAGAGACGTATTTCACCTATGAGTATCCTAAGGCCGAGGATATCACCCCGGCTCAAAAGATTTACATTTCCCAATACCTATTGGAATTCGAAGAGGCGTTGTTGCAAGACGATTTTTCTCAATCCACTAGGACTTACACCGAATTCATCGATTTGAATTCTTTTGTGGACTTTTTTCTGATCACCGAATTGACCCGGAATGTAGATGCCTACCGCTTGAGCACCTATCTCCAAAAAGACCGGGACGGAAAACTGGCCATGGGACCGGTTTGGGATATGAATATCGCTTTCGATGAGGGTGGGAGAATTCCCATGAATGATTGGGTGGCCAATTACAATGACTATGTCAGCAATGATCCTTGGATGGTACATTTTTGGTGGGATAGATTGCTGGAGGACCCGGTTTTTAAGCAGGCTGTAAGAACCCGTTGGAAAGAACTTCGGCAGAGCCAATTCAGCCCTTCCTCAATCCAAAAAATCGTGGATGACGCGGTCACTTACCTCCAATCCAACGGGGCTGTGGAGAGAAACTATGCGAAGTGGGATCAGGGGATTGGGGTCAATTATGACCAAACGATCCAAAACTTGAAAATCTATCTGACTGATCGCTCCCAATGGATGGATTCTCAAATCAACTCTTTCTGATCCAAGGGGGAAATCAGGAAAGCTTTTTTGCTCACTGAAAAAAAATCAAAAGATCCCGTAAATGGCTGGAATGGGGCTTTTTTGAAATAAATCCCTAATCTAAATGTCTTCTAGAAGTAAGGTGAAAAAGATAGTCTGATTAGTAGTTTGAATCAATCAACGGCAACTTTTACCTCTTTGATCTTCCACAAATCCTTTTAACCGATCCAAGGCTACTTCCATTTCTGAGGGGCTGATACTGGTAATGACCACGCGAAACCAACCCCGTTGCTGATGTCCAAATCCCTGAGAAGGGGTCAGCAATACGGAGGTTTTTTTATAGATGTCCAGCCAAAGTTTTTCCTCTCCGGATTCACTTTTTTCCTCCAAAAACTCAGATAAATCCAACCAAACAAAAAGGCTGCCCCGGGAGGGATTGAATGGAATTTGGAGGTTTTTTAAGCCTTTTGTAAAAGTAATATAGGCTTGGGTGAGCAGTGTCTTGAATTCTTTGAAATAGGAGTTCAGAAAGGCGTGATCATCCAATACTTCCTGCATCACCCATTGGGTATAATTGGAAATGCAATGACCGGCACCCGCATTCTGATACCCTTGAATCAGCGCTGCATTGTGGGAATGAAGTAAGCCAATCCGAAAACCGGAAATGCCGAAATCTTTGGAAAAAGAATACCAAAAATGGAGGAATGGACTTTTGAGCTCATTCATCAGTTTTCCAAAAGAAACGAATGGGGCCGGGTTGGGGTAGTCCGATTGGAGTTCGGGATGAGTGATGTCAATCTGAGAAAGTCCATAGATTTCATTGACCACGAGATGGATTTGATGGTCCATGCACCAAGAGGCAATTTTTCTGAGATGGTCTTCCCGATAGATTTTTCCGGTGGGATTGTCAGGAGAAGTCAATATCAACATCCGAAACTGACTTCCCTTGCTTTCAATTTCTGCCTTTGCCTGATCCAATAGGCTGATTTCAAAATCATATTCACTGTCCTTGAATCCTCCGGGAAGCTGAAGATCAAAACGTAGCACTCCGGGTAAGTTGCCAATATCTCCGGAATAAACAGGATAACTGGGAGCAGGAATGACAGCTGTGTCTCCCGGATTTGCCAGTAAAAAACTGGTCATCTCAATCACTGAGGTAGCCCCGACAGAAAAGGCAAGGCTGTCCGGGTCAACCGGGCAATGAAAAAGAAATTGGCTTAAAAACTCTGCTGTGGATTTCCGAAAACAAGGGGCACCATTGGAATCGGTGTAGTTGGCTACCCAATCGGGAATATTTTTCTCACGGGTTACTTTTTGAATCCTCTCCCTCAGCATTTCCCAGCAAAGCTGGTTTTCTGCAATATTCATCGGGAGTGTGCCTGATGGATTGGTTTTTGGGTGATAAAGGTTTTCCATCGCTTCTGAGTAGATTTTTAGATCTACCCGTATGGGGTTTTGCGCAGCTTTGGATCCTTTTTGAGATAGAAAAGAGGCGTCAGGCATAGAATAGTACAGCGAAAAGCAAAGGGATTAAAAAGATATTTCTTGAAAGGTCTATCGTACAATGTAACCTATTAATCTGATTTTCCGAAAATCAATCTCATAGAAGTTGGTCGGTCCATTGTTTTCGGAAAGCCATTTTTATTCATTTAAAAAAGTCTTTTTTACCAAGTATTTGTAGTCTTATTTAAAAAATGAGTAGAGTTTTCAGGTTAATTTTCATTTAGAAATGGAAAAAAGATTGATTTTTTAAGTTGGGTTTAATTTATAGATAGATGATTTTTACTTTGGTAATTACAATTGATTCTGATGAGAAATAAAGAGAAAGTTTTTGCCCAAGCCGAGGAATTGTTGAAAAAGCTGGGTCTCCAAATAGTTAAAGAAGACCGGGAACGGCCTTGGGGAGGTTTTTTGGTCATTGAAGAAAGCCAAGCTCCGGTTTTTGCAAAGCATTTTTTCCCTGATGAGGATTTTGAATCATTAAAAATCTCTGAAAAGCTCAGTCCGAAGATATTGCTTGTTGCTCCGGAAAAAAGACTTAGCTGGCAATATCATTTTCGCAGAGCTGAAATCTGGAGATGCATCGATGGAGAAGTAGCCGTAGCCACCAGTCTTACCGATGAGGAATCAGAAATCAAACATTTGAAAGAAGGAGACAAGATTAAGCTTCAACAAGGCGAGCGTCACCGTCTGATTGGGAAGAAAGACTGGGGTGTAGTCGCTGAAATCTGGCAGCACACCGATGCCTCCAATCCTTCAGACGAAGAAGATATCGTGCGGCTTCAGGACGATTTTGGAAGATAATTTTCTTTCTTTTTTATTGAAATTCAGGATGTTGAGAGAAATAAGTTTTATAAATTCAAGAAACTAATAACCCACCCTATGAAATTCCTGAAAATCGCCGGATTAGTTCTGGTTTTGGCTATTGCCAGCCTTTTGCTGTATGGACTCTTTGTCCCCAATCAGTACAGCGTCTTAGAAAAAGTCACCATTGACCGCCCGATTGAGGAGGTTTATGCTTTCACCAAAAACCTGAAAAATCAGAACCAATACAGTAAATGGCAGCTGATGGACCCTGAAATGGAGCATTACTACGAGGGCGAGGATGGTACCGTCGGATTTGTCTCGGGATGGAAAAGCCAAAATCCCGATGTCGGCCACGGCGAGCAGGAGATCATCGCCATTCAGGAAATGGAGCGAATTGATTATGAATTGAGGTTTATTGAGCCTTTTGAGGCAAAAGATAAAGCCTATATGACCTTCACCTCTTTGGGACCTAACCAGACCGAAGTGGCTTGGGGATTTGAAGGAAATATGGCCTATCCCATGAATTTGATGATTCCACTGATGGGAATGGAGCAAATGATCGGGGATGATTTCAGCGTTGGGCTGGAAAACCTGAAGAGACTTCTTGAAAAATAAGTTTGTTAGTTTCCGGTAAGTCGGGCAACCATAATGCCCGATTGTCCCTTATTACCAGCCAGATAATCATGGAGAGGTAGAGCGGAAATCTCTACTTCTTTGTTTTTGGAGCTGGCATGCAGCAGGTGAACCCGGCCGTTTTGCCAAACTGCGAAGCCGACATGGACTACATCCAGATTGGTCATGGGAGTGGTGATGGCGATCAAGTCCCCGGATTGAATACCTTTTTCTAGGGATTGGATTTTCTCTTTTGGGATAAAAGAGTAAGCGTATTGACTGATTTGAGCCTCGGCTTCACGAATCTTGGCTAGGTTAGCGGCTTCGCTGAGTTGGGGGTAAAACTGGGGGTTTGCCGACATAAATGAAGGACTGTTGGAATAGGGGTTGCCTCCGATTTCGGCTGTGATATCCTTAATGATTCCTTTTTTCTGATTGTCCACGATCCATTCGGTGAAATAGTGAAGTCGGCTGGGGTACCCTTCATTTTTTCCGGATCGGTAGCGAATGAGCTCCAGTTCTTTCTCGAACTTTTCAAAGCTCAAATCTCCCATTTCTGCTATTCGCGCTAAGGTCACTACTGCTTCCAGAAAGGTCGTGCAGTCCACTCCCTGCAGATTGATAACCAATTGCTCTGGACCGGGGATTTCCAGGGTTTTTTCCACATAGGGGGTTCCCAAAAAGTCTTTTCCGATTTCTACTGCCCATTCCTGAATAGCCTGCTCTTTGCCGGATTCCTCTGCCAACTTTTCCAATTCCTGATCCAATAGCTCTCTGCTTTCCAAAGAGCAAACGGTTTGGGCAGAGAGAAAAATTGGACAAAAGAAGAAGAAAAGGAAAAGAGATCGAATCATCATGGATTGGGAGGATTTGATGGTTAAGTTATCTCTTTTTGAAAACATAGAAGCAAAATTTTGAAGACTGGTTTTTAACTCCTTTTTCCTAACTTCAAGGACCACCATAGCTTTCAACCCATGAATTATCCCAGTATTTTCAACGATGTAGTCGGCCCGGTGATGCGGGGACCTTCGAGTTCTCACTGTGCGGCATCTCTCCGGATCGCACGGATTTGCCATGATTTGTTGGGAGGAAGGATTTCTTCGATAGAAATCGATTTTGATCCAGAAGGCTCTTTGGCTACCACCCACAAAGATCAGGGATCGGATATGGGACTTTTTGGAGGATTTTTGGGCTGGGAGGCTCATGATGAGCGATTGGTCGATTCGGAAATGCATTTGAGGGGAGCGGGCATTTCCTACTCTATTCGAATAATTGAACTGGAAAACAAGCATCCCAATGCCTACCAAATCACACTCACCAATCCTTGGGAAACCCATAAAGTAGTGGCCATTTCCACTGGTGGAGGGATGATCGAAGTGGTGGAAATCGATGGGGCAAAAGTGTCTCTTGCAGGAGACCGATTCATGACTTTAGTCTACTCCGACTCTTCAGGTCAGGTGATGGACTATCTAAAGCAGGCAGGAGATTGGGATAGTTTGGAAGTTCTTGAAGGAACTTCTTCCATGGTCTTGCTGACTGCTCAAGCTCCTTTGGATGCGATACTGAAAGAGGAGCTTTCCCAAATCGAGGGAGTGAAAAGGATCAAAGAAATCCGTCCGGTTCTTCCCGTACTTTCTTCCAAAAACACGCGAGTTCCTTTTATCACGGTCGAGGAAATGCTGGCCTACAATGCTGATAAAAACTTATCGCTTTGGGAATTGGCGGTAAAATACGAGAGTCAGCGGGGAAATATTTCCGAAGATGAGGTGATGAGGAAAATGGATGAAATTCGCAAAATCCTCAAAAATGCGGTGGAAACCGGACTTCGGGGCACCCACTTTGAGGACCGGATTTTAGGTCCCCAATCCGTGAAATTCAAATCCCTGATGGAGCAAAAGAAGCTGATGGATGGGGATATTTTGAACCGAATCATCATGTATGTCTCAGCGATCATGGAGGTCAAAAGCTCCATGGGAGTGATCGTAGCGGCACCGACCGCGGGTTCCTGCGGGGCAATGCCGGGTGCTGTCTTGGGTGTGGCAGATTCTTTGGGACTTTCTGAAGAGGAAACTGTCAAGGCCTTGTTGATTGCTGGATTGATCGGGGTGTTTATTGCCGCCCATTCCACTTTTGCCGCCGAGGTCGGAGGATGCCAAGCCGAGTGCGGTTCGGGAGCGACTATGGCTGCCGCAGCTTTGGTGTATTTGGGAGGAGGAAATCTCCAACAAAGTCTTTCAGCAGCCTCAATGGCTTTGCAGAGTTCGCTGGGGATGATCTGCGATCCGATTGGTAACCGGGTGGAGGCTCCTTGTCTCAACCGTAACGTGATGGCCGCATCCAATTCGCTTTCCTGTGCAAATATGGCCTTGGCAGATTATGATCACCTGATCCCTTTGGATGAGGTCATCGAGACCATGTATGTGGTGGGAAAAAGCATTCCCAATACCCTTCGCTGCACCAATTTGGGAGGCCTGTCCATTACCAAAACTGCCAAAGAAATCAAGCAAAAGCTGGCGACTAAGCAGTTTTTTAAGAGTTGCTGAGAATATCAATGCAAAAAGGTTCTTCTTGGGTAAAAAGTATCCGATTGTGATGCTGTTCGAAAGAAGTTGGGCGAACCTCTAAAGGATACCCAATCAAAGCTCATGGTAATCCTCTTTTCAATTTGATAGAGTCCGTCCAACTATTCAGTTTAGGTCAAATCACCACTATTTTTCTGGGTTGAGATCAGTATTTTGATATTTCAAACTGATCAAAAAAAAACAGCAATCCAAAAGACTGCTGCTTAAAGTGGGGTAGACTGGGACTTATTTTTCAAAAACCAATCGACTAAGTCCGTCCTCATCGTCATCATCCTCAAAGGTGATCCGATTGTTGCTTTTTCCTCTGAAATACCAGTCATCAGTAAACTCATTAAGAAAAGAGGTGGGCGAAAAAGTCATCTCCAGTTCGGTCTCCCCGTCATCCCTGAATACCCGATAAGTTCCTGTTATGGACTGGCTTCCCCGGGAGGCTGTCACTGTGCCATTGGGCTCAAAGCGAAAAACAAATCCGGAAAACTCCGAGGTATAATCTTCGCCGTCTTCGATGAATTGGACCAGTCGAAGCCCTGAACTTAGGATGAGTTCCTCGGTAAGTTGTGCTGCGCTGAGCTCAGAGGAGTTTGGGTTTCCGTTGTCGTCTAGTTCACAGGAAAAGATGCTTATGGAAAGGACAAATAAGAGTAGTCGTTTCATTTTATTTGTTTTTAAGTTGATTGATGTTAAAAACACCCATTTTCAGTCCTATTTGGAAAGTCAGGGCATTGCCTGCATCGGGTACTCCGGGGAAATCTTCAACAGTGCCTGCCATCACCCGATAGCCCATGCCTGCATGCAGACGTGCAAAGCGATGCAGATTTATTTCCACTTGGGCACCCGGCTCAACAAAGAACGTCTTGGTCTCCTCGTAGTCAAAGTCTCTCCCTTCCTCATCTACCTCCATTTCTATAATGCCAAAGGCCACGGGAAAAGTAAAGTGGATCATTTTGGAGGCTTGGAGTGTGTATTCGATGAATCCACCTGCTTGATATGAATCCACATGGGCACGTGGAGGCAGGATGTTTTCGAAGGAGGCTGGCCGGATATCATTAGTCATTTGTCCGTAAAATCCTCCCAGGCTGAGCTTGTCACCAAAGGTCAGGCCTCCCCGAAAGAGGAAAAATCCGGTATTTTCTCCTGCTATCTGGGTCGCCTGAAAACCAGGGTCTACAAAAAGCCCCAGTCCGGATAGGGAAATTTTGCCATCAAAGAGCGTCTCCGGATTATCTTGGGCTCTCAGGCTGCTCAGCGATAAGCTGATCATTAGGATAAACAAAAGGGTTTTTCTCATGGTAGTATGTTCGATTAATCTGTTTTGCTCCCATTACGATGGGCAGAATCCAAAGCGTTGCCTGAGGTAGAAAAATTTTTTTTGAGCAGGGGAGGCAACGCTTTATAGACGATTGATCGTAATCGCATTGAAATGAACCTCCCTAGCCCCAAGGATTTGCAGGATTTAATCCGCCTCTGTCAGAAAGAGGACCGGAAAGCCCAAGAGCGGCTGTTCAAATTGGCTTATCCTCTAGCTATCTCTGTCAGTAAGCGATACACCCGTGACCTGGAGGAAGCTCACTCCGTGGTCAATGAAGGCATGCTGAAAGTCTTCAGGCAATTGGATCAGTTTACCCCCGAACTGAGTTTTGGAGGATGGATTAGAAGAATCATGGTCAACGCCTCCATCGATCACTACCGGAAAATCAGGCGATATCAGGATCGATATACCGACTATGAATCTGAGGCTGATGGGATGGGGTTTGATGAAGATGTTTTGGACAAAATCAGTGCAGAAGAAATCCTGACTTTGGTCCAGGACCTACCTCCGTCTTACCGGATGGTTTTTTCACTTTACGCCGTGGAAGGGTACAATCACCGGGAAATCGCTGAAGAGTTGGGCATTTCCGAAGGCACTTCCAAATCAAACTACGCCAAAGCCAAGGCAAAATTGCAGAGCGCTTTAGCAAATCAGCACCTTATCAGGAAAAAGCATCATGGATAAGCGAGATAATTTTGAAGAAAAAATAAAGGCCAAGCTGGAAGAGGTTTCCGGCAAAGAGGCCGATCAGGCTTGGCAAAGTTTTGCCCCGCTACTCCATACTCCTTCCATTCCTTTTTGGAAACATTGGACTATGCCCTACTTATTTGCCAGTGTACTTTTTCTGGGATCGCTCGCTTGGCACCAATGGGGAGAAAAAAGACAGGATACCCCTATAGCTGCCCAGTTGGAACCGAGTAGGATAATCGATACACTCTACCTGAGAGATACAGTCTATGTGGTGGATACGGTGTGGGTCTACAAAAAAGTCTATGTGGAAGAGAGAGAGACGCTTCAGTCTCGCCTTCGACTAGATTTTCCTAAGGAAAATACCTCCTCCATTCCTTCACAATCCTTTCTCAGTGCTACCGAATCAGGAGGAAATGAACCTGCCCTGACGGGTGATGGGCAAAAAAGCCTTTCTTCCGAGATCAAAGAGATCAATCTCCAGCAAGAGCAACAAAAACCTCAGAATCAGAAAACGGTTTCCGAATCTCAGGAAAGCGAAACACAGGTTGCAAACACCGGAAAACAAAACGAAAATAACCCAGGAGGCACCCTTTCGGAAAGTTCTGCACCTGTGCGGAGAAGCATGGCAGCACCTTCTTTGGCGACTGAACCGAAGGTGGTTTTTAAGTCCGAAAAAGTCCTCGTCGTGGGGGATACCAGTAATCTGAGCAATCCTCCAATCAAATCGAAGTCCAAACCTATGATGCATCTGGAATTGGGAGGATCCTTACTTTTCCCGATTAGCAATTTGGCCGAATACTACAAGCCCTTGCAGCCGGGTATCCATATTGGACTGGAGTGGGAGAGCGGATGGGGAGTCTATTTGGGTGCAATACGGAATCAGATGGAAGGCGAACTGGATGATGAGGAAATCATGTCTTTGGATTCGGATTTGGTCGGTGCTCTGCCGAACGTTCCTTCAGATATTTCCACCTTGGATGAGGTATATTTTGTAAATCGGCAGTGGTTTTTCCCTTTGGAATTGAGGTGGAGGAGCCTCTACTACAGCGGATTTAGCTTTGAGAGTAGTTTTGGCCTGATTGGAAATTACCTGTCCCGCCAGGATTTCACTTATGAATTTGAAAATAATGCTGAACTGGAATACCAATTTGGAAAAACCAATTCATCAGAATTCAGCCTCAGTCATCTCCGAGTGGGGATTGGGACCAATTACCTGCTTAGCAGGCGCATGGGGCTATTTTTAAGAAGTCACTATTGGTTGCCGGTCTCCAGGCCGGGACTTATCCAGGACCGGGTTCATGGCATGGAAGTAGGGGTGGGGGTGAATTTCTTCCTCGGCAAATAATCCTGCAGAAAGCGATTTCAAACTCAGATGAGGCCAAAAAATGGGGCACCATAGACTCCCCATCCAAAGGATTGCTTGATTAAAACTGTTTGTCCAGGAGATGATAGTCTATTTTTTCCATGAAGGGAAAATAGGGAAGGGACTTAATTAACTCTCTTACTTGGCTTTCATCTGAATTTTGGAAAATCAATACGGCTTCTTTTTTGGAAACCGAGATATAGAAATGCTCCAAAATGTTCTCAGATTTTCAACGGGCAACGAATTCCATTTCTTTTTTGGGTAATTCAGGATTTGCCTTGATGGTCTCGATTCCACTTTCAGAAAGGGAAATCCATGTTAATATTCGGTTCATTGGGGGTTGCATAGAGAAAATGTCTTGGTTAAAGGAGGGGGACAATTAGCAGGTAGCATTTTTTTAAATTATCCAAGAATAGGGAATTCAAAGGCTGACTTTTAGCTTGAGGGTCAATGCTTAAGTAGCTTTGAACTGACTGAAAAGAGAAATACCGCCCCGGGAATGATCAGCATGGGCCAATCCAAAACCCCGTTGGATTTCAGGACCTGAGTGCAAAAAGTAATCAGCAGGGTGAGAAGGATTGCATTCCAGGTGAGTTGCTTAAGCTGATAGAAATCCTGAATGACCAGCCAGGAAAGGTTGATTTTCTTCAGGAAGCTGAAGTCGGGATAGAAAAGCTTCATAAACCCCAAGGCCAAAATCAGGAATACCAAAGCCACCAAGAACAAGTCCAGGGATTCGATGATCTCCAATCCGGGTTTGGCCTGAATTCCTCCTTTCCAAAAGATGGAAAAGGCGTGGATAGTTTTATACACGCCCAATGATGCCGTGAACAGAAAGTTGGCAAACATGGTCACGGAAATCAGGAGAACCATCCACTGATAAGCTTTGGTCATGAGTATGGAATTTGAAGTGGATTAATGACTTTCCAAACTTCTGCTGAACAGGCTATCGTAGTGCCCTTTGTGATCAAAGACATCATTTTTCCGGGCATAGTCCTGCCAGCTTTGGATGAGCTTTTCTTTGATTTCAGGAAACTGTGAAGAAAGATCCGTGGTCTCTCCGGGGTCACTTTCCAGATCAAAGAGCTGCCATTCACCCGGTCCGAAAGGAGGAGGAAGTCTCAGTACCTTCCACTTGCCTTGGATGAAGGCTTTTCTTTCGAAGAGCTCCCAGCCCATTCCTTCCTCAGAGGAGTGAATTTCCTGTGCCTTTCCACTCAAAACCGGAAGCATGGACTTACCGATGGGCTGACGTACTGCTTTTCCTTTAAATTCACTTGGGTAGCTTGCCTCTGCCAGTTCCAGGAAAGTGGGCATCAGGTCGGTCACGTGGTAAAAGCTTTTGTTCCAGAGCCCTTTTCCAGACTCGGTGTTGGGCATTTTCACAATCAGCGGAGCGCGAATACCTCCCTCAGAGGCAAAACTTTTAAACAGTCGGAAAGGAGAGGAAGAAGCCTGCGCCCATCCCGGTCCCATTTCGATAAAGGAGTTGGGCAGTCCGCGATTTTCGAGAGAATTATCAAATCCTCCCAAATAGACCCCGTCTCCATTGCCCGGATAAGTCGTGGCAATTACGCCATTGGCGCCATTGTCTGAAAGGAATACGATGAGCGTGTTGTCATACATTCCTTCTTTTTTCAGGTAATCCAGAATGCGCCCGATGCTCATGTCCAGGTATTCCACCATGGCTGCGTACACTTCCATGTCTTTGGCCAATTCGGCCTGCTGTTCAGGCTTCAAAGAGGACCAGGCAGGAATTCCGCTAGGAGCAAAGGAGTTGACTTCCTGGGGGATGATTCCCAATTCCTTCAGGTTATTCAGTCGATCAATCCGAAGTGAGTCCCATCCTGAGTCAAATTTTCCCCGGTATTTTTCAATGTATTCCTGAGGTGCGTGAAGTGGGTCATGAGGAGCTGTGTAAGAGGCATACATGAAGAAAGGTTTTCCGTCTCCTTTATGCTTGTCGATGTAGTGGATGAGGCTGTCGGTATAGTTTCTAGTGGAGTAAAAGTCGGCAGGAAGCATTTCAATTTTCACCCCGTTTACCCGATAATCCATCACCTGAGGCGGGGAAAGGGGATTTTGGTCGGCATAGTGACTGCCTCCTCCCTGAAGTAAGGTGAACGATTCCTCAAAACCCCGGGCCGAGGGAAGCTGATCATCCTCGTCTCCCAAGTGCCATTTGCCAGCCATATAGGTGTGGTATCCGCTTTCTTTCAGAATTTCAGGCAGGGTGACTACCTGATTGTTGAGGTGGCCGGTGTAGCCGGGAAGTCCTTCCAATGCAGCATAACGGACTTCACTCATCACCCCGATTCCGGTCACATGGTTGTCGTTTCCGGTAAGTAAGGCTGATCGGGAAGGTGAGCAGGTAGGCAGCACATAAAAATTGGAAAACAGCATGCCTTCTTGGCTCAATTGCTGCAAAACCGGCGTGTGAATATTGCCTCCAAATGGGCCGATATCACTGAAGCCCAAATCATCTGCGACCAAGATCAGAATGTTGGGTTTGGGGCTTGGGGTTTCCTCAGGACTGGGTTTTCCGCAGGCCGCTGCAATTAGTAATAGTGGTAATATTTTTCTCATAGTTTTTTGCTTGGAAGAGATTATTTGGTGGATTTTTAAAGCTTTAAAGTAAAAGTTACCAATAAATACTCTTCGTTCCATTTTTTTTGGCCTAAGTTGTTATTGGACTCTGATCGTGTAGTCCTGATTGGCGGATTCAATGGTCATTTTTTGGGCTGGCAAATTCAGACTTGTCATAGTCAAGTGACTGATTCCATTGGTGAAAGAGCTGTAAGTCAGTGTTCCTTCTATCCGGTCATTTCCCAAAAGGCTGCTGAATTCCTTGTAAGTAAAAAGCAGGGTATTGGGATCGATTCTGACCAACAAGCGATCCCCGGGAATACGGACACCGGTAGCCTCTGCTTCGATCAAGCCATCGGTTTCCTTGACGGTGGCTTCGTCAAAAAAGTCCAAGAGTTCACCCTTGCTCATTATCGCATAGTCCATGGATAAGGCAAGAGCCTTTTGGATGTATTCGATTTTATCTTCAGCAGCACTGGCCTGAGCTTTACCTCTGAATCCCGGCTTTTTATCCACCGTGGTTTTGGCTTCAATGATTTTGGTGACCAATTTTCCCTGAGGATCAAAGCTGAACTCGGTCATCGTGGTGAGTTTCAGCTGACTTTCCATAAAGACATCGGACCTTCTCTTCCAGATGTATTCTTTGAGTTGATCTCTGTTTTCCTCCTCTGCTTTGGAGGTTTCGAGGGAAAGAGATTCCTTGTCTATTTGAGCTTGCGCAAAGACAATATTCAGGAGAAATAGAGCTAGTGCTAGGGTACTTTTCTTCATGGCAAAGGGAAATACGGGATATAAATCCGACCTAAATCTTTTTGTGGGTGGGTAAAACTATTATTTTGTAGCTTTAGCTACCAGTCATTCCAGTTAATTAACCGTTGCATGAGTTTGCCACCTCAGGTTTCTGATTCGCTTATTTTTAGCCACTTAGAGAAAATCCTCGACTTTCCGACCTTCCGTAATTCCCTGATTCTTTCCGGCTTTCTGAAGTTTGTCGTTGAGGAGACTTTAGCCGGAAGGGCAAAGGGTCTCAAGGAATACACCATCGGTGTCGAGGTGCTGGGGAAAAAAGCAGGCTATGACCCACAAGGGGACGCTTCGGTGCGAATTCACGCAGGGAGATTGAGGAAGGGCTTGGAAGAGTACTATTCCGGCCCGGGAATCGAAGACTCGGTTTTGATTTCCATTCCCAAAGGCACTTATGTCCCTGTTTTTTCTCTAAAGGAAAAAGAAGGCAGCCCCTCATCGGAAAATATGCCATCCATCAGTAGACCTACCCTGGCCGTGTTGCCATTTCAGGATTTGGAGGATGATAGCCTAAAAGCATTCGCTGATGGGCTTTGTGACCAGATTTGCAGTGATTTGGGGATGTTTAGCGAGCTTTCGGTGATCTCTTATTTTTCTTCCCGAAGGATGGCATCCCAGGAAATTGACTTGAAAAATGCAGGCAAACTCCTCGATGCTACTTTTTTGGTCACAGGAAGTATTCAGTCCAAAAATGACCGGGTGAGAATCCGCGTTCAGCTCATCCAAAGTAGCTCCCAAAAACTAATCTGGACCAATGTGTACGAAAGGGAAAAGGCCGAATTGGGCGGATTTGCCCTTCAAGATGATATCGTGCGCCATGTGGTCAATCAAATCGGGGGGACGCATGGGATTATTTTCCGAGAAGGTGCTAAGGCCAACCCAATTCGTCACTCCATTGATATCAAAGTCTACGATGCAGTCCATTGGTACTACTACCTGGTCAATGATGTGAATGAACCCACCCTTCAAAAGGGACTGGAAATCATGAAAAACACGGTCAGTTTGGATCCCAACTATGCTTTGGGTTGGGCGATTCTGGGTGAAACTTATGTGGCCGGGTATTTTTATGGGTTTGATTGCGGAGAGGTTGACCCTTTGGCAGAGGGGGTCAAGTGTGGACAAAAAGCGTTGATTTTGGACCGCTTGACCCAGCATGGGTATCAGACTTTGGGTTTGGCTTATCTCTTTCAGCGAAAGAAGAAAGAATGCCTACAAATCATCGGAGAATGGGAAAAGCTAAGCTACAAAGCAAATGGAGTGTCGGGGGGGTTGGGCTTTTGTCTAATTGCAGCGGGAGAGTTTGAGCGGGGCTATCACTTGCTTTGCGAGTCTATTCAAATCAATCCTTACTACCCTTGGTGGTTCAATGCAGGATTGAGTTTTTATCATTTTTTCAAAAAGGATTATGCCGAGGCCCTTTATTGGGCAGAGAAGATTCAAGGACAAAGTCTCCTCTGGGAATTGATCCTAAAGACGGCTTGTCTCAGTAGGCTGGAGCAAAGCTCCGCATGCCAAGCCGCATATTCCCAGCTGAGGCAGTTTGTTCCTGATAATTCGCTTTTGGAGGAATTATTGGGGTCTTTTTTGCTTTCTGAGGAATTGGTGGAGGAGTTAAGAAAGGCTTTGCGAAAAGCCCACAAGATCAAATCCAATGCGCTGGGCATGAATCAGTCCTTGAATTGAATTTTATCCACCCTTATTTTTTAATTCAACTTCTTCATCTTTATCTTCACACTAAGTTTTTATGAATTGAATTATGAGGCGATCGATTTATTTGGTATTCATTCTTTTTTGTCTGTCTTGTGGAAAAGAGGAGCTCCCTCCCCGAGAGACGACCCTTTTGGAGGCTTGGGAAGTGGAGGAGGTTTTATCCAATTGGTTTGGGAGTTACTCCCAAATGACTCAATTTATCAATGAGTGGGTGGGTTTTCGGACTGGACCCATGCTCTATAAAACCAGAGATGGGGGTAGAAACTTCGACGGAATCTTCTTGTTTCCCTATTCTCCTACTCCTCCGGCAGTCTTTGCCCTCGATGAACAACAAATCTGGATTACCTTCACCCGGATTGAAGAAGATGAAAAAAGCAGCCAAGGAATTGTCTATCGAAGTAAGGATGGAGGGGATACTTGGGAGGTTTTTGAGCGAAAAAACACCTTTTTCGAAAGGATGTCTTTCTCCAGTTCTACTAGGGGTTTTGCCCATGTGATAGAATACGATGGGTCTGGAACTGAACTCTTTGAGCTTTTTCAAACTGAGGATGGAGGTGCTACCTGGTTCCGAATGGAAGGAGTGGACTTGAGTCGGGTAAGTTTCCAGCAAATCATCTGGAAAACTCAGGATTTGGGATTTATTGTGGGTCTCGACGGGGCACATTATCGGACTTTGGATGGGGGCAAGACCTGGACTCCCTTTCGCAGCAACCCCTCCGGTACAGAATCCATATTCTACCCTATCGATGCGGATCGGTACTATGATTTCCGCTTCAGTGAAACTGTCCTTGGCAATTGGGCAGATCGGACTGAGGTCAGATTAGACCAACCTATCTATGTGCTTTCCCACATAGGAGATGAAGTCCTTGGTTTGTTGCTTGAAGAAGGATGCCCGCCCTATACTCCCTGCAAAAACTGGTTGATGAGCTCTCAAGATGGAGGAAAAACCTGGGAAAAGCACAGAGGAGTTCCTTTCGATATCCCCATTCGGAGAGATCAGGAAGTTCGTCCGGGAGTGGTGCTGATTTCAGATTATGACTCGTCTACTTTGGTGCGGATCAGGAAAAAGTGAATGGGATAGGTTGAAAACCCAAAAAGCTATTTGGGTAGGAATAGCTTTTTGGGTTTATCATTCAAAAGGCTTTGCCGATGCGTAGCTTTTCCTAAAACCTCAACTTCACGCCTCCATTGATCACAAATCCATCCACAGGCGCATAGATATCCCGGAATTCCGGATTGCTGATATCTCCTGTATAGATGGTGTCAAACCGGGTTTGTCGGGTGTCCAGGAAGTTTTCGAAGTTGACAAAAAGCGAGAAATGCTCACTCAGCACCTTTTCTGACATCAAGCCCAAAATCCAGTAGGATTGTCCTTCCTCGCCATCATTGAGGACCTGAGGGGAAAAATAATAGGCCTCCAGGCCGATCCAGAAATTCTCATGCTTTTCGTACATCAATACATTGTTTAGCCGATGTCGGGCCACCAGAGGATAGGGGCTTTTCACTCCGTTCAAATCCTGAATCACATCTGCAAAAGTGTACCCTGTGAAGAGCTTAAAGTCCCGGTAATTCCACTTCAGATTGACTTCGATGCCCCGGGTTTCAAACTTTCCCTCAGGCTGTACAAACTCAAACCCTCTTGCATTTTGCTCCAAAATCAAGGGGTTTTGGATTTGGGTGAAAAAGAAAAGCGTATTCGCCACCAAGGAAAGCTCATCCCCCAACGCTAATCGGTAATTGAGGTCCAGGTTGGCCCCTGCAGATCGCTCGGATACCAGCCTGCCAAAATCAATGGGGGCGACATGGCGAAATTGGATTCGCTCCGTCTCTTCGGTGAATACCGTGGGTGATTTATAGCCCAGTCCCCCTCCGATTCTCATGGTCAGAGCCGAATTGGGCTTGTACATCGCAGAGACTTTGGGCAGAGGAAAGAAGCCCTCCGTGTTCAGATGGTCCAGTCTAAAGCCGCTTTCCAAGGTCCACTTCGGACTCGCATTCCAGATATTCTGCACAAAAGCTCCCACCGTATTGAGGGTGTAATCCAGCGGGTCCTCCGCATTTCCCCGGCTTTGGTCAAACTGATCAGTCCAAAGATTCAGCCCGGTAATCCAAGAGGATTTTTCTCCATCAGCCGACCAGTTTACCTCGCTGAAAGAAGAAACTTGCCGGCCTTCGAATACATAGTCAGGAATTTCAATTTCCCGATTGAAGAAATTCAGGCTGTTTTTGAAGGTCAGGGTATTTTGTTCATCCAGACGGGTTTGAAAAGTCAGCTCAGTGGATACGCGATCCGTGGCATTGGCTTCATAGTAGGGATTGGCCACTTCTTCTCCTTGGATGAAATCCACATTGCCTCCCAGCCTGTCTTCTTGGATGAAATTGACCCCTGCGATCAGCCGGGTTCGCGGAGTAAAGTCCACAAAAAGCTTGGGATTGATGGTGATTCGGTCAAATTTTGGAATAGCCGTCAGCCCGATATCCGCCGGATCGTAGGCGGTTCCTTTGTTGTAGGAAGCAAAAACGGTGGTTCCTATCTTTTCTCCTTTTGCCGAGTAAAAGGTGCTGGCATCTAGGCCGAGTGCAGAGGTTCCATTGATCAGAAAGGAAAGCTCGGGTTCTTCGGTGGGCTTTTTGGTGATCAGATTGACCAAGCCTGCAATGGCCCCACCCCCATAGAGCGTAGAAGAGGAGCCTTTGATCACCTCCACCTGCTCCAGATCCAACGGGGCAATCTGCATCAGACTTAGCCCGGAGGAAAAGCCCGAATACAGGGGAAGACCATTTCGTAAGAGTTGGGTGTATTTTCCATCCAAACCCTGGATTCGAATGCTGGAATTGTAGCTCGTGGCTGAGGTTTGTTGAGTTTGGATTCCGGTACTTTCATTGAGAAGCATGCGGATATCTCCGGGTTTCATATTGCCCTTTTCTGCGAGTTCCTCACCCGCGATGATCTCCACCCGGGTGGGTACATCCTCAATGACCCGACTGCTTCGGTTGGACTGCACCAGAAGAACTTCCAGCTCCTCGTGCTCATGCTCCAAGCGGAAAATTGCCCTTTCCGAACTGGCCAAAGGGAATGTCACTTTTAGGCGGAGGGTTTCGTAGCCGAGAAACTGAACTTGGAGTGAATAAGTACCGTCGGGAATATCCACCACGGTAGCCAGACCTTTGGCGTCTGCGCTTGCTCCTTTTTGCAATTGGGGAAAATAGAGGGTAGCCCCAGGCAGAGGGGTGCCGGATTCCTCATCCAGAATCTGTGCGGTATAGGTATTTTGGGCAAAAGCCAAGGTGCTCAAGCCCCAGGCCATAAGGGCCAGGATAATTCGTGTCATGGGTTTGATTTAGAATAGTTTGAAAAAAAGAGGTCAGACTAAATCAAAAAAGAGGGAGGTTTGATTAATCCGGGAGGAGAAAAATCGGGGATTTCATGGGTTACGGTCGGAAGCTGAATCGGGGAACCAAGAGCCTGAAAGAAGGATAGGGAGCTTTCGAAATAGCTAGGCGTAAATCCCACACATGCCCCACAGCTGAAAAAGGGCAGGCAGGGAAGGTGCTCTTCAGAATCCTCCGGACATTTTTCCCCATACTCTACCGTCTTCTCGCAGGCTTCCTCCTCGCCCAAGCAGCAAGTTTGGGTGGATAGAAACAGGGTCAGCAAGGAAATTAGTACAGCCAATGCCTTCATGGAGGCAAATAAAGGAAGAAGTCGTGGTAATTCCAGAGGAAATATGGGGAGGGGGGATATTGGGGAGAGAAATGGGGATTATTCTTCTCAAGGAAATCAAAAGCCTAGAAATACCTGTGAAGGTATTTTATGCCCTTACAGACGAAGTGATCTTTCCATCCTAAATCAGTCTAGAGACAATTGCTATTGTTTTTTCTATTCTTGAATTCCTCAATACGAGATCGAATTATACCCCAAAGCCTGCAACTGAAGCATGCGGATGGTGTAGGTTTCCACGACCTCCAAACCCGAAAAAAGCTGCTCCTTACTTACACCCTGTCTTTTCATGGCTACACTGCAAATACTCACCCGGACTTTGCCCTTGTACTTCCCAAAGTATTTTTCAAGTTCAGAACCTTTGACCATTGTTTTGACAACCGGACCTTTCACCACAATTTCAAAATTTTCGATTTGGACTCCATTTGCCATAAAGGTGTCATATACCGATAAGGCACTTTTGAGACCATCTTCATCACTTACTCCAAAGGCATAGTTGGGTGTTTTATTGAGGTCAGCAATGGTTTCTTTTTCGAGGACGGTCTGGGCGAAACTGGCTTCACTGGCTATTAAGGTGAAAGTAAATAGGATAAGGTATAGAAGTGGGTTTTTCATTTGAAAAGGTGGGTTTTGGAACTCTTGGAGGTTGGGAAGATTAAAAATAGGGATTTTGTGGGAAAGCGAGTGAGGGAGAGTGGAAAGTACAATTTATAGAAATGAAAAACGAACCAATTCCGTGCCTACAGGACTCTAACCAGCTGAGCTAAGAAACCTGAAGGCTTAATATGAGGATCAATAAGCTTTTCGATAAGTTTTCTTGATTTCTGCTTTTTAATAAATAATTCCATTTTTAAAGCATCCCCACGATTTCCTTCAATCTTAAAAATTGCCTTTAGTTCCCAAGGTCTTCCGGGGGTTGTGGATTTATGAAGTGTTCCAAAATTATGTTCCGACAATCTTTTAATTGGATCTTCCGAATGCCCAACATAGTACTTATCAGAGCTTGGTGAATAAAGGATGTATATAAAAAATGCCATACCCATAAAATGCAAAAAGCCCTGCATTTCTGCAAGGCTTCAGCTCCCCCTATCAACGATAGTTGCAACCAAATAAGAGTGACATTGATGTTAAAAGAGATTTATGATCAATTGGTTAAATAAATTCCATTAGTTATGTCTTAGACTTTCTATCAAAAAAAGGAAGTCTAAGAAGCCATAGATCATTTGTAAATTATAAAAGTTGTTTTGCTTACGATTTCCAAATTGAAAACTTCTTGATTTTGAAGATTTTCTTCTTCATACCAATCTTTTAATTTGGATTTATTTATTCTTGCATTTCCACCTCCCGAATCAATAATCTTGGCAGTGAAAGCTGAATCACCTTCTTTACCTATAATTATTTTGACAGTAGTGTTAAAGTCGGGCAAGAGATCATAATCAATTAGTTTTTTCGGGAAGTTAATCCTTCCATTTTTAAGTTCGTTTGTACTTATTTCAAACCTATTAGTTGGAATTTCCTCATCATTAAATAATTCGTTTAATTGAGATAATAGGAACGGAGGAATTTTGTTTTTATTTGGCATATCTGAATTTGGTGCAGGGTTTTTGTCTGATTGCGATTTCAAATTAGAATTGGATGTATTAAATCTTTTACAATCATTTATTTTTGCTTTCCAGTCCTCAAGCATGTATTCAAATTTTTTTTTCCCTTTGGGTACTGCGGCAACTAAGCTAGGGGAAACAAGTGGTATGATTTTTTTATTTATTTGAGAAATCAGTTTTCTCCATTCGGGATTTTGAGGGCCTTTTCCCCAAGTTGAAAAAACGCAAATATCAGGGTGTATGTCCAAGAACTTATTTAAATCATCAATATCCTTATAATTTCGTTTCACAAGGCGATTAAATAAATTTGAATCGCTGTAACTTTCTCCAGTGATTTTATGAGAGAATTCAGGTGAAACTTCGACAGACTCGATTAAATCTAAGCACGCAATTCCCATCATTTTCATTTTTTCATGGATCTCAGGGATTGAAGGGTCAAAATTAACATTGAATATTTCGCTTAGGAGTTTCCATGTTTGATTACGTGAACGTCCATAATGTACCAACACTTTTTTTCCACCTGTCGGATTAAATGTGCCCAAAAAAAGAAAATTTATCTTGTAGGGAGGCAAAGAGTTGGGTAATTGATGCTTTATTGATTCTTTCATTACGACTAACTATTAGGTTGAAGTATATTAAAATCAAACTTGATTTGATAAAAGGCTGTGATATTCAATTTAAATCGAATTGAATTTTAAATCAAATACATGATTCTGATTGCAATTGGAAAGGAAGGTGAATCTTTGAGCGTTTTTGAATCTGATTTTTAAGGAAAAATCATCGTATATATCCTGCCTTAAAACTGAGCGGAAGGGGTATAGCTGGATCAAATAATCACTCTCATCAAGTTCAATAACTTCAAGTCCTACATAGTCTACCCACGGATAGTTTTGGAATTGAAAATTCAAACCAAATTCCCAAGATTCTCGAATTTTAAGTTTTTTAAATTCAACCTTAAGTCTCAGTCGAACCAGTCCATTATTTGTTTCAATCAACTCTGCTTTACTTTGAATCGATTCTTTTTCCTTTATTTCATCGACCAAGTCTCCATGAAATCGCGCTAGAAAGATCCCTTCTGTTTTGAATTTATCCTGATAAGAAGGATTTAATTCCCTAAGAAGTATAAAGCTTTCTGAAATTGGCTTATTGAGAAAAAAAGAGCCCATCTCTTCCTTTACAAAAAGTGAAAAAAGATCAATCTCAATGCCGTCAGCACTCCTTAGAATGTGTTGGAGTCTAGTCATTTGTTCTTTTTTATTCCAATTTTCTACCCATTTATAGGCTTCTCCTGAATTCGCTCCTGTAATTTCCGAATAGAGTTCCATACCCTGTTCTTTGAATAGGAGATATCCTTTAGTAGGCTTAATGATTTTCAAAATTTTTTCAGGGAGTTTTTGATTTTGAACAGCAGTGTTTTCAGATAATATGTTTTCAAAACGTCCATAGGTTCCCAAAAGAAATTGGATTTCCTCCTCAATAAATTTATCTATTAATTCTAGCCTCGATTTAAAGTCTATTTCAGGTATGCTCAGGTCATTTTCGGAACTTCCCCTTAAATGCAGGAGTCGATATTCTCCATCAAGTTCCAAATAGACCACATGGAACCATTGGATATCTTCATTGAAATGATAGTTCTTTTGTAGAAAATTGTTGAAATCGCTTTCCTCGCTAATATGTAGAGATCTTTCCACTAATTTTTTCATAGGTTATTTATTTTGAAGAAATGGGTATGCCATCAAGCCAAAGCCGAGGTAGGAAAGAATTAAAGTGATAATAAGGGTGTAAAAAGGATCCACGTTCGTGTGACCTACCAAATAGTATATTCCAATAATATAGATTAGGGAAGCGAGGAATGATAATCCCATGAGGAATTTTACTCTAGCAAAAAACACATCTGAATCTTGATGATTCCATAGGATCTTTACCCAACTTACTGTGGCCAAATAGAAAAGATAAAC
Source organism: Algoriphagus taiwanensis (assembly GCF_036245645.1). NCBI lineage: Bacteria > Pseudomonadati > Bacteroidota > Cytophagia > Cytophagales > Cyclobacteriaceae > Algoriphagus > Algoriphagus taiwanensis. Next base: position 187,716 of record NZ_BTPE01000005.1, on the reverse strand, counting down.
TATGATAAAGCTCCAAACAATGGAAGGAACTCCTGATTTGTTTCGATTTTCTTTCATGAATTAGACTTCTATTTTGAATTTGATAAACCAAAATTGATTAACATGATTGCCATTATTTGGCAATCATGTTAGATTTATTTGAAAAAATTATGAATACCCTTGAACGGCTATACCTTTTAGATGAATGCCTTGGAAGAACTTCCTTTCGGGTTCGATATGATTCCTTTAAAAACTACCTTGAAGAAAAATTTGATGTGGTGAGATATGGTAAGCGAACTTTCCATAGGGATATTCAAGAGATCAAAAACAAGATTGAAATCGAATTTCCAACCCTTTTTGATCAGCATGGGCAGATTCTCCTGTACGATAAAAAAAAGGATGAGTATCGATATGCTTTAGAAGATTTTAGCATCAATCAAAGGCTCACCAATTCCGAACTAAATCTAGTCGCTAGAAAATTAAGTTATAACCGTCATCTATTTGAGGATGGGAAGCATGAGTCCTTGGTGAATAAATTAAGGAGTATTGCATTGACTTTGGAGTTAGAATCTGAGCATGAACCGTTACCCTGGAACCCCATAGAACTGATAGGTAGTCGAAGTGGATCACAGAATTTAGACCTTATTTTAAATTCCATTTATCGTAAAACACCGATAAGAGTTTTCAGGGAACGATTTGGAAAAAAAGGGAATACCTATGATTTATTACCATTAATGGTAAAAGAATACAATAATGGATGGTACACAGGTTGGTATCTTTTAGGATTTCCTGTCAATGAATCACAGCAAAAAATCAAGCTTGATATCAAACCACTGAGATTATTGGCATTGGACGGTATTAAAGAAGTAGTGCCATTGAATGTCAAATTGAAAATTGATGTGCCTAGAGGTTTCAATCCTTCAGACTATTTCAGGAACTCTATGGGAATTATTCGATCGAACCTTAAAGGGGAATTAAAGCCTGAAGCTGTTATTCTTGAAACAATAGAAGGATCTTGGATTTACGATTATATCAAAGAATATCCGATTCATAAAAGTCAGCTGATTCTTTTAGACGATACGCAAAAAAGAAAGTTGAAGTTCAAAATAGAAGTGGAAGTTGATGATGATTTAAAACGGTTTTTGATGAAATATTCTGATGTGGTAAAGGCAATTTAAAGTCTTCAATCTTGTTTTGACGAAAAATCTTCAATTCCTAGTTCTTCTTTGAAGAAAGAGATTTCAATTGAAACAATAATTTATGAAATCCAATCAATTCTTGGGTTTTTTCCAGATGTGGTTCAAAAATTAAGTTGCAACCCAAAAAACCTTATTTAAACGAAACTGGAGTGGTTTTAAACGAAAAAAGAGGTCAAAATGACCTCTTTTTTGATTTTGCTCCCCCTATCAACGATAGTTGCAACCGAAATCAGATTTCCTTTCAATTAAAGGAGGTTCAAAATCAACTCGATTTGAATTTTTCCGGATCTTTCATTCCTTAACGGTATTGGATGATCCTCACTCCATAGTTCAATGGCATTGATTAGCCATTTTTTTGCTTCGTTTCCTAAGGTTAAATGAAACGACAGGGTATAAATTTGGTCTATACCATTAGGATTGTCTTCATGAGTGCAGAATGCCTTCGATTCCTCTGGAGTAAGGGAGAAATATTTCTTAAGTAAGTCTAACTGATGGTGTTTAAACCAAGACCAAAGACGGGCAAAATCATCGAAAATTCCATCAACCAGATAAGAATCAAAATCTTGGAAAAAGTAGTAGTCCACATCTTTCCATAACCAAATGAGGTATTCTTTATCATTCTTGATCAGGATTTCTTCAATCAAAATAATCTTTTCGATTAGTCTATTCTCTGATGGAAGGGTCTTTTTAGAAATCTCATTGAGAAAGTTTGGAGTAATAAATGACTCAATAAACCTAAATTGATCTAATAGTCCATCATATTTCATTATGAAAAATCTCCATGAAAAATAACCCTGTAATGGGAAATTCCGAAAAGAATGATAGGTATGTTGGTGCTTAAATAGCCATGACCTTAATTCTGACTCAGTTATTACACCAGAATTGAATTCAAATTCTTTAAGAGCATCTTTTCCCTTTTCTATTTGAATAATTAGCTCATGGTTCTTGTTGAAATTGTTCTTTTCATCGTCAAAGAAGAAAAATGAGGAAGGACTCTTCAAAGCAATCTTGAAAAAGTCTTTTTCTATCTTGAAGATGTTGGTTAGTTTTTCCGTGTAAAATAAGGTTAATAACCATTTATTTAATATTAATTGAAATCATAAGGGTTGAACTACTTTTTCTAACAGAGGTTTGGGGAAAAATTAACTTTGTTCGATATTGTAGTTAAAAGGATTCAGATTTTTAATAAATCAAGAACTAAAAAAACAAGAGATAATTTTAACTGAGGAAGAAAAGCAATTGGTCCAAGAATTAATTGAGGAAAAAACTGGTGCATATGTTTTGAAGCTTAAAAAAAGCAAATGAGGAGGATATTACCCTTTATCTAGGAACAGAAAAACAATGAAAGTTCAGATCAATTTCCTATTTGATTAAAGTGGACGTCCGAGTTAAGTTTTTGATAATTATCACCAAAATAGTCTGTGATTGTGCTAAACGCTGAATAGAAGGAAATGTTTGAAAAGTAAAATATTATAACCAATTAACTCCTAATAAGGTATGGTATACATTAATCCTATTGAGATTCTCGAACTGAGCGACACAGAAGTTCAGGACATTGATGCGAGTTTGGTAAAAAGGGCCAAACGCAAACTTTTTGCAGACATTGATTTATCAGATAACGGTCACTATGAATATCATGGACAGAACCTGACTAAATCTGATTGTGAGAGAGCAATTGAAGATTTGGAAGACAAAGAAAAAGTTGAGTTTTATTCCCATTTAGCATCAAATTTTGAACTCAATACATTTTTAGCAAATGGGAGTAGCGAACTTTTAAACAATTTAAAACATGAGAGCATCTATAAACTTCCCGCTTTTGTGAATTTCGTCAGTCCATTTTTTGCATCAAAGATTGACCTAGTTCTCTTGAAATCATTTCAGAATAATGATGTTGAATTACTTTCTTCAGCCCTTCGTGCTGGACACTTGATTTCAAAGGATGATTTAAATCGAGCGTTCAAAAGTCTTAGTAATGAAATACAAAATAGAATAAACGAAACAGATAAACTCACCGAGAAAATTAAGGAAGAAATTTCAGATTACACTGATGATGACATCGAAGACGTTATCGAAATAATTGAAAATAGATTCCCAATAGAATTTCTCAATAAACTGCCAATTTTCTTCCAAAGCCAAATAAATAAAATAGCAGCTTCTCTAAATTTCCTACAATTAGGTATTTGGAATGAATTCAATACAACTTTTGTTCCTGTCAAGTTATTAGAGCATTTACTTAAGCTGAATATTGAAAGTGTTTCAAAGCCAACGTTTGAGAAAAACTACGCAATAGTAAAAAAGAAACATGATGAGAGAATTGAGCAAGAAAAAAATGCACCGTTACTAAAAGAGTGGGCAAGGATCCTGATTTCTATACAAGAAAAGGTTGAAGAAGTTGAAAACGAAACTTTGAAGGCTTCTGATGCACTTAGTTTTGTTAAATCAGCTTTTGATCTAAATTCCCTTAATGGTTTACCTCAATTCGCAAATGAAATTCGAACACAAATAGGATATTCAATCCGAAGTATGTCGATTGCAAGTTGGAACAAACAAAGCGATATCAAGAACTCTTTGTCACTTTTAGACTATGCATTAAAAATTAATGTCAATCAGAGTGCAAAGGAAAAATTCCTTCAAGATCGAACCGAATTACAAGAATTACAGAAAAAGTACGAAGGAGTACTAGTTTGTTATTTTTGTGGCACCCATACTCCAGACAAGGGCTGTGAAATAAACACAACCATCTACAAAGAGACTAGTAGAAGTTGGTTTCCTCAAAGATCTGTGCAATATTCCTATTCAGAAATCAAAATTCCGAGATGTAAGAGTTGCAAAGAAGTACACTCACAAGGAAGTAATAATTATTATCTAGTATTCATTGGATTAATGATTTTAGGTGTGATTATTGGGGCTGTTACTGATGGAGAGCATTTTATTATTGGGGGCATCATTGGTGCTGTGCTAGGATGGATTGTTGGAAAAATAGTTGAAGGAAATAAGGTAAAGAAAGTTGGAATTAAAGATTCATCTGATTCCACATTAGCAAGTCATCCACTATTAATAGAACGTATTAAAAGTGGTTGGACATTTTCGAAACCAACTGCATAAAAGGAAAAAAAATGTTAGATCAAAATTTTAAACAGTACAAACCGTATTTCGAACTTCTAGATCAACTGTTTGAAGTCGAAAGGAAACTTGATAAAATTCAAGAAGAGAATAGTATCCCCCGCAATATCAATAAGATGAAAGATATTTTCGAAAACTTATTCACTAATTCTTCTGGAGCTGATGTTGGCTTTATGTATCACGATCCCTTAGGTGAGCCCTATAACGAAACACGTTTAGACTTAGATGCTAGCATTGCAGGAAATTCAACTGAGAATCTAATTGTAAAGGAAGTAATTAAACCAATAATACGATACAAAAGTGGTGGAAGCACATTGATAGCCCGTAAAGGGGTAGTTGTCGTTGAATCAAAAAACTTTAAATAAATATGGAGAATACTATCAACTTCGGAATTGATTTGGGTACTACCAATTCAGCTATTGCCAAATTTGTCAAAGGTGATGTGGTTGTATTTAACAACCCCTTAGACTATGGTCGATCAACTTTACCCTCTGTAGTTTATTACAAAAAGGACAGAATTGTAATTGGGAACAAAGCCAAAGAATATTTGGAACGAGACCCAAAAAATGTTGTAGGACTTTTTAAGCGCAAAATGGGGACTTCTGAGAGTTTCCAAATAAAATCTATAAATGAATCAAAAACCCCTGTAGAGCTTTCCGCTCAGGTACTAAAAGAGCTAAAAACTTTTGTAAACACAGGAGATTCTCTGGATTCTGTAGTTATTACTATTCCAGCGTCATTTGATTCTATTCAATCTAATGCAACGAAAGAAGCGGGGAAGCAAGCAGGTTTCAAACAAGTTGTTCTATTACAGGAGCCAATTGCCGCAAGTTTGGCATACGCCAACATGAAGAAATCTAAAGAAATGCAAGATGGAAATTGGCTTGTATATGATTTAGGCGGTGGGACATTTGACGTGGCATTAGTTAGGATAAAGGATGGTGAAATGAAGGTTGTTGATCATGAAGGGGATAATTTCCTTGGCGGTTCAGACTTTGACCGTTTAATAGTAGAAAAACTGATTATCCCTAAAATTTCAGATGAATATTCTTTTGAAGATTTGGAAAATCAAATGAAAAGTGCTTCAGGAAAGTATAATGCTAAATACTACTCCCTACTAAATCAAGCAGAGGAAGCTAAAATCAGATTGTCAGCGGTCTCATCAGCAGAAATTATTGTTGAAAGAATGGAAGATGAAGAGGGTAATGAAGTGGATATGGAAATCACGATAACAAAATCAGAATTCAACAATTTGATTAAAGATTCAATTGATGGTACAATTGAAATGATTAAAACCATACTAACTAGAAATTCTTTAAAATCAAATGATATTCAGTTTAACCTTATGGTTGGTGGTTCCACGTTTATCCCATTTGTCAGACAGCACGTTGAAGAAGTATTGCAAATTCCATCTAATTGCGAAATCGACCCTACAACTGCCGTAGCTGTAGGTGCAGCTTATTATGCTGCAACGAAGCAAAAGGAAACTTCAAAAGAAAATTCGGAGAAGAAGCAATCAAGTCTATCAATAAAGGCTAGTTATAACAAGGCTTCAAAAGAATCTGAAGAACTTTTTGCTGCAAGAGTTCAGGGTGACACCAATGGACTTTTTTACAAAATCACAAGGCAAGATGGCGGTTTTGATTCAGGGTTGAAGCCTCTCTCTGGAAGAATAAACGAAGACTTGCCTCTTGTTGAGAACACTTACAATTTTTTCACATTAACTGTTTATGATAGCGAAAACAACGTTGTAGAAACCGATATTGAACCAATTGGAATTAATAGTGGATTCGGAATAAGTGGGCAACCACTTCCAGAGGATATTTGCTTGGAAGTTGATGATTATGATAATCCTGGTCATACAAGGCTTGCTCTAATTTTTGAGCGAAATACCGTTTTACCAACTAAGCGAACTTTAACTTTTCCAATTAATAAGCCAATCCTTAAAGGAAATGAATCAGACCGTCTTTGGATTAATGTTTATGAAGGGCCTCAGGCCTCACTTCCTGAAGCCAATAAGCTAATCGGTACAATTGAGATATCAGGAAAGCATGTGTCTAGGGATATAGCAAAAGGTTCCGATCTTGAAATAACTATCAAGATTTCTGAAAGTAGAGACGTCTCTGTTTCGGGATACCTTAATATGTCAGACCAAGAATTCAAAAGTATTTTCAATCCTAAGGAAAGGGATACCAATATTTCATTGCTTAAAGGTCAAGTTCTTGATTTGTCTTCCAAACTTGATGAGGAAATAGAGCTTGCAACAGAAAAGGAAGATTATGAAACTGCCAGTTTGCTTTCTAAGGTGAAAAAAGAAATGGAATCAGTTGCAGAAGAAGCAGAAAAGCTTTCAGATGACGATGTAACCGACAAACGTTACCAATTAGAAGACAAGAAAAGAAAAATTGCTCAAGAGATAGATAGTGCTACAAAGAACAAACGCCTTCAAAAAGCAAGTGAAAATTATTTTGAAATCAAGGCAGAATGCGAAGCGCTAATAGATGCATCAGGAAATGACCATGAACGAAAAACCTTTAACGACATCATAAAACAGGAAGCTTCGTTTATGGCGACCAAAAGTCCCCTAAAGATTCAAGAAAAGTCTGATGAGCTACAAGCGATAATGGGTCAGATTAGATGGAGAACACCTGAATTCTTAAAAGGGATTTTTGCTTACCTAATGGAGAATCAAGCAAAAATGAACGATCAATCTTCAGCAAAAAGCCTTATCGATGCTGGAAAGTTTGCTGTAGAGAGCCAGAATTGGGATAGGCTAAGGGAAATAAATTTTGGCCTTTTTGATTTAATGCCAAGGGGTTCAAAAGATGAAATATCAACTAAAATTGGTTTTGGTTTATGAAAACTGAAGAATTTCAAAATTTATTATTGAAGTCAGCGATTTCAGTTATGGCTTGTGATGGATCTATTGATGACGCAGAAATCGCTGAAATCAAGAATATGGCTGATAATGAAATCTATTTCATGGGTTTTGACATTGAAAAACCCTTTGAAGAAATCTTGCAATACATAAAAGAAAAAGGTAAGAATGCTATAAATGAGTATCTAGATGAGCTTAATCAATGTGACCTAAGCCACAAGCAAGAACTTCTTCTGATTGAAGTTTTAATCAGGACTATCGAGTCAGATAATAAAATTGAAGACAATGAAATCAAGTTCCTTCAATTAGTTAAATCGAAATTGAACGTTTCGGAAGAAATAATCATATCTCAGTTTCCTCAGCAAATGAAATATTTGATTGATTTCAACAACTATGGTTTACACGAAGAGTTTACTGATGAAATTCAGTTTGCCAGCAACAAGTAGGAATTTACATTCAGCACTTGTTTTTCCTTAATTATTGGATGATAAGCCCTTTAGGTTTTTCAAATTTGGTGGTAATTCGGTCCAAATCGGCTTTAATTTCTTTCATACCATAGCTAGATAAAAAGAAACTATTATTTTAGAAATAGTTTCTTTTTATCTTTGTGTACTATTTCAATCATTATTTTAAAACGAATTTGGGAGTTAGATGAGGCTTATTGTTAACTGAGTTTTAAAGGGCCTATTGCAACTGATCAAGTCAATCAATATGGTTGTGAAACTATCAAAGAGTGGCAATCAAAAAAACATAGGAATGCTTGCTTCATTATGAAATTGTGAAAAGGTAGGGCAGATTAGGAAGGAATTGGAGGCAAAAAGCTATTAAGATTTTGATTGATGGGGAGAGAAAAAAACTGCTAATTATTTTGAAGGGAAGGAAGTGTTTCAATTTTAATTTCATCTTAAGCCATGAAACTCTACTTTCAGAGGGGGTTGCTATTGTAGCTATTAAAGTGAAATATTACTGACAATTCGAGAAATTATTATATTCAATGCTATAATTGATTAGAATATGGAAATGATATCTGCAACTGAAAAAGAGTTAAAATGCATTTTATATGCAAAATCTCTTGAAACCAAAAAATATTTGAAGGGGTCGGAAAGTAATTCCAATTCTTTTTTTTTGAGATTAAGGAAACTCTTTTCTATAAACCAGAATAAAGTTTCTTCCTCAAGTGAGAACACTATAATCAATAAGCCACTTGTTTCAATAAACAAAACGTTGAAAGTATTGTGGAGACATCATGGTCCTTCCAAATTGGTGAGTAATAAGTCCAAAATAGATTGTTTGTGTTTTTGGGTAAAAGAGCTCCATGGGTTGGAAAATGAGATTATCCTAAATATTGAGAAAGAAATTAGAAAAAAGAGAAAAGAAAAATTAGCATCAAATAGAGAAATGTTTGAAAAACATCAAATTGAAATTCTTGTCAATTTCGGAGAAATTGAATCAGAAATAATTAAAGAAATTGATAAAATATATGGGTATTACATTCCCTAATATGGATTTTTTGAACCATGGGTTTGATCAACTCAAATATTTTTCTTTTTCCTTAATTAGTGTTTTAACCAGTTTTTTGGCCTGAGTTTCTGTGATTACGATTTTTTTCTTTTTCTTTTCCATAACCATAAATATCCCGAAATCAGAAATAAATCTTTTTTCTTAAAAACCTCAATGAATTTCTTGTTGGTTAGATTGAGGAATAAATGAAAAAACTTCCTCTTCATTAGAGGAAGTGACCTAAATTAATTAGTGGCTAATTAAATGATCGGGTTAAATTTTTAATCCATTCTCAATTTCCTTTAAATGGGGAAATTCGTCAGGTACTTCAAAATCATTATCATTAAACCATTCAACCACCTCTTGGTCAGTCAGGAGGTTGTAAATGGATCTTCCTCCCCAAGCTGAATAGTTTGTAAATTCCACAAATTTCCCGCTCTCTGTGACGTAAAGACAATTATACATGTGTGTTTCTTGAGTCCTATAATAAATTGGATTACCATTTACATACCTGCATTTACCTTCAATTATTGTGCATTCATCTAAATCAATCCATTGGTTTTTCGAGTTGGTAATTTTTCTTTTTCTCATGATTACTTGTTTTTAAATATTTCGTCAAATACTAATATTTTTTTAGTGCCGTGAAGAATCGGGTGGTTACCCCAATCAAAACCTTTGGGGATTTTGAATGAAGCGCAGGTCATGTACTTTCCATATTTCATAATTTCCTCGATTGCCCATCTATCTTCATAAATGGTAGTTTTATATCCCAACTTGGGAATTAATTTGTGTTGTCCTACTTGACATTTTTCCCCCCATAGTTCATAAGTGACCTCATCTAGGGTAATGAAATCTCTTTCTTTACTAATAATCTCTGCGAATCTTTTTACTGATTCCTCGATCTGTGATTTAACTCTGTTTTTCATGGTTTTCGTTTTTAAAAATTATAACCAAAAAAAAATCATAAAAAGAAATTTTTACAGAATAATTTTCCTTTTTAATGGATATAAACAAAATAATATTATAATTTTTTACTCATTTACGTCAGAAAATCCCAGAAAATTTTATTTCGATTTTCACCTATTTTCAAATCCTACCAGATTTTCTGGGGAAATTTTTCACGGAGCATTGAAGGGGGTAAATAATGAAGGTTTATAGGGTGCAAAGGGGGGCTACGGGGAGGAAGGTAGGGAGGCGGGAGGCCTAGTTTGGAAAGAGGACAGGAGTCGACATTATTTTTTCAAAACTTAATATGCCCAAAAAAATCTATGAGTATCTATCCTGAAGACTGGCACTTTAATTTTTAAAGATTGCGCCTGGTTATTAGCTGATTTTGCTGGACTTTTCCTTAGAGTTTGGGTCTCCAATCCTGATCTGTAGTACTTTATATCTTAATTTAATTAAATGCTGATTTTGAGCGAATTAGCATTGTATTGAGGCGGCATAGATAGGATTTCGCTGTAAATTTATACTCACAAAAAAAGTACTACGGATATGAGAATTAAGTACAATCGTGTAAGTACCCTTATTCAGACAGGGGCAAGATTTGAGGCAGACACAGCAAAATATGACTTGGTCTTGTTGGATAAGGTTTCTGGAACCGTCAAATTTAAAGATCGACCAAAAGCCAAACAACTAATAGAGTTGGTTGAGAATGGTCGGGTTCGGGAGATTTATTTGGAAGAATTTTCGCGGGTTGGGCGCAGTACTGGGGACTGTATTCAAACTTTAGATTGGCTTGATAAATATGAAGTCAATGTAGTTGTAAGAAACCTTGGTATCCAATCTCGGCCAAATGGGAAAAAGAACCCAATTTGGAAAATGATTTCTGCGGTCATGTCTTCTTTATATGAATTGGAGTTGGAAAACATTAAAGAAAGAACCCAGACAGGCCGAATGATCTATGTTCAGAAAGGTGGGATTTTAGGCCGTCCAATTGGGTCTCAAGAATCAGATCGGGCCTTCCTCCAAAAAGAAGTAAGTGTTTCTATCTTGAAATTTTTGAAACGAGGAATGACAATTAGAGAGATTTCCAAACTCACCAATTCATCCACAAGGACAGTCCAAAAAGTGAAAAGAATAGCTACAAAATATAATATGCTTGAATTATGAGTCTAAAAGGGATGGACTTTGTATTACGTTATAATGAAATGCTTGATGAGCTTGACCAAACGATGGATTCAGTATATCGAGAGATTATTTTCAGGTATCGGTTTCTTGATCCTCATGATTTGGTAGGGCCTGATATTTCGTTTTCATCTGAAGATGAAATGTTACGTCATTTAGCCACCATGATTTGGATCGACCATGTTGAGGGTGATCCCATAAATCGGAATTAGGATCATGATTATTTCAATCAGGTTCGGAATTCAATCCAAATTAGTTAGGGCAGATTAATATTCTTCTTTGCATGCGCTGGATCTTGCGCTAGGATTTTTTGAGAATTGATTCTCTATTGATGGATAGGTTAATTCCTCACCACTTATTTCCGACAAATTTTCTAATAAGGTGAAGTTAGAATTTTGGGATTTTGATACACCAATCAAAAAAGAATTCCTGAGCAAAACGGAAAAACCTCTGTAATTCCCACCATTATCCTTTACGACAAATTTGACATGTTAAGAAACTGACTTGTGATTTTTATTTGGGATAATCAATGGAACAGTTAAAAGTACGTTGCAAAACAACAACAAAAAACTAATAGATTTGGACTTAATAATCTTAGTTTAAATTGATCTAATAGATATTTGAAATAAAATCACTCATCTACTACAAATTCAAGTCCTGGCACTATCCTAAAATTAATTGAATTTCACCGCTCGTGGGCTTGTTGGTATCATCTTCCAAAAAAGGGTAAAGAGAGTTCTTATCCTTAATTCACTTTGGGAAGAACTCCATGATTCCTTTATTGAATATTGGATAAATATTGAATTCGGTTCACCTGTACACCGAAAGGTTTCATTTTTACTTGTTAATCCTATCCCATTGTTCTACTGAAATATCTTGAATCAAAATTTCTGAAATATTGGGGTGAGTAACCAAACATCTGTAATGGTTTTCGGTCGGTGAGCCCATAGAGTAAGAGTGTTCCGCTAGTATTGTCATTTTGAAAATATTAGGTTTGATCTCATGGTTTTTTTCGAAATTTTCGTAGTCTATATTTCGATTGAACCTTTCGAAATTTTCATCGCTTAATCTTTTTAACCCATCAAATGAGATGTACTTTTTTTCTGTAAAGTCGGCTACTTCTTTCACCTTCCTTCTGTTTTTTATTTTACTTGGCATTTTTTATTATATCGGTTTTTCTCCCAACCGTTAGGGTTTTAGTTAGTGCTTTTTGAAAGATTTTAATGTGAAACATAAATTTTCATTTGGGGAAGTTTTTCCCACTTTAAAAATTATAAACAAAAAAAACCGTAAAAAAAAATCAAACTCCTCAATCAGCTATTTTTTTTAAAAAGTTGAAAATAAAGAAGAAAAATAGGTTGATCACGATCACCACAAAAGACCAAATTGGGATATTGATTTACTGTCGAATCAAAAAGTACCCTACTTAACCCGACTAACTCAATAAGTAGACATGTGTGATTAGCAATGACGCCCACGGAAATAATAAGTACTTGTATTTAATCTTTTAATTAAAAGCATTTTCCATTAATTGGAGGAGGTATGTAACAACCGATATTAATAAATCATTAAATCCACTTCTGAAAATTTCAAGGGAATTTCAGTGCCGATTTCGTTTTCACGAATTTTTGCGTTATCATTTCTAAAAAGCAATGTCAAAAGTAGTAGTAGTTCCAGAAGTAGTAGTAATTCCAGCAGGAATCGATATGGACTCAATTTTTAAAAAGAATAACATCAAACAGGAACGATCAAAATCTAGGTTAAGGGACTATATATACTATTTTCTTTCCCGAGTGGTTACTCACCAATTCAATTATGAGTTATACCTTAAGTATGATGGTTTTCGGCCTATTTCTTCCCAAAAGCTGAATGTGCTTTTTGCCTCAAGAAATCGAGAACGAGTCATCAAAATGTTATCCGATCCTGAAGATCCAATTATTGAGGATAATGGAAGTTATCAAGTTGGGAGTTTTACGAAAGGTTATAGATTAACCAAAAAATATCGGACTGGCCAAATTGAATTTAGAACACTTGGAAAAGAATTCTCCGAAAAGTTAATCCATCTTGAAATAGTAGATCCTTCCCGTCCTGATTACGACTTTTTGAAACTCCAATTTCACCACCACAAACTTGATTTATCAGAAGATTTTGAAAATTATCTCAATGAAATGGGTAAATCTCTATTGAGAGAAGCGAAAAACGAATTTCAAATCAATTTGATTTTCAATAAGATTGGAGGCCTAATTCGAAACCAAGAATATTTAAAATCAGGATTTTTTCAGATCAAACATTCCAATTCCAATCACCGATTTACAAGTATCATTACCATGATGCCAAAGGAACTTAGAAACTTCCTTCAATTGGGAGGATCATCTTTGGTTGAAGTGGATTTAGGGAGTTGTCAGCCTTATCTATTAGCGGTTTTACTAAAGCAATTGGATGGAATTGAAGGATCTGAAATTTTAAGAAATGGAAGTAATACATCTTCTAAACTGAAATTCTCCTTAAATGATTACCTAATTGATATAGATAATGAATTAATAAATAAGGTATATCCATTTATGTTGCCCGCTTTTTCAAGTCTTTCACCCAGTCATAAAGAGTCAGTTCGTGATTTCTATTCAGCTCCTTTTCACGAAGATTTTTATCAATGGATGGCAGATCAATCGGAAAATAGGATCAAACGAAATGAGGTGAAAGAATCATTCATGTATTTTCTCTTTGATGACAATCCGAATCATAGAAACCATAATGAAGTAATTAAAGAGATAGAAAGACTTTTTCCTAGCGTTAATTTCTTCATCAATCTTTTGCACAATGAATTTGGAAAATCAGATTTTGCCAGATTTCTCCAAATGATCGAGAGCCATCTCCTAATCAATTTGATTCTTAGAGAATTTCATGACCATTACCCTCACATTCCCATTTTCACTATCCATGATGCCGTCCTAACGAATGAGGGAAATGCTTCAGCTGTTCAAGAATTCTTGGTTAGAAGATTAACTGAAATGACCAATATACCACCAAGGTCAAAAATATCTCATCCTTCACCAATGGGAACCATATTGCAGGAATCCATAAGTAAGACATGGAGACCCATTAGTCGAGTACGAACGGAAGCACAATACCAAAAGTTGGAACATTCGATTTTCTCTTCAAATATTGAAAGGGGGAGGCGATTTTTGAGTAAAGAGGTTGATTGAATCTTTTCTAAACAGAGTCAGAAAATTAGGTTTCAATTCAAGAATGAACACCAAACTCAGTGGTTTTTAAATTTCAGCTTAGGGTAATTTTTGCTAGTTTTAACATCCTTCAGAACTACGATTATTCTAAATAGACCGCAGAATTGAAGTCCTGAAATTGATAAGGAATTTGGACAGCTAAAGTGCAGTTAATCAGAAGATTGATAACATGTTACTCTGCCAATTTGTGTCAATTCTATCAGTAGATCAATTTTCTTTTACAAATTCACCAAAATGATTACGATTTTGGATCATCCAAATCTCTATAAATTCTCTTTTACCGCACTTTCCTTAAAGGTTAAGGAAACCATTTTCCTTGCTCAAAAACTAAAAAATGAAGATCTTTCTTTAGAAGATCTTTCTCCCAAGGATTTATCTGACCCAAGGGGAGTCACAAGTAAAAGGAAGTTTCAGGAATTGGTTAGGAGATTAAATCAACTATCAGAGGAGGAATTGGATTTATTGGCGTATGGAAATCAAGAAGCACAAAAACAGGTGTGCCTGCTTGCATTCGCCAGATATTACAGGTTCTTCTATGATTTTGTCACTGAAGTCATGTTGGACAAGATCTTGGTATTTGATTATGAGTTGACCGATAGGGATATCAATTCCTTTGTAAGTAGGAAATCTATTGATCATCATGAATTGGAATCTTTGGCAGAGACCACAAGAAAGAAGGTAATTCAAGTTCTTTGGAAAGTCCTTGAACAATCTGAGTTGATCAATTCTGTAATTGAGAGGAAGATCATCCCTCCATTCTTAGATGAAAAATTAGAAAAACTCTTGATGAGATCTAATCCAAATGACCTGAAGATCTTTTTGTACACCGCTCAAAAAATTAAGTCGTTATGACGGAGACAGAACTTTTGCATAATAAGTTTTTCCACATTTTTCAGGTAGTTACTTCTGAAAGTTTTTTGAAAATGGATGCCCTTGGTGGCGAGATCCCTTTTTGGATCGCTCCTTATGATGTTACTTTCTCTAATCAAGTGGAAGTGGAAATCAAAAACTTAACCAAGAAACTATTAGCGAAGGGAATAAAACCCCTTATCGTTGATTTATTTGAATTATCCATTCAACTCCTTGATAAGCATGTGGGTTTGGATGAAGTGTTTTACATGGAAGAGGAAGAAGACAAAGATTTTTTCAAGGAGACTCTCCAATCCATGCTGAATATTCATGACAGGTTCATTCCCAAATTGATTGAATTGAAAAATGAGACAAATCCTGATGTCTTTATGATTAAAGGAGTTGGGGCAGTTTATCCATTTATCAGATCACACAATATCCTCAATAACATTCAGGTAGCGATGAATGATATCCCTACTCTAATGTTTTTCCCCGGCGTCTACAATGGGAAATCCCTAAATCTCTTCGGACAATTAACCGATGACAATTATTACCGAGCATTCAATATTGACAACTTTAAAATATGACGGCATTTAAAGACCTTTTTCGTAAGAATTTTTCAAGACCGATTGAGACAGTCATTAAAGCGGATGACACCGATCATGTCTATCAAGAGGTAGACGAGTACGTAATTACCCGAGAGGTTGCCAAAAAACTGGCTGATTTCTTTGAGTCATACAATGATTCGGACAATATAAACGGGGTATGGATCTCAGGTTTCTTTGGATCAGGTAAATCCCACTTGCTGAAGATTCTGAGCTATGTTTTAGAGAACAAATCATTGAATGGGGATCACTTAGGGGAATTGTTCGCCAGTAAGGTGGATGATGATCCCAAACTTAAAGGTGATATCCTGAGCAGTACCAAAAAATACAAATCAGAAAGTATCCTTTTTAATATTGATCAACAGGCACAAATAACCAATAAGACAGAGGCCAACGCCATCTTACAAGTCTTTTATAAGGTTTTCTTTGATCATTTGGGGTATTACGGATTCCGTCCATTCATTGCCAATTTCGAAATGTCCCTTGATAAAGATGGGAAGTATGACATGTTCAAGGAACAATTTGAGGCGATTTATGGGAAATCTTGGAAAGAAGGAAGAATGGATTATCCTTCAAGAAAAGTCAATGATGCAGTGGCAATCTCTTGCGGACTCATTTTTAATGAAGATGCCTCCAAGTACGAAAATCTCTTAAAGGAGTATCGTGAGACTCAAGCCTTTTCTATAGAAGACTTTGCACTAAAAGTAAATTCCTACATCAAGTCTAAAGACCCACATTTTAGACTGAATTTCTTTGTGGATGAGGTAGGTCAATACATCGCTGAGAATACCAAGTTGATGCTGAACCTACAGACAATCGCTGAATCCTTAAATACCAAATGTCATGGTAATTCATGGGTGGTTGTGACATCTCAGGAGGATTTGGAAAATTTGGTGGGTGATGATTCAGGAATACAATCCGATGACTTTTCAAAGATCCAAGGAAGATTTAGAGTTCGCATGCCTCTTACTTCCGCCAACGTGGACGAAGTGATTGAAAAAAGACTCTTGGAAAAGGATGATATCGGGACTGAAACCTTGATTCAACTTTATAGAAGAGAGGGAGAAAATCTAAAAACTCTTCTTTCTTTCTCTGAAACAGGGATGCAGTTCAAAGGGTATCGGGATGAAGATGACTTCGTAAACAAATACCCATTTATTCCTTACCAATTTGACCTGTTTCAACAATGTATCAAGGCTCTTTCAAGACACAATGCCTTCCAAGGTAAGCACCAATCTGTGGGGGAAAGATCAATGTTGGGAGTGTTTCAAGAAGTTCTTAAAAACTCCTCCTTTAATGGATTAGATGGGCTGGTATCTTTTGACCGAATGTTCGAAGGGATACGTGCATCACTTAGAACCGAGGCTCAAAATTCAATCATTGTGGCCGAAAACCAATTAAGTGAGTCACCCTTAGCCCTGAAGGTGTTGAAGGTTCTCTTCCTTGTGAAGTATTACGATAATTTCAAAACGACATCAAGGAACGTCAGTGTACTCCTTTTGGATTCCATGGATGCCAATCCTACCAAACACCATGAACAGGTAGAAAAGGCATTGAACCTATTGGAACAACAAACCTACATTCAACGAAGAGGTGAGGAATATGAGTTTTTGACGGACACAGAAAAGGATATCGAGGAGGAAATCAAGAACACAAAAATTGATGAGATCGCGGTATCCCAATTGTTAAGTGAGTTGATTTTTGATGGGATCATCAAAGACACCAAAATCAAATACATCCCCAACAAGCAGGAATTTGACTTTGCGAGAAAAATCGATGGGGATTTATTCGGTAAGGATAGAGAACTGAAGATCGAGATCGTTACACCCAACTCCAACAATTATACAAACTACAGTCAACTGGCCAGTTCAACTCTAGCTGATCCTGGCTTGATGGTGGTGAAACTTCCTGAAGACAAAAGATTGATCATGGAAGTCCGCATGGCCTTGAAGACCGATAAGTACATTATGCAAAATAGGTCTCTCTCCAATGATGACAACATTATTCGAATTCTATCCGAGAAAGGCCAGCAAAACAGAGAAAGGAAACGACTTCTTGAAAACAACCTGAATGGGTTATTGGCCAGATCTGCATTCTACTTGGCAGGAAAAGAACATGAAGTTGGAACAAGTACAGATGGAAGATATAAGGTTCTCGAAGTAGCACAGGATATAATCAAAGTGGCCTATTCCAAATTGGAATTATTGGGTTCGGCTACCTTGGATGAGAATCAACTTCGATTGATCATGAGAAGCGGTCAATATGGGTTGTTTGATGGAAATGAAGCCACCCTATCCGCTCCTGAACGGGAAATCTCCAACTTCATCGAAAGAAGAAAACTACAACATGATAGAACCACTTTAACTGACCTTAGAGACCACTTCTCCAAGAGGCCTTACGGTTGGACTCAACTGGCGATTTGGTGTATTGTGGCTCAATTATACAAGAGAGGAAAGATCGAGGCCAAACAGGATTCCAACTCTTTGGAAGAGGGTGATTTCTTGGAAACCCTGAACAATAACAGGCTTTGGAGTAATACACTTTTGGAACCTCAGGTGGAGTTCAGTTCCACTCAAGTCAAACGCATCAAAGACATTCACTCAGAGTTATTTGATGAGACAAATACGGCTACTGAGGCGAAAGATGTCGCCCGACTTTTCAAGGAGAAATCCAAGTCATTGGAATCTGAGATCCGAGGGTATTTGTTGCAATCCGGCCAGTATCCGTTTCTTGCCTCCTTAGAAAACTTGGCGATTCTCCTCAGAAAAGTAGGCAACATGGATTACGCTGATTTACTCACCAAATCTCAAGATTTTGAGGACGATCTTTTGGACATGAAGGAACAGTACCTTGATCCAATCAGACATTTTTGGAACGGAGAGCAAAAGAAGATTTTCGACCGATTACTTCAATTCCTACAGGGGAATCAGGCAAACTTTGATTATGTCGAGACACAGGAAAGAGGGTTTTTATGGGAGGTACGAGAAGATAAAGCTCCTTATCGTGGAGATTTGATCAGAAGAGCCAAGGATTCCATGGATGCCTTGGAGGAAAGATTGATCTCTAAGATCAAAGAAGAAAAAGAGATCACCATTGAATCTGCAAAAGAGAGAATCAATCAGATTCAGGCACAAGAAGGGTTTTCTGAATTGAAACCAGCCCAACAGGAAGAGGTTCTCTCTCCTTTTAGAGAGGTTATTTCACGAGCCAAAAACCAAAATTACATCGCCAACCTAAAGGTAGATCGGGATAGATTGGGAGGATTGTACACCGAACAATTGAACAAAATAGGGAACCTTCTAACTAAGGCCAACCCTCCTGAGTCAGGAAGGCCGGAACCTGCACCTGTAGACCATTTTATCAATATCAAAGAGGTCGAGAAAAAGGTGAAATCCAAAAAAGGTCAATTAAAGACCGAAGAAGACGTGGAAGAGTATATCGGTTCGCTCAAACGAGCCATGATGGAGCAAATCCACCAAAACAGGAAGATTACCTTAAACTGATCCTGATTTTTATTTATCCAAACCCGAATTGAATACATGAATACCAATAACCTCAAAAAATTTGCCCAAGGAGCCAGAAGAAAACTTTTAGAACAGGTTTCTTCCAAATTGGACTTTGTTCTTTCCCATGATTCTTCAACTTTAAGAGCAAAGACAGAAACCCTCAACAGGTTAACCAATGACCTGAAATCCATGGGTAGAGAGACCTTGGTCGACAAGGTAGCCTACACTTGGTTCAACAGATTAGTGGCCTTGAGATTCATGGATGCGAACGGATTCCAACCCATGGGGATAAAGGTAATTACCCCTGTATCAGGGATCAGTCCACAGATTTTGGAAGAAGCACATGCTGGTCATGTTCCTGATGAACTTCCTTTACGCAAAGAGGAAGTGATGGATATTTTGGATGGAAGGGTTCCTTCTGTAAATCCTGATAACGATGCCTTCAGAATCCTTTTGGTGGCTTCCTGCAATCAGTTGAGCAGTACTTTTCCTTTTCTTTTCGAAAAGATCAATGACTACACGGAATTGTTGCTTCCTGATGACCTGACTTCTCCCTTCAGTGTAATCAAGGATATTCTAATCGGCATGACCGATGAAGACTGTCAAGAAGTAGAGATAATTGGATGGTTGTATCAGTTTTACATTTCTGAGCGGAAGGATGAAGTATTCGCTTCAGGGGAAAAGGTCAAAAAAGAAGATATCCCTGCGGCCACCCAGCTCTTCACTCCGAGATGGATTGTGGAGTATATGGTTCAGAATACCCTTGGGAAATTGTGGCTTCAAAACCGACCCAATTCCAAACTAAGGGACTTCATGCCCTACTATATCGAGAGTCCTTCTGCACAATCAGAGGATTACCTGAAGGTCAATTCGGTCGAAGAAATCACACTTTTGGATCAGGCATGTGGTAGTGGTCATATCTTGGTTTATGGCTTTGAACTCTTCTCCAAAATCTACGAAGAAGAAGGATACGCCAGTAGTGAAATCCCCCAATTGATCATAGAGAAAAATCTTTTTGGATTTGAGATCGATGAGCGAGCGGCTCAACTCGCAGGATTTGCCTTGATGATGAAGGCAAGGTCTTACCACAGAAGATTCTTTAGAAAAGAAGTAAAACCCAATATTCTGTGTTTTCAGGATCTCAGAATGGCTGAGAATGAGATCAAACCACTTTTCAATGATTTGGGGATATCCATTTCTGATGAATTGTTTCATGACCTCAAAACCATGAAACAGGCAACCAATTTTGGTTCCTTAATTCAACCTCACACAAATACCGATTCGCTGGAAGAAACTCGAAAAAGTCTTCATTCCAAACTTCAAGGATCAGATATTTTCTTAAAACCACAATTGGAAGACGTTATCCATTCTATCGATCAACTAATCTCTTTAAGTAAAAAGTACCATTGCATTACTGATAATCCTCCTTACATGGGCGGAGGAAACATGAATAAAGAACTTTCGGAATTTGTGAAAGCTAACTACCCAAAGGGTAAGGCAGATTTAATGGCTTGTTTTATGGAGGCAGGTTTGGAGACCTTACTTCCTATGGGGTTTTTGGGGATGATTAATCAGCATAGTTGGATGTTTTTGAGTAGTTATGAAGCATTACGAAAAGACATTGTTGAAAAGACCTTCTTTGACACCTTACTTCATTTGGGGCCAAGAACTTTCCCTGAAATTGGTGGTGAGGTGGTCCAAAATGCTTCGTTTACTTTTTGGAATAAAACGATTGATGCAAGAGGTATTTTTATTCGTCTGGTGGATTTTGACCGATCAGAACTAAAAAGAGATAGAACCATTGAAGCCATCCAAAACCCCAACTGCGGATGGTATTTTAATGCCAATCAAAAAGACTTTGAAAAGATTCCAGGAAGTCCTATTTCATATTGGCTAGGACAGAAATTATTGGATTTGTTTTTAAGTAGGTCAGTTGAAGATTCTTATTATCTTCAACCAGGCCTGCAAACAAGCAACAATACCCTTTTTACAAGAAGATGGACAGAAATTGATTTGGAGAATTTTTTTTCATTTAATGGCCAGAAGTGGTTTCCATACAATAAGGGCGGAGATTTTAGAAAATGGTATGGAAACCATGATTTAGTAGTCAATTGGAAAGATAATGGATGGGAAATAAAAAACTATGTAAATTCTAAATATCCATATTTAAAGGGGAATATTGATTATGTTATTAAAGACAGAGGATACTTTTTGAAGGAATCATTGTCTTGGTCCTTTGTTGGAAAACTTGGATTTAGATATTATCCCGAAGGATTTGTATTTGATGTGGCGGGCTCTTCTATTTTTTTAAAAGAAACCAATCGAAATGATTTTTTTTCTCTTTTAGGTGTCCTAAATAGTAAAATTAATGTACGTATTCTCGAAGCTATTAATCCAACTATAAATTTTCAAGTAGGAAATATAGCGTCTCTTCCTTTCGGAGATATAAGTATAGATAATGATTTAGTTTTTAATGCAATAGAAATTTCAAAGCTTGATTGGGATTCCCATGAACAGTCTTGGAATTTTTCAAAGAATTTTCTTCAAAATTTCAGAGAATTTGAAATGGAGGAAGCATTAATTCATTTTGTCCAGTTTTGGTCAGGAAAATTTTTTGAACTTCATAAAATAGAAGAGGATATAAACTTGCAGGTAATTAAAATATTGGAGCTTCAATCTGAAATAAATTCAATAGTGCCTTTGGAAGAAATTACCATTCTACAAGATGAGTTGGATAGTGAAAATCTCAAAAGTCAAAATTCTCAATTGAAGAGAGATCTAAAATCCGATTTAGTATCTGATTATTCTTCGGTAGAGTTAAAGTTTAATGAACAAGAAATTTTTTCTCAGTTTGTAAGCTACTCGGTGGGCTGTATGTTTGGTAGGTATTCTTTGGATAAAGAAGGGCTGATCATCGCCAATCAAGGAGAAACGTTGGAGGATTATTTCAAGAAAATAGAAAAGTCAGAAAATGAGGTTTCCTTCCTCCCTGATGCCGATAATATTATCCCAGTCTTGGATGATGAGTGGTTTGAGGATGATATTGTTTCCCGCTTCCATGAGTTTCTGAAGGCCAGTTTCGGGGAAAAAAACTTCCGAAAGAATTTGGCCTTTGTCGAAGAATGCTTGGGAAAAGATATCCGAAAATACTTCGTTAAAGATTTCTACAAGGATCATATCCAGCGATACAAGAAAAGACCAATCTACTGGTCTTTCTCTTCACCAAAGGGTTATTTCAACGTGCTGATTTACATGCACCGCTATACCCCTGATACCCTCAATCGGATTCTGAATAACTACCTACGTGAGTTTATCGAAAAACTCCAAGCTCATCGAAAAAACCTCCTTCACATAGAAGTAAGTGGAACTCCTGCAGAGCAGAACAAGGCTAGAAAGGAGATCAATAAATTGGATGAGATGATCGCTGATTGTCGTCAGTACGAGACTGACATCCTATATCCCTTGGCGACAGAGAGGATTTCCATTGACTTAGATGAAGGAGTATTGGTGAATTACAACAAATTCGGAAAGGCCATTACAGAAGTCCAAGGTCTAAACGACAAGAAGACCAAAGACAAAGTGAAGAAGTTTGATTGGATTGATACGAGTACGATCAGATAAGGATTATGACTAAGATCGAAGAAAGTTTAGGTAAGTTATTTTCCAAGTATCGGATCATTGTCTGGTATGATGGGGAGAAGGGATTTCAGGAAGAGTTTGAGACCATTTCCCTACCTAAAGTGGAAAAGCGGAAGGTGAAAAATAATGAGTTCTTTCTGAAACATGAACTCTTAATCGTACACACTGAAACAAAATTCCTTCTTTACGCTCCTTTTCCAAGACCCGAGCCTGAAGACAATTGGTTGTTGGATATCGAGTTGGGCCATCATGTCTTCCATACCGATCAGGAGGCCATGATCATTCAAGAGTTGGATCTCCCCCTATCCTTTCGGAATTGGGTCAATCGACATATTGAATTTTTCAGAAGTAAAGATCGAATCCAAAAACTGAAACAAATCCTTGACGAGAAGGAAACAGAAACGGGATTAACCTTGAAACTTCTGCAATTGGTCTTGGGTGGTGAAGATGGATCAATTGAGGGGTTGGTGAAATCCTATACGCTGGGTTTTCTGAACGGGAAGGAAGAGGGAATAAAAAAGGAATTACAACGATTTGGATTGAGAGATCCTTTTTGGCAATTGGTTGAAAACCAATTCAACTACAAGGCCAGCAATCAATCGATCTACGATTTTATTTTGGAAACCTTTCAGAAGAGTTTTCATCCTTTGTCAGGAAAGTCCCAAGTCAATAATTCTGCAAAAGTCCTATTGTCCACATGGAAGGACACCCGATCCTTTGAAGACTCTTTCAAATTATTGTCAGAAAGGGTTCAGGAGGATTTGAATGTCAAAGGACACTTGGAGAAACACCCTGTAGAAGAACTGATTCAGGAAGACGTGTTTGAAGAGATAGACAAGCGAATTATCATTGATCTATCCCAACATATCAAGAACGAAACCCTTTCCTTGGATAAGATTGAGAACTTTATCAAGGTTAGGGAAACTAAGTTTTGGTATCCGAGATACAGTCCGTTTTATGATACCCTTTACTATGCTTCCCAATTGATTGAATCTGTAAAAAGGAATCAGGAGATCAAAATCAGGGATTACGAAGACGGTTTCAAACAATACACGGACAAGTGGTTTCAAATGGATCAGTACTATAGACTTTTCCTTCAGAACTACCGAGAAACCAGCCAAAACAATGCCCTGAATTCACTCTACCAACGAGTCCATAAGATCTATTCGAATACTTGGTTGCTCAAACTCAGTGAGAAATGGCAGGAGGTAATTGACAATCAGAAGGAATGGTATTTCGGGGTGAATTCCCAAAAGATGTTCTTCAAAAGGGATATTCAGGTTCCTTACTTAGAAAAGAAAACCAAGGTCTTTGTGGTGATTTCGGATGCCTTGCGGTACGAATGTGGAATATCGCTCCATGAATCCTTCCAATCAGAAAGTAGATTTTCCTCTAAGTTGACCTATCAGGTCACAGGACTTCCCTCTTACACCCAATTGGGAATGGCCTCCCTATTACCCCACAAAACTTTGAGTTTTGGGGAAGGAGATGAGATCCTTATTGATGGAAAAAGTACCAAAGGAAGTCAACCAAGGAAAAAAATATTGGAGGAAAACTCCAAAGTAAGAGCGACGACAATCTTGGCAGAAGACCTGATGAAAATCGCCACCAAAAGTGATGAGGCAAAATCCTTAGTCCAAGATCATGATTTGGTCTATGTCTACCACAATCGAATCGATAAACTCGGTGATGATAAGACTCAAGAAGAGAAAGTAATCGAAGCCTCCAAGGATGAGATTGTGTTCTTGGTAGATGTGGTCAAAAAGATTACCAACATGAATGGGAATCATGTAGTCATTACTTCTGATCATGGATTTATCTATCAAAACGAGGTATTGGAAGAAAGTGACTTTGCGGATGCCAATGTCCAAGGAGAAGTGATCAGAGATAACAGACGGTTTGTGCTTGGCAAAAATCTGACATACAACAATAACGTGGTCAAATTCTCCGCTGAATCACTGAGCATTAAATCGGATGTGGATATTTTGATCCCCAAAGGAATCAACCGACTCAGAAAACAAGGAAGTGGAAGTCGGTATGTACATGGTGGTTCTACCCTTCAGGAGGTGGTTGTGCCAGTACTGTTTATAGCCAAAAAGAGAGTGGATACTATTTCCAAGGTGGATATCGATGTACTGAATAAGGCCAATAATCGAATCACCACAAATATCCACACCATCAAATTCTATCAGGAACAACCTGTTTCCGATTCTCTCCTTCCGAGAAGTATTAAGTCCTACTTTGCCATTTTTGAAGGAGATGAATCGAGTAAGAAAATAATCAGTGATGTGATAGCCTACACCTTTGATTCTGAATCGAAACGAGCAGAGGATAGGGAGGTAGTTAAGAAATTCACGATTTCCACCAACCAAAAATCAAGTGTCAATACCTTCTTGGTAATTGAAGAAAAGGTGGAAGGCACCAATAAATGGAATATTATTGCCAAGTATCCCTATTCCTTGAAAATTGGGATGGAAAATGATTTTGATGACTTTTTTTAATTTAAAGGAAGTATGAAGGAACTCGATGTTTTGATCAATCGACATTTCGGAGGAAAAGTCGTCAGAAAGGACTTGACCAGCAAGGTCAAGGGAAATGCAAGTGTACCGACTTTCGTCTTGGAATACCTCCTCGGACAATATTGTGCAACAGATGATGAAGATACTATCCAACAAGGAATAGAGACCACCAAGCAGATTATTGCCAAACACTTTGTCCATCGGGATGAAGCACAAATCATCAAATCTACCATTCGGGAAAAAGGATCTCATCGGATCATTGACAAACTCTCTGTAAAACTCAATGATAAGGAGGATAGGTACGAGGCCAGTTTTGCCAATTTGGGTTTGAGTAAAGTGCCTGTCAGAGATGAGATCGTCAAACAATACCCCAAGTTATTGTCCGAGGGAGTATGGTCATTGATTACGATTGCCTATGTCCCTTCTGAAGAGAGAAATACTCTCCCATGGGTCATCGAGACGATAAAATTGATTCAAGTCTCACGAGCTGATTTGGATGAATTCAAAGTATTAAGAAGTCAATTCACCAAAGAGGAGTGGGTAGATTTTCTGATGCAATCCATCGGGTTAAATCCTGATGAATTTACTTTCCGATCCAAATTGATGGCCTTGACCCGATTGGTTCCTTTCGCAGAAAACAACTACAACCTCATCGAACTTGGCCCGAAAGGAACAGGAAAATCCCATGTGTTTTCCGAATTATCCCCACATGGGATTCTAATCTCCGGTGGTGAAGTTTCTAAGGCAAAATTATTTGTAAACAATTCTACAGGTGAGATTGGGCTGGTGGGATATTGGGATGTGGTGGCTTATGATGAGTTTGCCGGAAAGACCAAAAAGGCCGATAGAGGATTGGTGGATATCATGAAAAACTACATGGCCAACAAATCCTTTTCCCGAGGAACCAACGTGTATCAAGCCGAAGCCTCCATGGTCTTTGTTGGGAATACCGATCATTCAGTTCCTCACATGTTGACCCACACGGACTTATTTGATGCCCTACCCAAGGACTATTACGATACCGCATTTTTGGATAGAATCCATTGTTATCTACCTGGCTGGGAAGTGAAGAAACTCAGGAACGAAATGTTCACTTCTGATTATGGGTTTATTGTCGACTACCTAGCCGAGATCCTCAAACAACTCAGGAAAGAAGACCATTCTCAGGATTACAAACCATACTTTGAACTCTCTTCTACGATCACTACAAGAGATAAAACTGCCATTGAGAAGACTTTTTCAGGATTGGTCAAAGTGATCTATCCTCATGGGGTCATGGAACCCAAAGAGATCAAAGAACTTCTTGATTTCGCAATTGAAGGAAGAAAAAGAGTGAAAGACCAGCTCAGAAAAATGGATGAAACCTTCAACGATGAGGTGGTGAAATTTGAATACACCGCTGACAATGGAAAGGTTTTTAAAATTGAGACCTTGGAGGTTTTGGAGTATGGAGATCCCAAATTGGGGATTGAAAAGAGAGAAGAGATTGCAGAAGAAACGCCAGTAGGACAAGAAACCCTCGTAGACCCCCAAAATAAAGTCTTGGCGGGACTTCATCGTACTATAAGGGATAATCAGTCAAACGTGAGCTATAAAGGGCTATTTGGGGAGTATTTGGTGGGTGCAACTCATATTATTCTCAGAGATCCTTACATCCGATTACCCTACCAAATGAGAAACTTTATTGAGTTTTGTCGATTAGTAGCGGAATTGAATGAAGAAGATCAGGAAGTGAGAATTCACTTGGTTACGAATAATAATGAAGAGTACATCGAAAACGCCAAAGGTGCCTTTGGAGAGATTATCGATAGTTTGGCTCCTTTAGGAATTGATCTTTCCTACGAATTCAGTGAAGTTCAGCATGATCGAAGTATTGAACTCAATAATGGATGGAAAATCATCCTTGGACGTGGATTGGACATCTGGCAGAAGACAGGAGGAAGATACGATATCGCTGAATACTATCAGGAGAAAAGATTGTGCAAGGAGTTTGAGATTACCGTTTTGAGGAATTAATCTTTATGGGAGATTTTTTTGAGTCTAGATCTAAATCAAGATATTCAAGATACTTTTTCTGTGAGGAACATGTTTATGATCAAAATTTGGTAGATATCATAAAGAAACATGGTAGACCTCATGGGGAATGTGCAATTTGTGGTAAAGTTGAGGAGGGTTGGAATTTTGAGAATCCATTTTTTATAGACTTTGAAGTTTTTTTTCAGAAAATCAAAAAGTGTATTGAGTTTGAATTTGGTGATGCAGGGGATATTCTGACATATGATTCAGAGGAAAAAGAGTTAATTGGTTCATTTTGGACAACTCGGGAGCTAATAGAAGATTTATGTGAAAATTCTTGTGATGAAGAATTGGTCGAATGGATCATTGATGCATTTGGTGAATCAGAAGTTTGGGCACATCGGGAAACTTTTTCAGATTTTAAAGAAAGCGAAGAACTCTTTTACACATGGAGTTCCTTCTCGAATTTGGTTAAAAATAAGGTTAGGTTTCTTTTTTTCGATTTTGAAGAAAATCATCGGTATGGATTCCCAAACAAACCATTTCGTGTTTTGAAAGAGATTGGCGATTATATCTTGGATCAAAAAATGTTTACCACATATCCTGGAATTGGTGATTTGTTTAATCAAAATCCTAAGATTTTCAGAGCAAGACCGCACGAGAAAAAAGAAGATGTAATTTCATGGAAAGATATTTGTTCCCCTCCCTCTAAATCCGCAAAATCAAACAGATTCAGTCCAGAAGGCATTTCAATGTTTTATAGTGCTGATTCTGCTGAAACTGCAATAAAAGAGGTGTATAGCTGGAGGAGATTAGATGGATTTATTTCCATCGCTGAATTTAAAACAAGCCGTCCATTGCTCTTGGTGGATTTGAGGTCTCCTAGAATAATTGGATTTTTTGACGAACAAAACATCCATAAAAGACAAGCCTCCTTCTTTATAAAAAAATTTGTAGAAGAGATTACCAAACCTATTGATTATGATAACCAAATCGACAGTATTGAATATGTTCCTTCCCAAATCGTTACTGAATATTTTAGATTTTTTTTAACTAAAAGTGGGCCTAATATTGATGGTATTGTTTACAAAAGTTCTAAAAACCCAGGTAAAGATTGTTACGTGTTTTTTGCTGATTCTGAGGCATGTTCTGAAGAGGGAGAAGAACATAAGGAGAACCATTTATTGTTAATGAAGAAGAATTCGATCAAAACTCAAAGAGTAAAAGACTTGTTTGAAATCCGATTTTTTTCTAATGATCACTAGTTTAAATTAATAATTACAAAAATTTTTAAAAATGTTGTGATGATTCCTTGCACAACATTTTTGTTGTTACTAGCTTTGTTCACGACAAAACAGAAAAAACTATGGATTTACTTCTTGAAATCACCAATTCCCCTGTAATTGAATGTTATTTCATCTTCTTTTTGGGTTCAGGATTCGAGGATATCGATTGGAATAACAAGTTGATTAAAGGATATGAAAATCAGTTTCTTGAGATAAAGAAAAAATCCGAGGCAGTAGAATTTGTGAACATTGTACTGAAGGAAGATTTCAATGACGATGTGAAAAATGATAAATCTTTAACTCACCTTCGACACAGATTAGAAAAACTCAAAAAACAACTCCTCAAAATCTATTTTACATCCATCAAGAAGGAAAAGGAATTCTTGAATGAATACGAATACGTGGGAGACTTCAATTCGATTATCTCAAAACTCTTCCTCCAAATGAAAAGACTTCAATTAGTTATTCAACCTGATGTTCAGATTGCTACGAGTGTACATGCTACGTCAAAAATCACCTATTTGACTGCACGAGGATTTTGGTTAAATGAATTTGGGGAAAGAGAAAGAAAGTTTGTGAAGTCTTTGGGTAGGTTGGATGAGTTTAAGGAAGGAAAAAAAGACCCAATCATTGAAAAACTTGGAATAGAAAAAATCCGAGAAGTCAGTCTTCAGGAGTACAATGAAAAATACCCTGATTGAGGGGTGTTTTTTTGAGAAAAATGTCGATCTGAACACGATAACAACAATCAATTAATTATTCACTAAAACCCCTTTTATGAGGTGAAATCACCTTATACAGGATTCCTACGCTCAAATAGTCGACCTAAAAAATATAACAACAAGTTTCAAATTATAAAACCCATTAAACATGGAAAATCTAGTACAAAATGATGTCCCAGTGATGTCAAATCCGATTGTTAAAATCGAAGAGGTTTCTGTAAAGAACCTAGATATGTTGAACAGTACCCATTCCGTCTGTCCAAAGGTGGTGGAATATGGGTACAAGTATCTTCCTGTAATTGAAGGGAGGTTCCCTGAAAACCTTGATCCGTCAAAATTGACTCCTGTAAGATTCCGATCAGTATTTGATGTTTCATTAGATCTAATCGATATCCACCCAACTGCCCAAATGACCTATGTTGAGAAAGACTTGAGAAGTCTCCAATTCGTGATTGAAAAAATGGGTCAAATAGAACCTGCTGGGGCAGTACAAAGAGGAATTAGATTCCAAGTCTTTGATGGAATTTCAAGAGTTCTAATCGCAAGAAATTTGGGTTGGGAGAAGATTCGAATTGAATTGTTCGATTATGACGATTCAGAATTGAGGGATATCCATGTTATCAAGAACATGCGAACCAAACGATCTCAGATGGAACAAGTACTAAAAGCAGAATCAGTACTCGGAGTACTCGGAAAATCTCAGGGTAAAAAGAGAGAAATGATTGGAGATATCACTCTTAAGGATGATGAGTATGGTTTAGTTGGAAAGGATAGATTCCAACTTACCTGTGCGATCCTTGGGTTGGATTTTTCTCCTTCTACATTGAGAAAAATCATTGCTGTGAAAGAGTTTGAAGAGTCAGGTGATGAAGAGGTCAAGGGGCTTGGATTGATGGATAAAATCCAAAATAAGGGGATGACTATCTCAAATGCACATAACCTAATGAAAGGTTACCAGAAGGCACTTGAAGAAAGAAATAGACCCAATCCAATCGAAGAGGCATTGGATTCGGTACTGGAACAAAGGTTCAAGTTGTTCAATAAATCATCTAAAGATCTTTCAGATTTGGAGACTGGTTCTATACAGACCGTCATGACATCTCAACCTTATCATGATATTAGAGAATATCCTAAGGGGGTTTGTGAAGATGAGATTCCTTTTGGTCAAGAACCGACAACAGACGATTTCGTCAAGAGAAGCGTTGAGTTTTACGGTGGTGTGAAACGTGTTTTGAAAGACGATGGGTCTTTGTTCGTAAATCTTGGGGAGTCTTATAATGGCGGAGTCAGTTCTTTGGCTACACACAAATTCGCTGTTGAAATGGTAAAAGATGGTTGGTATTTGCAAGAATCAATTACATGGAAGAAAGAAAATCCTAAACCTCAGGGCGAAATCAGACGGCTACGACCTGTTACAGAGGTGATTTTTCATTTCACAAAAAATCCTACCAACTTCAAATACAAGGAATTCGTCTTTTGGTCACGTGAAGAAAAAATCACCATTCAAAAGGGGTGTAATGATCAAACCTCATTAGATAAAAAATCGAATGAATCGAAGTTTTCATTAAAAAAACCCAGAACAACATTCACTAATTTTTTAGATAGTCAAAAGGTCAAGGGAGTCATTGAGGGAGCGGCATTTAACTGGTCTAAGTTGAGAAAAATTGATCCAAGTTTTGTCCATTTGGCTCCAGCACCTGATTACTTGGCGATCATCCCAATTTTAATGACTACAGATCCAGGGGATAGGATTCTGGATGGATTCTGCGGTAGCTCCTCTTTTTTAGATGTAGCTATTTCATTAGGACGCAGTGTGGTAGGATTTGATACCGACCCTAATTCCATCAAGTTTTCAGAGAAAAGACTTGCACTTGCCCTAAAAGAGGAGATTTCAAGCGATGAATTGAGAAGAATAGAGACTGAATATTTCCTAAAGGTAGCCTAAGATGACTAAGAAAGACATGATCAATATTCTGAAAAAGGGAAATCCTTCCCTTTCAGATCATCAAATAGCGCAGGTTTATAACCTCTTGGTTAAGTTAGCCACTATCGAGTTTGAACATTATAAAGAGAATAATCCATGAGAACTATCATCTATAAGAGAGTGAGTACGGACGAACAAGCGGATTCAGGGTTTAGTCTCCAATATCAGGAACAAGTCCTCAGACAATTCTGCGAATACAACAAATTTGAACTTGTTGGGGTCTATACGGAGGATTACTCTGGCAAGGATTTCAACCGTCCACAATGGAACAATCTCATGAATTACCTCAAGAAAAATCGGGGTAAGGTTGACCAAGTTCTTTGTCTTCGATGGGATCGATGGTCAAGAAATCTTCACTATGCCCTCGATGAGATCAAGAAATTAAGTCAATTGGGAGTAAAGATTAATACTGTCGAACAACCAATTGACATTGAGAACCCTGATAGTAAGGTGCTACTATCCTTGTATTTGACATTACCCGAGGTGGAAAATGACAAAAACTCTATTAGAACTACAGAAGGTTCGAGAAGAGCACGAATGGAGGGGTGTTGGACTGGCTCCCCTCCAAGAGGGTATGATTGTGCCAGAAATGAGAACAAAAAGGCCACCCTTATCCCGAATGATAAGGCTCCATTTATTCAAATGGCTTTTGAAAGAATGGCTACAGGTCTCTATTCTGCCAATGATGTCCGTTTTTGGTTGGCAAATGAAGGTTATACTATTCCCAAACAAACCTTCTATCATACCATTCGGAATATCGCTTACATGGGTAAGATCTATGTTAAGGCTTGGAAGAAAGAATCCGAACAAATTGTAGATGGACTTCATCCAGCCCTCGTGTCTGAAGATCTATTTAAGAGGGCAAATAGAGCTCTTGATGGTCGAGTGAGGGAGATGGACTTTGAATCGGACAAAACAGATCTATACCCTGCAAAAGGATTCCTAAAATGTTCTAAACATGGCAGAACCATAACCGCTTACAAGGCCAGAGGTGGAAATGGTCAAAGGAAACATTACCACTATTATATCTGTACGAAAAAGAACTGTTTTCGACACAGAGTCGAAGAGGTTCATGGGAAAATTGAGGAGTTACTTGGCAAAATTTCTTTCACTGCAGAAATGGTACTGGTCTACAAAAGTGCACTTCAGGAAATGATGGAAAAAGACTTCACAGGACAGAAATCCAAAATTGAAAAGTTGAAATCAGATCGTGAAAAATTAATACTCAGAAAAGTGACTCTTCAAGACTCCTTCCTTGATGGGAAAATTGATTCTGACGATTTCAAGGAAATGAAACGCCGAATTGAAGATGAAATATTCAGTATTGATGAATCGCTAAAACAGTATCAAGGTGAGATGTCCCCTTTCAAAGAGTATTTGACCAAGTCTCTCCCCATGATTCAACAACTACCTATTTTTTGGAGGAAGTGTGATGGAAAAACCAAAAAAAAGATCCTCGGTTGCATCTTTCAAGAAAAAGTAGAGAATCTCGATTTCAAAGTTGCAACCACTCCCTTCACACCTGAAATATCCACTCTATTGAGTATAGAGGGGGTTTTTGATGGGGTTAAAAAGAAAAAAGAGATCATTTCTGATCTCTTTTTCTCACTGGCTCCCCCTCTTGGGCTCGAACCAAGGACCCCATGATTAACAGTCATGTGCTCTAACCAGCTGAGCTAAGGAGGAATAATTTCTTATATCAAATTCTCGTTGCTCTCATGATTAATCCCGTAACTACGGGACTCTAACCAGCTGAGCTAAGGAGGAGTTTGACGTCCCTTTCGGAAAACGTGTTGCAAATGTAGAGTCATGATCCATTTTTTCCAAACTGTGACCGGAAAAATTATTCATTCTTTCTCCTTTTGCCCTTTTTCCGTTTCTTTTTCAGGGACTTAATTTTTTAAACTTTTTACTCCTGAGCCTTCCTCGGCTTAGGGATCAGCAGGGAATTGTAAATAACCGTCACTCCCAATACCATCAATCCGGCAATCACCGCCAGAAGCACATTGTAGTAAGGAGGTGCGGACAAGGTCAAGCGAAGAAAAATCGTCGCCAAAGCAAAAGATGAATACCGGAACAGATTGAAGTACTTGCTGGAGTAGCGAAGGGAAAAAAGCAGAATAAAAACATCCGCAAAAATCAAAAGCGTGTAGAAAGTCTTGATGCTGAAGATTACTTCTTGGGTTTGGACAAAATTCACAATGTCCAAGATACCCAGCAAGACAAAAATCAGTGTCAGGTATATGGAAATCAACTTTTTGATGGATACAAATTTGCTCTGCTCCTCATGACTTTGGGTGATGGGCTGATGCTTTTGGCTGCGGTAAAACAGGCCTGTGATCAGGAAAATCAAGATTGCCCCAAAAGCATCCGAAACAATCGGAAGAAGCTCCAGCAGAAACTCCGGGTCCCAGTGCAATTCGCCCAAATAGTGTCCAAACTCCTTGAAAGCATCCCGAAGCAGCAGAAGGGAGATGATCTCAAATTGTTTTCCTACCGAGTCGGCTACAGATTTGGGGAGCAAGAAAATTAGACCCAAAACTTCAAAAATCAGCAATACATTGAAGGCAATCTCAATGGCGAAAAACGGGGAAATATTCTCAAACGGGTTAGGAATACCCAAAAACGGAAGACCCGCTACCAGCATGCCCAGCAGGAAAAAAGCAACAACCAAATTGCTGATCCATCGGGTGACTCTCGGGCTTTCCCAGTGAGCATCTATTTTGTCAAAAAGACGGATTTGGAACGGGAAAAACTGAGAGAGCAAGTGAGTCTGATTTAGATGAAAGGGAAAACTAGGGTTTTTACTTTGGAGCAAAAGAGACTTAAATCACCAAGGAATCTTCTTTTTTGTTTGGTCAGATTAGAATTGCCGGCTCTTTTCAAGAGAAGAGGAATTGGAGCCTAATTGTTTGAAATTCAAAACTATCCTTCATTTAGAGAAAGGGATATCCGTGATCTCACCAATTCCCACTCCAAAATGGGCAACGCTATTTTGAAAATACTAGATGGACTAAGCGGCACGTGTTCTAAAGACTGCCCACTGAATACTGCCCACTTCAATTTGCTCACTGATTCTTCGCGCTAAACTTTCTAATAAGCGACTTGATGAACTTCACCTTTCGAAATCTCAAAGCGGACCAGTCTTCGTTGATGGCGACCTGTCGGACAGCTTCGTAATCCAGTTCGCCCACTTTGGCCCAACCCGAGTCCCGGTTGATTTTTACCTTGTACTTTTTCGAAGTTCCCTTTGGGTAAGCCACCCATATCGCTTCATCCTCCGGAGAAAGGGCATGCATGGCTTCAAAGTACCGGTCAATGTCTTCTTTGGAATACACAAAGGCCAGCATAAAGGTGGGCCTTTCTCCTTCCTTTGCCAGAAATCCTTCCTTTTCCCAAGCCTGAATAAAAGGGTTCATTTCCTCAGGAGCATTCCAGATTTGGATTTTCATCTCTGGCTTGAAATTCATTTTTTTCAAAATCGGATCCATAGTTTTTGGCTTGAGTTCAGTTAAAGTTGGGCAAAATAGCATACAATCCCAATGGCAAATTGGTACTTTTGGGCTATGAGAACAACCTTTCTGTCATTAACGATTCTTTTGATTTTTCTTTCTACAGGACTTGCCCAGGAAATACCAATGGACAGTCTTTTCCTGCCCGGGGAGCGGATTAAGGAGATCAGCGAACCTGCACTGGAGGAAGTCAGCGGAATTGCTTTTTCTCATTTACACTCCAATCTTCTCTATCTCCATGTGGACAGTGGAGGTGAGTCTGCCGTCTTTTTGATGGATTCTTTGGGGAAAAGTCTGGGCAAGATCACGCTCCTCGATACCCCAAACCGGGATTGGGAGGATATTGCAGTGGGAGTGGGGCCTAAGGGGGAAAGCTATGTCTATGTAGGTGAAATCGGTGACAATGCAGGAATCTACTCTGACATCAAGCTATATCGATTCCCCGAACCCAAAAAGCTAAGCGATAATCTGGAAATCAAGCCTGAGGTAGCAGTCCTCAATTACCCCGATGGAGCAAAAGATGCCGAAACGTTGATGGTAGATCCCTGGACCGGAGAAATCTATATCCTATCTAAGAGGGATGAGAAAAATACCCTTTATCGGGTTCCTAAAGACGCTTTTTCAAAAAAAGAGTCTGTTTTGGAGGAATTGATCAAACTCCCGTTCAGCAGTGCTGTGGCCGGTGATATTTCAGCAGACGGAACCCAGATCTTGATTAAAAATTACTTCGCAGTGTACTATTGGGAAAGGAAAAAAGGGGAAAGCCTGACTGATGCACTTTCCCGGATGCCGGTTCGTCTGCCTTACGTGCCAGAGCCCCAAGGTGAGGCGGTTGGTTTTTCTCTCAATGGAAAATCCTATTACACGATTAGTGAAAAGCGATTTAATATTCAGCCCTTTCTTTACCGATATCCTTCAAAAAACTAAGCCATGCAAACCAGTTCTGTAATCTTGATGGTTCGTCCAGCCAACTTTGGTTTCAATCCCGAAACGGCGGAGAACAACTTTTACCAGCAAAAAGACCAAAGGTCAGCCGATGAAATCCGGGAATTGGCAAGGCGGGAGTTTGATGGCTTTGTGGCTTTGCTAAGAGATCAGGGGGTAGAAGTGGTGGTCATAGAGGATACGGATTCTCCTGTCAAGACCGACGCGGTATTCCCTAACAACTGGTTTAGCACCCATCCTGACGGTAAATTGATCCTTTATCCCATGTATTCCCCTAATCGTCGGCTGGAAAGAAGGAAAGACATCATCGAACAGCTGATGAATTTAGGCTTTGGGGTAAGGGAGATTTTGGATTTGAGCTTTTTTGAAGAAAGCGAACAGTACATGGAGGGGACAGGAAGTATGGTCATTGATCACGATTCCAAGACTATTTATGCCTGCTATTCTCAGCGTACTCATCGGGTTCCTTTGGATTATGTTGCCAAGCTTTTGGGTTACCAAGTGGTAGGGTTTGATTCAGTTCAGGAAATCGGAGGGCAAATCAGTCCCATTTACCACACCAATGTGATGATGCATGTGGGGACAGATTTGGCAGTAGTTTGCCTGGATAGTATTCCCAAGGCCAGCGAAAGACAGCTAGTGCAGGAATCCCTCACCAAAGCCGGGAAAAAGGTGATTCCCATCACAGCAAAGCAGAAGTTTAACTTTGCGGGGAATATGCTGGAAGTGAGCAATTCAGGTGGGGAAAAGTTTACCGTTATGTCTCAGACAGCCTATGATTCACTGAATGTGGGGCAAATCCAGCAAATTGAAAAATACACGACGATCATCAGTCCTTCCATTCCCACGATTGAGAAATTGGGCGGAGGCTCTGCTCGATGCATGATGGCGGAGATTTTTTTACCGAGAAATCTGTAGACAGTGTGTAGTTAGCAGTTTGCAGTTGCCAGCAGGAGTTGTTTGTAAATTGTGAGTAGTAAGCAGTAAATGGTTTTAAAATCAGAAGGCTGAAACTCGACCAGAGCAAATCATCTGTGGGAATCTGTGATTTTGATCTGTGGATATCTGTGGGAGATATAAAGCCTGATTCTTTGACCTAATTCAGCACCAGTGCCAATAAGCTCAAACCTTATCAAATTAGACTTTTTACAATGAACATCTATTCGAGAAAAAACCACTACTTACCCCTAACCATTCACCATTTACGATTTACCGACCGCTACTTACAGCTAACTGCCAACCGCCCTCAAATCCCCGTGTAATTAAAAGGAGTAATGGCCTTCAATTCGGCTTTTAATTCCTCTGAAATTGGCAAGCCGTCTACAAAAGTGGAAATGGATTTCTGAGTGATTTTTGTGTTGGTTCGTGTCAGGTCCCGGAGGGCTTCGTAGGGTTTTGGGAAGGCCTCTCTCCGCAGGATGGTTTGGATTGCCTCAGCTACCACGGCCCAGTTTTCTTCCAAATCTGCATCGATTGCCGCACGGTTGAGTTCGAGTTTGCCAAGACCTTTTTGGAGTGATTCGAGAGAAATCAGCATATGTGCCAAAGGAACTCCAATCACCCGCAAAACCGTACTGTCGGTCAGGTCCCGCTGAAGTCTGGAAATCGGGAGTTTGCCTGCCAAGTGCTCCAAAAGTGCATTAGCGACCCCCAGATTTCCTTCTGCGTTTTCAAAATCAATCGGGTTTACCTTGTGAGGCATAGCAGAAGAGCCCACCTCTCCGGCTTTAATTTTTTGCTTGAAGTAGTTCATAGCTACGTACTGCCAAACATCCTTGGAGAGATCCAGCAAGATGGTGTTGATTCGCTTCAGGCCATCAAAAAGTGCAGCAAGGTTGTCGTAATGCTCGATTTGAGTGGTTGGGAAAGAACGCTCCAAGCCGAGGAAATTTTCCACGAATGTGAAGGCAAATTCATTCCAGTCCAGCTCAGGATAGGCTACCTGATGCGCATTCATGTTACCTGTCGCTCCACCGAATTTGGCAGAATAAGGCACCTGCTCCAAAAGCTCCAGTTGACTCTTCAGCCGAACCACAAAAACCTGAATTTCCTTGCCCAGACGTGTGGGTGAGGCAGGCTGTCCGTGAGTTTTTGCAAGCATAGGGATGTCTTTCCATTCTTCAGCCAGATCACTCAGTTTTTCGATGACTTCCTGCAAAAGAGGCAAAATCACTTCCTGCATGCCCAATTTGAGCATGAGGGGAGTAGCCGTATTGTTGATATCCTGTGAGGTAAGTCCGAAATGGATGAATTCCTTGTAGGCATCCAATCCCAGCTGATCAAACTTTTCCTTCAGGAAATATTCCACTGCCTTCACATCATGATTGGTGGTGCGCTCGGTATTTTTCACCCATTCAGCATCTTCCAGAGAAAAGTTTTTGACCCATCCTCTGAGTTGAGGGAAAAGGCTGTGATCAAAATCTTCCAACTGGGGGAGAGGCAACTGACATAGGGCGATGAAATATTCGACTTCTACGTGAACGCGATATTTGATCAGAGCAAATTCCGAGAAAAAGGCCCTCAGTGGGGTAGTTTTGCCGGCATATCGGCCATCTACTGAAGATATTGCGGTGAGCGCGTTGAATTCCATGGGTGAGGATTTGAATCAAAAAGGGGATTGACCCGATTTTCGGGAAGGGCAAAGTTAAGTCTTTGACCAAAAAATCTTCTGTCTGCGCGCATAATTCTCCCATTCATCCAAACTTACCTTTTTGTTTTGGGGTTAAAGAGGGAAAAATTTCCAAGGATTGCCGGTTTTCCGGCTTGGGAAATTATTTTTGCACCCAATTCACAAAAATCAGATGTTCAATTTCTTCAAGAAAAAGAAAGAAGAGGTCAAGGTCAGCCCTTACTTGCCTCTCAAAGTGCGGGAGGTAGTCAAAGAAACTTCAGATACGGTTACCATTTATTTTGAGCAGCCCGAGCCTTATTTGGATTACAAACCCGGGCAATTCCTGACTTTGGTGATGGATTTCGAAGGAAAGGAGCAGCGGAGGTCCTATTCGCTTTGTACCTCCCCATTTGTGGATCCTTTTCCGGGGATTTCTGTGAAGCGGGTACCCGGAGGACTTTTTTCCAATTACCTGAATGAGAAAGTTTTCCCGGGGAAAACCATCAATGTACTTAAGCCTCTTGGGAATTTTACCACGGATTTTCATTCCCAAAACAGACGTCACTTCTTCCTTATTGCCGGAGGAAGCGGGATTACCCCTCTGATGGGGATTCTCAAATCTGTTTTGGTCAATGAGCCCCAGTCGGTGATCACGCTGATTTATTGCAGCCGAAATGAGGAACAAATCATTTTCAAAAAGCAATTGGACCTGCTTCAGAAGGCTAACTCTGACCGATTGAATATTATCCATAATCTTAGCCAGCCTTCGGAAGGCTGGACTGGTCTGAAGGGAAGACTTTCTGCTGATCTTTTGAGAGAATTGTTTGCGAAGGCTGAGTTTGAGAAGCGCTACGAAGAAGTATATTTCCTCTGCGGACCGGATGGAATCATGGATACGGCAGAGGAAGTCTTGGATAAATTGGGCGTGGAAAAGGGCCGAGTTCATCGGGAAAGTTTCTTTTCTGCTGCTGCTCACCAGGCTCATGAAGATGCACTTAAAGGCATCAATCACGGGATTTTGACCCGGGATGTACGTGTCATATTGGAAGGGGAGGAGCATGTGGTAACCGTGAATCCGGGCAAGACCATTTTGGAATCCGGCTTGGAATCCGGATTGAATATGCCCTACAGCTGCCAAAGCGGACTCTGCACGGCTTGTCGGGGCAGGCTACTGAGCGGTGAAGTCAAGATGGATGAGGATGCAGGATTGAGTGACAAGGAAAAGGAGGCAGGCTATATTCTTTGCTGTGTTTCCCGACCGCTGACAGAAGACATTCAAGTCACCATCGAATAACATCAGCATTTTGGAAATCGACCCTATTCGAAAGATATACAAGCGAACCGAAAGGTTTACCCTTATCATTTTGATGATTGCACTTCCGATTTTCGGTTTGGTGTATCTCTATCATTCTTCAGGAAGTATAAACAAGGACCTTCCTCCTTTGGGGGGCTTTCTGAATGGATTTTTGATTGCCTTTTCCTCTTCTATTTTGCTTGGGCAATACCTTGTATTTCACGGGAAAATCAAAGCGACATTCAAAGAGGAGGACTTGGTAGAAAAGGTAAGAATCTACTCCAAGGCTACCGAGCAGCGATTTTTGTTTCTGTTTTTGGTTTCGATTTGCACCAGTATCGGCCTGCTATTTGGCGGGAATCCCCTTCATACCATTCTATTTGCCCTTGCTTTGGTTTTCTTTTCCCTGGCCAAGCCCAGTCCGGATCGGATGGCAAGGCTGATGAGGCTGAAAAAAGAAGACCGGGAGCTGATTCGTGCAGCATCCCGGCCTGAGTAAATTAAGATTGGCTTTTTTTTAGTTTTCGATGGAAATATTTCCTGAAGTAATATTTCCCCGGATCCAGGTAGAAGAACCGTTATCGATTTCCAGTGTTTTTCCGGAGCTGATGCTGCCTACTTTAAGATTGCCGGAAGAAGCTTTTAGGGAAAAATTGAAATCCTTCAGATTGGAATTGGTTTGGATGCGGAAGTTGCCAGAACTTCCCTGAAATCGGGTGTTTTCACCCAGCCCGGAGCCTGTTGCCCGCATGGTGCCTGAGGTAAACTGCAAGTTTCCTAGTTTCCCGGCATTCTCGATTTTGGCATTGCCAGAAGTCAGGCTGACACTGACTTCACCTCCTATATTTTTGGCATCCAAGGAGCCACTGGTGGATTCATAGTTCAAGTCTCCATCTACATTGTAGAAGTTTCCGTTACCGGAGGTCAGTCCGCTTTCCACACTTCCCTTAACTCCGTCCACAGTCAAGTTGCCTGAGGTAGCTTTGACGAGAAGATCTCCGCCTATTTGGTTGGCTTTAAGATTCCCTGAGGTGATTCTCAGGTTTGTTCTCTCGCTTTTTACCTGAGTCACCGTGATGTTCCCAGAGCTTCCCTTCACGTCCAAAGCCATGGCTTCCGGTCCAGAAATAGTGATGTAGCCTTTATTTCGGGTATTCCAGCTGTAGTTTCTTTGCTTTCGGGTATGGGTAATTTTGAGTACATCGCCCACCGTGACAAAGACAATATCCTGATCGGTGTCATTGGACTCCAAGTAGGCTTCCACATCTACAGATGAGCTGGATCCGCCTGTGTAGGTTACATTTAGCCAGCCGCTTTCTACTTCGATTCGGGTGATTCCTGGATAGGATTTTTTGGTATCTACCAATACATTTTGAGCGAATGTCCAAGTAGATACCAGCGCTAAAAGAAGCGTCAGTGTCAGTTTTGAATAGGTATTTTTCATCGTTAAGGTTGTTTAAATTTTAATCGGTAAATAAAATCCCAAAACTCATGGCCTGTAGCTCGGGTCCTCTTCCAGGCTGGAAGAGATCATTTAAATCATAATTGAAGAAAAGGGTCACGTCTCCCACTCCGATTTCGGAGCGAAGACCATATCGGAAATTGTCCACGTACATATTGGATTTTTCATAAAGCTTGGTCTGATCTCCATCGGCATCATCATAGACAAACTTACCTCTACCACCGATCCTCAGTCCAGCATAGGCTCCTACTCCGAAGCGGAGATTTCCGTCATTGGTCTGAATGCTTGGAACCAAGGTGAGGTTGACATAGGAGGCAGAAATCTTGGATTTGGTACCCACCCCTTCAGTAAATTCCTGGAATTCCAGTCCATCTGGAGTTTTTACAGCTATGAGGTCTGTGTCTTCAAACTTGAAGTTGTACCAACTGACACCCAATGCGGATTTCAGACGGAAGTTTCTGCTGGGCTTCCAGGTGCCAGTACTGTTCATGGCGAAATACCAGCTGCCCCATGGCTTGACTTCAGG
Organism: Algoriphagus taiwanensis; assembly: GCF_036245645.1. NCBI lineage: Bacteria > Pseudomonadati > Bacteroidota > Cytophagia > Cytophagales > Cyclobacteriaceae > Algoriphagus > Algoriphagus taiwanensis. Next base: position 146,192 of record NZ_BTPE01000005.1, on the reverse strand, counting down.
TGCTCCTTTATCAATAGGCCAAAGGTTGATTCCCAGTTCAGGTTCCACAAAGTTGGTCTCGAATCGGGAATGTCCTTTTTTGACATGGTTTTGATAGTCTTCTTCGCTGATTTCCCATTCATACATTTTGGTGCCGTCTTCGTATTTGGTGACCATCCAGCTCTTTCCCATTACGGTGTAGACTTTGGTTTTCTCTCCTTCCATGGCTGTTTTTTCTTGAGAAAATGCCAAGGAAATGGGCAAGAGAAAACAGAAAATTAAAAGTGATTTTTTCATTGTTGGTTTAGTTAGCAAAAGAAAGGGCAGGGGAGATTTAGCTCCCCTACCTGATTAAAATACAATTCCGAATGTGATGGGATTGAGGGCAGGACCTTTTCCTTCTTGGAAAAGCTCGTTCAGGTCATAGGTGGTGAAAAACTTCACTCTTCCTACTCCAAGCTCTCCCCGGAGTCCATAGCGGAGATTTTCCAAGTAAAGGCCAGTAGCTTCTTTGTCTTTCTTACGACCGGATCCTCCAAGTTCTTCATAGACATATTTGGATTGGCCGCCCAGTCTATAGCCTACATAAGGTCCTACTGCAAGGCTAAGTCCTCGCTTGCTGTCGTTCATTTTTCCAAAATCCAGCTCCAGCAAAGTCATGGCAGTGAGATAAGAAGCAGAAATCTTGCTTTTGAAGCCATCTACATCAGTTCTTTGCTCAAACTCGATCATATCCTCTCCTCGTACCGCCTGGAAATCCCTGTTTTCAAACTTGAAATTGTACCATTGGAATCCCAATCCAAAGTTCCAGTGGAAGCCTTTGGAGATGCGCTGAGAAGCCATCCAGTTGAGACCAACTTGCCAGCTACCCCAGCCTTTCACCGCGTACGGGTTGTCTGAGGTAGGGAAAGACCCATCTTCCAGGTAGTTGTTGATCCCCAAGTCCACATTGAAGTAGGAGCGGAAGGGAGGGTCGGATTTTTTTCGCCCTCCAGTTTCGACTTTGACCCGGGTATTTTCCCCGCTTTCATCCACATACACCCGAACCCCGGCTACATTTACCTCGGTCTCTAGGCCGTCTTCATAGACTTTGACCACTTCTTTGATGCTACCGTCTTTTTTGCGGATTTCTACAATGGTAAGATCTCCAGTTTGTTCGTTTTCTTCCAGATCCAGCTCGCTGATAATCTGATTGATGTTCATGAGCTTAAGCTTTTCAAAATCCTCCTTGGACTCCACCATGATTACCACTTTTCCGGATTTACCGAATTCAATGACCACGCTGTCTTTCATCACGCGGGTTTCGGTGAGGGGATAGTCTATTGGGTCGGTGGAGGCAAAAGCGACCTGAACCAAGGCCATCAGACAAAATAAAAGCAGATACTTTTTCATACGATTTGACTTTAAGAAATGAGTTGGTTTAGTTTTTTTTATGGTTTTTCTTCAGAGACTTCTCTCTTGGTGTTTTTAGCGGTAAAGAGGTTGTTTTTGGCATCCTGAAGGGAGATCAATCCATCATCCACTTTGCCAAGCAGGTCTTCTACTTGGCCTACCGTTTTTCCCAATTCTGTAATCAGATTTTTATCCGGAGCTTCTCCTTTTTTGATCCCGTTGGAGTAGATGCTGACTCGGTAGAGTGGCTCGTCTTCAGCGGGTTTGCTAGCTTCTGCCACGAGAGTTTTAGGCATTTCCACGGCCTTCAGTTCAGGCTTGGGTAGCTCGATCAAATCTTCGGCTTTCAGCTCAGGGACCGGAACGAGTTCGATCTCCGTCTTTTTGCTTTGCTCTTCGATTTTGGGAGAAGAGTCAGCAATTAATTCCCGACGAGGCTGGATTTCAGTCTGTTTTTGAACTTTCTCCTGCTTTTTGGGAGCGGGAGTTTCAATTGATTTAACTTCAGGAAATTCCTCTTTTTCTTCGCTTGGAATCACTTCTTCAGGGATCACCTCGGTGGTAGCTTCAGGGGTATTTTCTACCTCTTCAGTTGTCTGCTCGGCAAGAAGATTTTCTTCGCTTATTCCTCCTTCTCTCGGCCAAAGCAGGTAGCCGACCGTCAAAAGAATGGTCATAGAAGCGGCAATGCCTATAAAGAAGCCCCAGCCTTTTTTAGCCTTTGTCGGGAGCTGGCTTTCCAACCTCTCCCAAGCCAGTGCACTGGGCTTTTCTTGGTGGGTTTCGAGTTTTTCCCGAAACACCCGGTCGAATTGTTCATTTGTCTTAGCCATGATTTGTCTTGATTTTGGGTGAAAGACTGGCAATTTTTTCTTTGAGCGAATTTCTCGCCCGATTCAATTGGGACTTGGAGGTGCTCTCACTGATTCCGAGCAAGTCTCCTATTTCCTGATGAGAATATCCTTCTATCGCGTACAAGTTGAATACAGTCCGGTAGCCTACTGGGAGGCTCTGAACCAATTCCATCAACTCGGCAGCTTCCAAATGGGTGAGTTCGTACTGGGGAGATTGCAAGTAGTGCTCATCCTCCATGTTCACTTCCATCATCAGGTGCCGGTTGCTTCTGAGCTTCATCAAAGCCTGGGTGACTACGATCCGCTTCATCCATCCTTCGAAACTTCCCTTGGATTGGAATTGGGGGAGTTTTTCGAAGATTTTCATAAAGCTCTCGATCATCACATCTTCGGCATGTTCCCGGTCTTTGAGGTACCGCATACAGATGGCCAGGAATTTTCCCGAGTAGGAATCGTAGAGATGTCTCTGGGCAGCTCTGTCACCCTTGAGGCATCCTTTGATTAGTCCTTCTTCTGTAGAAAAATTGGATCTGTTAAACATTCCGGTTGGCTTTCAATAGGGTAGATGCAGATGCCTGAAAATGGGTTGCGCAGGAAGACTAAAAAAAGTTAAATTTTTTGAGGATAAAAATAAAAACCCTGAAAGTCAGTTGCTTTCAGAGTTGCATTTTTTTGATTTTCCTCAGAGCGAAAGGACAAAAAACAGGAGAGCAACTCCCAAAACGAGGATCATGATCTGGGATTTTTCCTTGTACTCCTGCGGGAGTTTCCTTTTCCGAAGGACCATCACCGCCAGGCTCAATCCGAAAAACTGAAGCAACAGACTGACTCCATTCAGCGGGCCCATTGGTGCATCCAAGAAGCCAAATTGGGTATTGATCAAGGAAAGGGTGCCCAAAATGATTCCCGTAAGGCCAAAAATAAAGGAGCGCTGTAAAAGAACCGGTTCGGGAAGGTTGGACCATTTCATAAAGGGTACTTGAGTTTAGGGTGAATTGAGGGTAAAGTTACTGGGTCTGGGTTAAAATGGTAATTTTTTCAGAAATCAAGGTTTTTATTTCCCACAGATTTCCACGGATTAAAATCACAGATTCTGACAGATGTTTTTTTCTAGTCAGTTTCAGCCTTCTGACTTCAAACTTTAAATCCGGCTCACAGATGAAACGGATTTCCACAGATGATTTTTCTGGTCAAATTTCAGACTTCTGACTTCATACTTCTTACTTTAAATATGGCTCACAGATGACACAGATTCCCACAGATGATTTTTTGTAGTCAAGTTTCAGCTTTCTGAATTTATCTTTCTGAATTTCCAACCTGACGGCTTCGGCCTACGCTACTCCCGTAGTTCCAGCGCTCAGACTGACTACGCAGCTAACTGAATACTGTTCACTGCCAACTGCAAACTTGTCAACTACTTCCCGAATCCTGCTTTTCGATTGGCAAAATAAGCGGCGATTTCCTCTCCGCTAAGGGCATTGAGAGTCATTTCCTTGGTCAAACCACCTTTTCTTCCTACCAAAACGCCATATTTCATGTCGGCATAGCCGTCCATTTCATGGGCGTCTGGATTGATGGAGAGTTTGACTCCTTTTTCCATCGCATAATTCACCCATCGCCAATCCAAATCCAATCTCCAGGGATTGGCATTGATTTCAATCACGACCCCGCGCTCTGCACAGGCATCGATGATGACTTGGTGATCGATGGGATAGCCTTCTCTTCTCAGCAGAAGTCGGCCCGTCGGATGTCCGAGGATAGTAGTATAAGGATTGTTGATGGCTTTGAGCAGGCGTTCGGTAGCTCTTTTTACATCCATATTTAGGATGGAATGCACAGAGGAAACGATAAAGTCAAAGCTGGCCAACACCTCGTCCGGATAGTCTAAGCTTCCGTCTCCCAAGATGTCGCTTTCTATTCCTTTGAAGATTTTGAAAGGAGCAAGTTCCTTATTTAGTTCGTCGATCTCCTGATGCTGCTTCAGGACTTTTTCGATTTCAAGTCCGCCTGCATAGCTTGCTGTGCGACTATGGTCTGAAATGCCCAAGTATTCATAGCCCAAGGATTTGCAGTATTCGGCCATTTGCCTCAGGCTGTGCTTTCCGTCGGAGTAGGTGGAGTGATTGTGCAGGATGCCTTTCAGATCAGTTTCTTCCAAAAGGTTTGGAATGGCATTTTCCTTGGCACGGGTGACTTCACCAAATCCCTCTCTCATTTCCACCGGGATGAATTGAAGGCTGTTTTTGGAGAAAAACTCCTCCTCTGAGCTGAAGTCCTTTTTCATCAAACGTTCCCCGATGTTTTCTGATTCGGATACCGGGGAAAGCAAATGGGCTTTGGAAGCATTATGCGCCATTTTTTTCCAGAGGAAATCTTCCTCGCTGGAGAAATACAAGGTGACTTTCAGATCAAGGTCTTTCAGCTTTCCCTGCCAGGTAGTCGGACTGCTCTGAGTCCATTCCCAATCGATCCGATCCCAGTTTTTCAAGCTTTTCTTGTCTGCCTGATTACTTACCAAGAACTCCGCGCCGGAGATGATTTCCATTTTTCTTGCAAATTCCCCCACGGTTTCAAGGGAAACTTTTCCAGCCAGTTTTTTGAGTTCTTCTTCCAAGGCCACAATCGCCTCTTCGATATCTGCATAGAGCCATTTTCCCGCATTGGAAGCTTTGAATTCCAGATTTTGGATGATGCTTTCCTGAGTTTTTTCTCCGAAACCCTTGATCTGAGCCACTTTGTTGCTTTGGCAAGCCTCCATGAGCTCGTGGGTGGAAGTGATTCCGAGTTCTTCCCAAAGTGTTTTTACTTTTTTGGGTCCCAAGCCCTTGATCTGTAGGATTTCCAAAATGCCCTGAGGGGTTTTGGTCAGGAGTTCGTCCAGTGTTGGGAAAGTCTCAGTAGCCTTGAGGCTGATGATTGCTTCCTGAATGCTTTTTCCCACACCGGGGATTTTTGACAGGTCTGCATCCTCGACTTCCATCAGGTCTTGATCTCCACGCTCTAGGGAATTCAAGGCACTTTGATAGCTGCGGATTTTGAATGGGTTTTCGTCATGAAGCTCCATCAGCTGAATGGTCAGCTTGAGCTTTTTCAGGATAGTTTTATGATCCAAAACGTTTGGGTTTTCGTTAGGCTAATAGGACAAAGGTCTTCAATATTTGTTTCAATTTAAAGTCCGAAAGCTTAACTTATCCTTTGAGAGGTGGTTTACAGTTTGAGAATTGTCCGATGTTGGATGACTGATGACCGATGAGGCAAGGATGGTGCTGATTTCGGAAAGTTGCAAGGTGGGAAAGTGGCAAAGTTGTCAGGTTCTTTGATCAAAATATTGATTGAAGGTCCTGAATACGTCGAAATTCGTAAATCAAAGGTTCATCTTAGATGAAAGAAGTGTCTCAAAAAACGAATAACTTAAGAATTCAATAACCAATAACTCATTAACTCAATACCAAATGAACTACTGGATGGTCAAATCAGAACCCACTTCCTATTCTTGGGCAGATTTTGAAAAGAAAGGAGAGGATGTTTGGGATGGCGTGAGAAACTATCAGGCGAGGAATTTTCTCAGGGAAATGAAAAAAGGAGATCAGGTGCTCTTTTATCACAGCGGAAAGGACAAAGCTGTCGTTGGGATAGCTGAGGTTTCTGAGGAGGCTTTTCCTGATCCAAAAGATGGAGATTGGGTTGCGGTAAACTTAAAGGTCAAAAGTCCCCTTCAAAACCCGGTAAGCCTAGTAGCTATCAAAGCGGATGATCGGCTATCGGAAATGCTCATGCTAAAGCAATCCCGATTGTCTGTTATGGCTGTGACTAAGGCTGAGTTTGATTTGATTTTGAAAATGAGCGCAAAAAAGTCCTAAGCAGAAACCCTCCCAACCATTTCCTCACTTGAATATTCTCCCAAATTTCCTTCCAACAAGACCAGAGAAACACTTCCTATGAAAAAATATTGGCTCCTTCTTTTTTTACTGGTAACTCAATTCCAAGCCATTGGTCAAATCAAGTTTTTGTCCCGGTTTGAAATCAAAGGAGAGGCATTTGATCCAACTTTTGAGACCATGAGAACCGACTTGGGTTTGGTTTCATTTCGCACGATGATTACCAAGAACTTTTCCGGAGAAAGGATCTTTCAATTTTTCTTATCTGACAATGATTTAAACTCAAAGGGCATAGTTGAATTGGACGTAAGGACCAATTTCGATATGATGGGATACGATACGGATGGGGATCGTCTGTATGTCCTGTTTGCCAAGGGATCGACTGGCAATTCCACCAAATATGTTTTGGAAGTGGACCTAAACACCAACCAAGGTCTTGAATATTCCGCTGACAACCTGCTTCCCTCTGACTTGGTGGAGTTTTTGGTACAAGACAAGAAGGCGGTTTTTCTTGGAACCTCAGAGAATCGGCCTGTTTTACAGATTTTGGATTTGGTAGACAAAAGCCTGCATACCGTTCAGGGAATCTACGGCAATAACACCCAGGTGCTTCAGGTTAGAAAAATGCCAGAATTGGAATCCATCGAGGTAGTTGTCAATAGAAAGGGCCAATTCAGAAATCGGGAGTTACTCATCTTGACTTTTGATCTTTTGGGAAATCTCTACCGGGAGGTGAAAGTAGACCAATTTGGAGAGCCAGGGCAGGAGATTCTTGGAGGATTGCTATTGGCAGATCAAAACTACCAGCAAGTGATGATCGGGTCCTATGGACTAAACGCCCGGGGCAATTACCAGGGTATGTTTATCATGGATATCAATGAATTTGGTGAGTATAAATTCAAGCTTTACGGGTTGGAGGATTTTCCGAATTTTTTCAACTACCTGAAGGAAAAACAAAAGGAAAAAAAGGATCAGCAGGTGCTCAAAGACTTGGAAAAGGGTAAGATTCCTCCGATTAGGAATACCTATACAATCCGGGAAGTCAAAGAAACCGAGGATGCATTTTTGGTTTATTTTGATCAGGTTAATATTGTGACTTCCAGAGGTGGGGCAAGAACAGGTTCGGCAAGCCCATTCAGCGAGTTTAGATACAATCAGGCCAATCGTATGGCCTCTACCCCTCTCAATCTGACCAATCCTAATCCTGTTGGAGATCTAACTCCGGTCTATATCCAGACCGAATACCAATATGTGTCTTCTCATTTTGTCAAGGTGGCAAAAGATGGCCAAATCCTCTGGGATAATTCTGCTACTTATGGAGACTTTGCCACTTTCTTTTCAGGGCCTTTTGGAGAGATTGCTTATGTAGGTGATGATTTGTATCATGTCTATGCTGAAAATGACCAAATCGTTGCCAGTTTTTTCAGAAACGGAGAGAAGAAGTTTGAGCGCCTATTCTTTGCGATCGAGCTACCCAACGAAGAGGAAAGAATACAAAGGACTGATTTGGAGACACTTCGCCTTTTCCATTGGTATGATCAATACTTCTTGCTCTCGGGAATGCAATCTATCCGCTTCCAAAATGAAGATGGAATGGAAGAGGTCAAGGAGGTTTTCTTTTTGAGCAAATTCGTAATCGACGGAGATTTGTATCAGCCGGAGGAGGAAGGGGACTAGTTTTATTTTCTATATTTACGCTCAAATCCTACCCATGCAAAAGCGACTCGTACTCGATCAGCAGCAGATTGCCATCATCCTGAAGCGATTCTGTTTTCAACTCATCGAAAATCACGACGATTTCGAAAACACGGTGATTTTGGGACTTCAGCCCCGGGGTACCTTGTTGATGGATAAGGTAGTTGCTCAGCTTCAGGAGATTGCCGGAATCCGAGTTCCCTCCGGATATTTGGATGCTACTTTTCACCGGGATGATTTCCGCAGAAGAGACTTTCCTCTCAAAGCCAACGAGACGAAAATCGATTTTTTGGTAGAAGGCAAAAAGGTCATTCTCATCGACGATGTGCTTTACAAAGCACGAAGTGTAAGAGCAGCCATGGATGCGATGATTGCCTTTGGCAGACCACAAAAAGTAGAGTTGATGGTCCTCGTGGACCGCAAATATACCCGGGACTATCCCATCCTTCCTGACTATTGCGGAGTCAATGTCAATACACTGGACAGCCAATATGTGGTCGTGGAGTGGGCAGGACAAGGACCGGAACAGGACGCCGTTTGGATCACAGAGAAAGTCAACCCCTAACTATGTCGCAAATCAGCACCCGAAATCTGCTTGGAATCAAAGATATCACCGAATCAGACATTCAGCTGATTCTGGAAACGGCAGCCAATTTCAAAGAGGTCATCAACCGACCGATCAAAAAAGTCCCTTCTCTTCGCGACATCACCATCGCCAATATATTTTTTGAAAATTCCACTAGAACACGGCTTTCCTTCGAGCTTGCAGAAAAGCGACTCAGCGCCGACGTGGTTAACTTTTCATCCTCCAACTCCTCTGTGAAAAAAGGGGAGACCCTGGTAGACACCGTAAATAATATTCTCTCCATGAAAGTTGACATGGTGGTCATGCGCCATGCCAGCCCCGGTGCTCCTCATTTCCTTTCCAGAAATGTAAAAGCCAATATCGTCAATGCAGGAGATGGTACTCACGAGCATCCCACACAGGCACTTTTGGATGCCTTTTCCATGCGGGAAAAAGTGGGGGACTTGGCAGGGAAAAAGATTGCCATCATAGGGGATATTCTTCATTCGAGAGTAGCTCTTTCCAATATCTTCTGCCTCAAAAAGCTAGGCGCTGAGGTGATGGTCTGCGGACCGATTACCTTGCTCCCCAAATACATTTCCAGCCTGGGCGTAAAGGTGGAATTGGACGTGAGAAAAGCCTTGGAATGGTGTGATGTAGCCAACGTGCTCAGAATTCAATTGGAGCGTCAGCAGATCAAGTATTTCCCTAGCCTCAGAGAGTATTCCCTTTACTATGGGATCAATAAAAAGATGCTCAACTCTTTGAATAAAGAGATTGTCCTGATGCACCCGGGTCCGATCAACCGAGGAGTGGAATTAAGTTCGGATGCAGCTGATTCTGCACAATCCATCATTTTGGAGCAGGTTGAAAACGGTGTGGCTGTAAGAATGGCGGTACTCTATCTTTTGGCTGGAGCAAAAGCTTGATTATTTAGTATCAAGAATCAGGTGGCTAGAATCAAGTATCTAAAAGTAAATAATTGAGATAAGAAAAAAGGATGAGGTGCCAACCCCATCCTTTTTTGTATTTAACCGAACCCATAGCCTAAGCAAGGTATCCGAAATCTCAAACTTGTGCTGAGCGGGCCGAAGTATCCAAATTTATTTCCCCCATTTTCCTCCGCCCACGAAGAATCCTAAAGTGAAGCCGAAATACTCATTGACTGCTGTACCGATAGCAGTCCCGCTTATATTTTGAAGATCACTGCTGGGGACAAAGTTGTATTCCGCACCCAAGCGGAATTTTCCCAATTCCACACCTGCTCTCAGCATAGGAGCCCAGGCAAAATCAGCTTCCAAATTCCCAACATCTTCGGGTGCATCATTGGAATCCACTTCTAAGTTGCTGAATCCGTAGTAGCCAAAACCCGCCCCAATATAAGGGGCCACCCGGCTGTTTCCTTTATTGAAATAGTAATTGAGCGTTCCCACGATGGATGCGTTTCCTCCGACTTCACCCTCGTATGCTTCAGGGTCATTGAAATAGACTACTTCCTTGGCTAGACCCGCTACACCAAACCTAACACCAAAAGCCAAGTTGCTTTTGACCAAAATCTGCGGTTCCAGATTCATCAAGGCTCCAATTCCCCCGTCTTTCGGGATCGCTGCGCCTAAATCCATCTGAAACCGGAATCCTCCGGCCCTCTGCGCAGCGACTTCTTGAACGAATGCCAACATAAAAATGGCGATGATTAATTTTTTCATTAGTTAGTAAGGTTTGTAAATAAATAAACAAATGGCTTGTGATTACAACTTTTCTAAAAATAGGGGAGTTACATCAAAAGTCCGCATTTTTCCTCATTGGTAATGAAATCTTGTCATTGGTCAGGGGCCGGTTTGGGAAAAAGCGAGGATCTGTTCATTTTTCGAAAAAATAAGCTCCCATGCTGACAGTTACCAATCTGATTAAAAAGTACGGCAAGCAAAATGCCGTTGACGATATTTCCTTTCACCTGGATGGGGGAGAAGTGGTAGGACTTCTGGGTCCCAACGGGGCTGGAAAAAGTACCACCATGAAATGTATTGTGGGCTTGCTTCGCAAAACCTCCGGGGAAATCACCATTGGAGGTCACGATCATCTGAGTGTGGAGGCCAAGCGGTTTTTCAGCTACATACCCGAAACGCCCTATGTCTACGATTTGCTTACCGTATATGAACACATGCAGTTTGTAGCTCAGGCTTATGGAGTGAGGGATTGGAAGCCTCGTGCTCAGGAATTGTTGGAGATGTACGAACTCGACGATAAGCAGAAAAAACTGGGAAGGGATCTCTCCAAAGGGATGCGGCAAAAAGTTTCGATCTGCTGCGCTCTGCTGCCTGATCCTCAATTGCTGTTTTTTGATGAGCCCATGATTGGCTTGGACCCAAAAGCAATCAAAAACACCAAGCAAGTCTTCCGAAATCTTAAGGAATCCGGCAAGACCATTTTAGTCTCCACCCACTTGATTGATAGCGTGGAGAGTATCGCCGATCGGGTTATGATCATGAAAAACGGGCAGATTATTGGCAACGATACTATCCACAATCTGCGAGCCCAAGCTGCCGAAGGCGGAGAAGGATTGAGTTTGGAGGATTTGTTTCTAGAATTGACCAAGGATGAATGAAGTCAGACTTTTGCTACGAAAGGATTTTTGGATTGTAAAAAACAACCTCCTTTTAATCCTTAAAAACCCGTTGAGACTGATTCCCTACGCAGTCATGGTGGGGTATTTCTTTTTTATCTATTCCCAGCGGATGAAAGACCGAGCTGAAGAGTCTTTGTCCAGACAGGATTTGGATGCTTTGGGAGAGGTGGACTATGGTCTTCAAAACATGATTGGTGGTCTCACCCTTTTGGCGTTGGCATTTTTGCTTTTTCAGTTGTATCGGGCTACCAAGAAGAATGTAAGTTTTTTCAAAATGGCCGATGTAAATCTCCTTTTTACAGCTCCGGTCAAACCTGAAAATCTTCTATTGTACTACATGGGCAGATCAATTCTTCCTTCTTTAGGCGGATCTCTGATATTTTTGGCCTACGGAGGAAGTCAAATGGCCGGGTTGTTTAATTTCAGTTGGGACAATGTGGTTTTTCTTTTACTCGGCTTTGCCCTCTTCTTTTTCATGATCTTCCCGATCCGATTTTTGGTTTACACAATTCATACCAAATACGGCATTATGGATTATATCCGGGGTGGAATCGTAGGTGTTGGTGTATTGCTGGCAGCGATGATCTTGATTCCTGGATTGCAAGCCGAAAAGTTCTGGCAAGGGATGTTTGCCTGGATAGCTTCGCCTTGGTTTGATTTCTTTCCTCTTGTAGGATGGAGCAAAGGCATCTTCGGCTACCTGCAGCATCAAAATTGGATTTTGGCTTCCGGTTTTGTGGCCTTATATGGACTGACCTACTTCACGGTGGTGAAACTGGTCATCCGCCATTCGGGATATTACTATGAGGATGTGCTCGAAGCGACCAAAAGCAATGAGGATAAACTTGAAAAAGCCCGTGGAAAACAGGAGGTGACCGAGGATACTTACAGTCTCAATTCAAAGAAGCAGCTGGCTTTGCCCGAATTCGGAATGGGAGCCAAAGCCTTTTATTGGAGAAATTATGTGCATAGCAGCCGACAGGATTTTCATCCTTTGATCGGGGTGTACACACTCGGAATGGCCGCCTTGGGGATTCTTTTTGCAGGATTGTCCCGATTCGACTGGTTTTCCCACAAGGTCTTTTACTTCTACCTCTTTTTCATGATCATCTTCTATTTCCTCGCAGGCATCGGTCGGGCAAATATTGGAGATTTAAAAAAGCCTTGGTTTATCCTGATTCCAGCTAGTTGGTCTTCCAAGTTTTGGAATATGATCAAGCTGGATTTGTTGCAGACGGTGATCTTTTCTGTCTTGTTGATTTTGCCTTCCGTATTTCTTGCGAAAATCAGTCCCGGATTAATCCTGATTTTCCCTTTGGGGATGGTTTTCTCCTACCTTATTGGCTTGGGGATCAATTTGATTCCTCAAGTGGGCTTGGAGGAAAGTTGGGATAGATTTCTGATCAAACCCCTGATGATCGGAGGTTTTTTGCTCTTTGGCTTGGCGCCGGCAGGGATTCTTTCCATTATCATCTTTGCCATCACGGATCAATTTGTGTATGGATTATTGACTCTGGTGATCGGATTCTTTTTCATCGCGGCGATTTTGGTTCATGTGACGATGGATATCCTCAAGCGATTGGAGTTTAAGGAGCTGTAATTGGGAATTGGAATTGACAGTCTTTTAACTACAAAATAATATTTGGTGATAAAGGTCCCTTTTTTCCTAAGGCCGGAAAATTCATGTAATTTTGACCATCCAAATGTAACTGCATCATGATTTACAATTCCATCATTGAAACCATCGGAAATACCCCGATGATCCGTCTAAACAAGCTTGCCAAAGATATCAAAGGAGAAGTCCTAGTGAAGGTCGAATACTTCAATCCGGGCAACTCCATGAAAGACCGGATGGCGATCAAGATGGTGGAAGATGCAGAAAAGGCAGGAATCCTGAAGCCGGGAGGTACGATTATCGAAGGAACCTCCGGAAATACAGGAATGGGTTTGGCCTTGGCTGCTGTGGCCAAAGGCTACAAGTGTATTTTCACCATGGCGGATAAGCAGTCCAAGGAGAAAATCGACATCCTTAAGGCAGTCGGTGCAGAAGTGGTCGTTTGTCCTACCAACGTGACTCCTGACGATCCCCGTTCCTATTATTCCGTAGCCAGAAAGCTGAACCGGGACATCCCCAATTCTTTTTATCCCAATCAGTACGACAATCTTTCCAATACCGCTGCTCATTACGAGACTACCGGGCCTGAGATTTGGCAAGACACTGAAGGAACAATAACTCACTATGCTGCCGGGGTAGGTACAGGGGGCTCCATGTGCGGAACAGCCAAATACCTCAAAGAGCAGAATCCAAACATTGTGACCGTGGGAATTGATACCTATGGTTCTGTTTTCAAAAAATACAAGGAAACCGGCATCTTCGATGAAAAGGAGATTTACCCTTACCTGACCGAAGGGATTGGAGAGGATATTTTACCAAAAAATGTGGATTTCAGCTTGATTGACCACTTTGTAAAAGTAACTGACAAAGACGCTGCGGTGATGACCCGTCGTTTGGCCAGAGAAGAAGGGCTTTTCGTTGGTTGGTCATGCGGATCAGCGGTACATGGGGCATTGGAGTGGGCCAAAGAAAACCTGAAAGAAGGAGATCGAATGGTGATCATTCTGCCCGACCACGGTACCCGGTATTTGGGAAAAGTCTACAACGACGAGTGGATGCGAAATCATGGATTTCTGGAAGATAAGACCTATTCCACTGCCCGGGATATCATCGCCCAGCGCAACGGAAGCTATTCTCTTCTTGCAGTGAAAAAGTCCGACTCGGTCAAAGAAGCCATTGCCCTGATGAACGGGAAAAGTGTTTCTCAAATCCCTGTTATGGAAAATGATGAAGTAGTAGGTAGCTTGACCGACAACAAGCTCCTTTCCAAAATCATTGATAACCCCGGCTTGAAAGATGCCCAAGTGTCCGATGTGATGGAAGATTCGATGAAGTTTGTGGCGTTGGATTCGACTTTGGATGTACTATCGTCCATGGTAGAGAAGGAAAAGGCCGTGTTGGTTCGTGATACCTTGGACAATATCCACATCATCACCAAGCACGATATTTTGGAAGCGTTTACGAAATAATCGGATTGGAAAATTTTAAAATTGAAAGATTAAAAAATTTTCAATTCACTATTTAGCGCTTGCATAAAGCCAGAAGGCAGTAAATCAAAAATCAGGAATTTTGGAAATTGAGATTATGGAATTCCCAATAGTTTAAAGAAAGAGTGTTTCAAAATGATGACTCAAGCTCAGATCCAAAAATTATTTCAACAGTATCCAGAATTCAGTATTCAAGAGGCATTAAGTAGGGGCTGGGAGCTTTTCAAAATCCAGCCCGCACTTACTTTTTTGTATTCCCTGTTGATTTTGGGGATTTCGGCGAGTTCCTCTGTTTTCCTTCAAGATTATAGCCTTTTCATTAGCATCCTGATCTCCCCGCCGTTGACGGGAGGGTTCTTTTTGGTGGCTAATCAGCTGAGTAGAGGATTGGAAGTCCGCCTGTCTGATTATTTCAATGGCTTTTCCTATTGGGGAATTCTCATTGTGACTTCCTTAGTCTCTGGAATTTTGACCTTTTTGGGAATTATTGCTTTGATCCTTCCCGGAATTTATTTGGGAGTGGCTTTTGTATTTGGGATTCCTTTTGCCCTGTTTTCCGGGATGGATTTTTGGAACTCCCTCGAACTTAGCCGTAAGCTGATTACCCGAAATTGGTGGAAGTTTTTTGGGTTTATTTTGGTCTTGATCGGGATTAATATCCTGGGGCTGTTGTTTTTTCTGGTTGGGGTGTTGGTCACTTTGCCGGTGAGCTACTTTGCCATTTATTCAGTTTTTGAGAAACTGACTGCGGATGCTTTAGCTGAGCCAGAAGTTATTCAGGATAAAAGTTGAGTCCGAAAATTAACCTTACAAAAAAGGGAGAAATCCTTTGTTTTAATAGAGTAAACAGGTTGAAAACCAGTAATCTATATTTTCAATAAATATCTTTCCTGTGCCCTAAATCAATCACATCTACGAGAAGTATTTTATCCTGAATCTCATAGATCACTCGATAATTGGCAACTCGAATTCTGTACCCATCCCTTCCTTTTAATTTTTTACAATCTTTTGGTCTTGGATCATTTCCCAAATCCAAGATGGCGAACTTGATTTTTGAATATTAGGGTTCAGGAATTTGGGAAAGTTTTTTCTGAGCTTTCCGTTCGATTCGGACCTTGTAATTCATTCCACCTATTGATTGCGTTTTTCTTCAATCTCCCTGAAAGCTTGTTCAGCGTCTATGAATTCTAATTCTCCCTTTTTTGCAGCATCATAGCTTTTGATATCATCCAATTCCTCAAGATCTTCCATCATCTTACTATATTCTTTAATTGGGAGAATAACTGCAATTTTTTTCCCCTGCTCGTCTGTTATGAATTGAGTTTTCATCGCTATTGGTTATTTCGTGAACTTATTTACTGCCTTTTTAACTATCGAAAATAGACAATGTCTTGGATATCTGGATTTCGCTTTCAGCTATTCTATTAACGGTTTATTCTCTTTTTTTTGTTCAACTTAATTTCATTCATGGGTCAGAAGCATAGCCTCTAGACGGTTTCTACACTTTTCCGCAAAATCATTTATAGCAGTTTCTGAAGGGGTTGGAGGATAAATCGGATCAGAAAGATAGATCCTGACTTTCCCGGGCCTGAGGAGAATGGACCCTCTCTTCATAATCCGATCAGCACCGATTACCGCCATGGGGAGAATGGGAATTCGTGTATCGATGGAAAGTCGGAAAGCGCCCTTTTGGAAAGGAAGAAGGGTTTCCCCGGTGTCGTTTCTCGTTCCTTCAGGAGCTACTACTACAGATATTCCTTTTTCCAGAATTCCAATCAATTTTTCCAAACTAGCTCGGCGTGATTCTACCGAACTTCGATCCACCCAAATGGCTAATTTTCCCACGACCCAGCCAAAAAATGGGATTTTTGACAATTCCTTTTTGCCCAAGGCTCTCAACTCCTGAGGGATAGCCATGGGGATTACCGGTGCGTCAATAAAGGAGCGGTGGTTGAAGATATAAATGTAAGGCTTGCTTCTATCGATCTTTTCTTTTCCCTCCACCTGAAACCGAATCCCTGATAAAAATGCCCAAATCCCCGCCCAAAGTCTGATAAAAACGAAGGATACCCGATCTCCTCTGGAGTGGATAAGAATCGGGAGGACAATGAACAGGCCCAAAATCAGCATGAGAACAATAAATATTAACGCTGAATAAAGGGTGTAAATCCACTGGAAGAACTTGATCATCCGGAAATATCGTTATTTTTGGGTTCGTAAATTATCCTTTAACTCTTTGCTTGCAGGTCCCGCGGTTGCGGGACTTTTTTCGTTTGGGACTTCAAGTTTAGAGGGAATGGGGAAAATTTGCAATCTGAAAGTTTTACCACCGTTTGAGCAATTATTCATTTTTCTGCTCTACTGGCTTGAAATAAAAGAAAATCAGTACCTTTGCAGTCCGTTCGGGTGAACGGCTCGTTTTGCAGGTGCAAAGCGCTGATTGCTAACCAAAAAACTTCAGCCGGATGACTCTACGGCTGAGGCCAATCAGAGTCAATTTTATATGTCTAGTTCAAAAGAATTTAACTGGGAAAACTTCGAAACCAAAGGCTTCGGAGAAGGCTATTCCAAGGAGCAGCGCGAGCAAATGGCCGCGATGTACGAAGGAACACTCAATGAAATCACCGAAAAAGAGGTGATCAAGGGTGTGGTAGTAGGAGTAAACGACAAGGATGTGATCATCAACATCGGGTTCAAATCCGACGGTTTGGTGCCTCTTTCCGAATTCCGTGACGTAGCTGGTATCAAGCCAGGTGACGAAGTGGAAGTATTCATCGAAGAGCAGGAAAATGCCTTGGGTCAATTGATCCTTTCCCGTAAAAAAGCAAAAATCGTCAAAGCTTGGCAGGACATCGAGAGCGCGTTGGAGCACGACAGCGTGATCGAAGGTCTCGTGAAAAGAAGAACCAAAGGTGGTTTGATCGTGGATATCTACGGTGTAGAAGCCTTCTTGCCAGGTTCTCAAATCGACGTGAAGCCTATCAGAGATTTCGATATCTATGTAGGTAAGAAGATGGAAGTGAAAGTGGTGAAAATCAACCACGCCAACGATAACGTAGTCGTTTCTCACAAAGTGTTGATCGAGAAAGACCTCGAAAAGCAAAAAGCAGAAATCCTCAACAACCTAGAGAAAGGTCAGGTATTGGAAGGGGTAATCAAGAACATGACCAACTTCGGTGTATTCATCGACTTGGGTGGTGTGGACGGATTGCTACACATTACCGATATCTCTTGGGGACGTATCAACCATCCGGAAGAAGTGTTGCAGTTGGATCAGAAAGTTCAGATCGTTGTTTTGGACTTTGATGACGACAAGAAGAGAATTTCTTTGGGCATGAAGCAGTTGACTGCTCATCCTTGGGATTCCTTGGCTGCCAACTTGGAGATCGGATCCAGAGTACAGGGTAAAATCGTGAATGTGGCTGATTACGGCGCATTCTTGGAGTTGGCTCCTGGAGTAGAAGGTTTGATCCACGTATCCGAAATGAGCTGGTCTCAGCACTTGAGAAACCCAGCTGACTTCGTGAAAGTAGGTGACGAAATCGAAGCAGTAGTATTGACTTTGGACAAGGACGAAAGAAAAATGTCTTTGGGCATCAAGCAATTGACCGAAGATCCTTGGACTAAGGGTGACATGTCTACCAAATATGCGGTAGGTACCAAGCACAAAGGCGTGGTAAGAAACCTGACCAACTTCGGTCTCTTCCTGGAATTGGAAGAAGGTATCGATGGTTTGGTACACGTATCTGACCTTTCCTGGACCAAGAAAATCAAGCATCCGTCTGAATTCGTGAAAGTGGGTGACGAGCTGGATGTAGCTGTGTTGGAATTGGACGTGGAAAACAGAAGATTGGCTTTGGGCCACAAGCAGTTGGAAGAGAATCCTTGGGATACCTTCGAGACAGTATTCCCAGTTGGTTCTGTACACAAGTGTACTGTAGTTTCCAAAAATGACAAAGGTGCGGTTCTTGAACTACCTTACGGATTGGAAGGATTTGCAACAGTGAAAAACTTGGAAAAAGAAGACGGTTCTCAAGTAGAAGTTGGTGAAGCTTTGGATTTCAGAGTGACCGAATTCTCCAAGGATGACAAGAGAATAGTACTTTCTCATACTGCTACTTTCAGAGAAGAGGCAAAAGCTGCTAAGAAAGCTGCCGCTCCTAAGAAGAAGGGTAACGAATCAGTAGATATGCCTGCACCTGCAGAAAAGTCTACTTTGGGCGACCTGGATGCTTTGGCAGAATTGAAAGAGAAGATGGAAGGGAAAAAATAAGACTTGAGACATCAATCTCAAGACTTTAATATAGAAAACGCCGGCTGGAAAAGGTCGGCGTTTTTTTTGTGTCTGTAGCAGAATTGGTTTTCGGTTCGTGAGAGTTAAAAGATACCTTGAATTCTCATGAAAAAAATTGGCTTTTTATTCCTTTTATTAATCATTTCCTTCGCTGCAATTGCACAAACCGGACTTTCAGTTCAGGGTTATTATGGAATTTCCCGATCGGGGCTTACCCGAAAAGTTGAATTGGTTGGGGTCAGCACTCCGAGTATGGATCGTGTCAGTAATTTTGGATTAATTCTTTCCAAGGATTTGGGGTCGAAATTCAGAGTCGGCACAGGTCTAAGTTACACCTACGGGACAGTCGACTATAGTGTGAACTGTCCGAATTGTATTACCCAAGGGCCTGGTTTTTTGGTAGCCCACAACCCGGATTTTAGTATGCTCTCTGTTCCGGTTTATGGGGAATTTATTTTTGGAAGGATTTTTTATTTGGCAGCTGGGCCTTTGCTTGATTTTCAACAGTCAGAAGGGAATAATTTCTCAGACCAAAGTGGCTTAGGCTACTTGCTGGGATTAGGTACTCGAGTGCCAATGAAAAATTGGTTCTTGTCATTCCAATCTCAATACAAAAGACACGGAGTAGTTCCTTTTGAAAATCAGGAAAACAACAAATTTATTTTTCAAGAATTGGGGTTGCAGATAGGAATTGGGTATTCTTTCTGATAACTGGAATTGGTCCTGTTCACAAAAAACACACAAAAAAAATAAAAGCATCCTGGATTCCAGAATGCTTTTTTGATGAGGTCGCGAGCGGATTCGAACCGCTGTACAAGGTTTTGCAGACCTCTGCCTAGCCACTCGGCCACGCGACCCTATGTTTTAGGAATGCAAATGTAAAGATTATCTTTTCAGCGGCAAAGGGCTGTTCTTTTATTTTCTTTCGAATAGAGAAAATGGGCGCAGATTTTTTATTGATAACCAAAGTTGATTTTATACAATTCTGTTGATTTTCAGACCTGTACGATTTTGAGTCAAAAATCACATTATTTATAATTATTCTAAATTACATCCTGTCTTGAAATAAAGTTACAATATGCTGTAAATCAGTAAAATAAATGGCTGAAGTAAGGATAAGGGCTACATTTCTGCATCTGGAATTCATATTTGAAAAATTAGCGTCCGATACTACCTTTGCAGGGGTTATTGAGACCGTTAAAAACTATTTAATTAGCTATTATATGTTATCCAACCGCTCGTTAGTAGGGATTCGATTAAGTTTCCAAATGCTGGCAGTGCTGTTTTTCCTAGTGATCGGAGCCGCTTCTTACGCCGCTGATCCATCAGTGTCCAACAGCGAAGAGGCAATCTCAGCAGGAAAGACTGTGTTTAATGCCAACTGTAAGCAATGTCACAAGCTGGATCAGAAATACACTGGCCCTGCTTTGAGAGGCTCTTCTGAACGTCAACCGATTGAAGTGGTAAAGAGCTTCATCAAAAACTCGACCGCAGTTATTGCGTCAGGGAACTCGTATTACAGTAATCTTTACAAAGAATACAACAATACCGTGATGCCCTCTCACGAGTTTTTGTCTGATGATGACCTGAACAACTTGCTTTCCTACATTGAGTATGGTGACAAGGTGGATCCTGCAGCTGCAGCTGCAGCTGGTGCAGAAGGTGCTGTAGCCGGAGGTGCCGGGGGAGGAATTCCAAGTGAATACCTAACTCTGATCTTGGGAGTACTAGTTCTGGTTTTGTTGTTGATTTTGGTCGTATTGGGATTGATCATCTCTGTTTTGACCAAGTACTTGAACAAGCAAGGCTTAGAGGAAGATGACAAGGAATTCATTTCTCAGAAAGCTGATTTTGGGAAAGTCTTCAAATCCGATGCATTTATTATAATAGTGACTGCCTTGGTAGTGGCTTTGGTTGCCAAGACCGCTATTGATGGGCTTTACAGCGTAGGCGTGCAGCAAGGTTACGCTCCTGCTCAGCCGATCGCATTCTCTCATGCGCTTCACGCAGGACAATATGAGATCGCTTGTCAGTACTGCCACACCGGTGTGGAAATCGGTAAGTCGGCTAATATTCCTTCCGCTAACATCTGTATGAACTGCCACATGCATATCCAAAATGTGGGAGGTAAAGAAGGAATCTCTCCTGAAATCCAAAAAATCTACAATGCTGTGGACAACAAACAGCCTATTGAATGGGTGAGAGTTCACAACCTTCCTGACTTGGCTTACTTCAACCACTCTCAGCACGTAGCTGTAGGTGGCGTCGAATGTCAAACCTGTCATGGTCCTATTCAGGAAATGGAAGTGGTAGCTCAGCACAGTTCTTTGACTATGGGCTGGTGTATTGATTGCCACAGACAAACCGAGATTGCCACAGAAGGCAATGTCTACTACGAAAAGTTGGTTCAATTGCACTCAGATTCCAAAGATGCCTTGAAAGTAAAAGACATCGGAGGCTTGGAGTGTGCGAAGTGCCACTATTAATTATTCCTTATCCTTTTAGCTAATTCATTCCTAGAAATAAAAATGAAGGAAAATAAAAAAACCTACTGGAAAGGGCTCGAGCAACTCAGCAACGATCCGGAGTTTGTGAAGAATGCAGACAGGGAGTTTCCTGAATTACCATCCAGTTTGTCCGAGGAAGGAAGTGCTTCCAGAAGAGATTTTCTGAAAATGATGGGATTCAGCTTGGCGGCCGCCTCATTGGCAGCTTGCGAGGCGCCGGTGAGAAAAGCCATCCCTTATGTTAATAAGCCGGTGGATATCAATCCATCTATTCCTAACTACTACGCTTCTACTTTTGCCTCAGGCGGTGATTATGCTGCTGTGGTTGTAAAGACTAGAGAAGGTCGTCCGATCAAAATCGACGGAAACGAGTTATCTCCTGTCAACAAAGGAAAAGTGAACGCTATCGTGGAAGGTTCTGTACTTTCTCTTTACGATAAGCAGCGATACACAGATCCTATGGTAGCCGGACAGAAGTCTGATTGGGCTACTGTAGATGCTGAGGTTAAGTCCAAACTGGCTTCTGCAGGTACTGTAAAGATTGTGGCCAATACCATTCTTTCTCCTTCCACTCTGGAGGCGCTCCGCTTGTTCTCTGATAGTTTTGGTGGAGCGGAAGTCATCATGTATGACCCTATCTCCAACTATGGTATTACTAAAGCTTCTGAAACCTACTATGGTTCGGCAGTGCTTCCTTCCTATCATTTTGACAAAGCAAAGACCATCGTTTCCTTTGGTGCCGACTTTCTAGGTACTTGGGTTTCTCCGATTGAATTTGCTTCTGCTTATGGAAAAACAAGAAAGATCAGCAAGGAAAAGCCTGAAATGTCCAGACATTATCAGTTTGAATCCAATCTTTCTTTGACCGGTGCCAATGCGGATTACCGTACTCCAATCAAAGCTTCTCAGTCTGGCTTGGCGGTATTGGCACTTTATAATGCAATCGCTGCTAAAACTGGCGCAGCTACCGTTTCTGCTCCAAAGGTAGAAGTGGCTCATTTGGACAAAGCAGCCAATGATCTTTTAGCATCCCGAGGTGCTTCTTTGGTCGTTTCCGGTTCCAATGATCCTAACGTACAAGTAGTCGTCCATGCGATCAATGAATTGCTAGGAAACAATGGGGCTACTGTAGACTTCTCTTCTCCTGCTCATTTCAGAAAAGGAGATGATGCTAAAATGAATCAGTTCGTAACTGAACTGAAGGCAGGTAGAATCGGAGGAGTGGTATTCTACAACTGTAATCCGGTTTATGACCATGCTAGAGGTGCTGAAATAGCTGAGGGTATTTCCAAAGCTAAGGTCAGCATTGCTACCAACGGAACAATGGATGAGACCTCTTCCTTGGTTCAGGTTGTAGCTCCTGATCATCATTTCTTGGAGTCTTGGAATGATTTCGAGCCAAAATTGGGACATTTTTCCTTGGCTCAGCCTACCATTTCTCCTCTATTCAACACCCGTCAAGCTCAGGATTCCTTCTTGACTTGGGCTGGTTCCACTAGTAATTACTATGATTTCTTGAGAACCAATTGGGAATCTTCTGTATTCACTCAAGTGGAAACAGGTGGCGATTTCCAGGAGTTCTGGGATACCTCTTTATACAATGGTGTACTTGCCTTGAGTAAAACAGCACCTTCTGTTTCTGTAGTAGGAGATGTATCCGCTGCAGCTGCTGAGGTGGCGAAAGCTTACAAAGCAGATAATGCAGGTGCTGAATTGGTAATTTATTCCAAAGTCGGTATCGGTAATGGAGCCTATGCAAATAACCCTTGGCTTCAGGAAATGCCCGATCCAATCACCAAAGCTACTTGGGACAACTACCTGACTGTTTCTCAAGCTTGGGCTTCTGAAAATGGAGTAACCATGGTGGAGGAAAATACCCAAAAGGCTCAAATTACCGTCAATGGTAAAACCTTGATTGTTCCGATTTTGATTCAGCCAGGTCAGGCAAATGGTACTTTCGGTTTGGCTTTGGGCTACGGAAGAACTAAGGCCGGCAGAGTGGCTGATGGAGTAGGGGTGAATGCTTACGATTTGCTAGATGCATCCAAAGGATTCATCAACTTTGATATCACTACTGGTGTGGAAGTCACTGTAACTGGTGATTCTTACAAAATTGCAAGAACTCAGACTCATCAAACTTTCATGGGACGTGAAAACGTCATTCAGGAAGCAACCCTAGCTGATTACAAGCAGGATGCATCTGCAGGAAGATATAAGCCAGAGATTTACAAAGACGGTGAGTTTGTGAAGCCTTCTAAGATTTCTCTTTGGAAAGGTCATCAATACAGTCAGCACCACTGGGGTTTGGCTATAGATATGAACTCTTGTATCGGTTGTGGAGCTTGTACCGTCGCCTGTCAGGTTGAAAACAACGTGGCAGTAGTCGGAAAACAAGAAGTGCTTAACAGAAGAGAGATGGCTTGGATCAGAATTGACCGCTACTATTCTTCTGACGCTCCTGCTGATGATTTGAGAGGAATGGAAGTTGCGGCTGAAAATCCAGAAGTAACCTTCCAGCCGATGATGTGTCAGCAGTGTAACAATGCTCCTTGTGAGACGGTGTGTCCTGTTGCAGCTACGACTCACTCTTCTGAGGGTCTCAACCAAATGACTTACAACAGATGTATCGGTACCCGATATTGTGCAAACAACTGTCCGTATAAGGTTCGTCGATTCAACTGGTTCAAATACCACGACAACAAAGATTTCGCTGGGGTAAACATTGCTCAAAATGATGATTTGGGTAAAATGGTCCTTAACCCTGATGTGACAGTTCGTGTGCGTGGTGTGATGGAAAAATGCTCCATGTGTGTGCAGAGAATTCAGGCAGGTAAGCTTGCTGCCAAGCGCGAGAAGAGAAAAGTTCAGGACGGAGAAATCAACGTTGCTTGTGCTGTTGCCTGTCCTACTGATGCTTTGGTATTCGGAGACATGAATGATCCAAACAGCCGAGTTTCTCAACTTCTGAAAATCGAGGAGAATTCAACTTCTGCCTTGAAAGAAGTGGGAGAAGAGCGAGCGTACCACGTGTTGGAAGAGATCAACGTTAGCCCTAACGTTTGGTACTTTACCAAAATCAGAAATAAAGAGAAAAACGAAGCGTAATCATAATTAATTAAACTATGCAGGTTACTTCATCCGTACGCCAACCGTTAGTTACTGGAGGTAAGACCTACCATGACGTGACACATGACATTTCACGTCAGGTAGAAGGAAAGCCTTCCTTACTTTGGTTCCTGGCTTTTTTAACAGCAGCTGGAGTTTTGGGACTGGGAGCAATCGCCCTGGTAGCTACCCTCTGGGAAGGGATCGGTATGTGGGGTCTAAACAAAACAGTAGGTTGGGCTTGGGACATTACCAACTTCGTGTGGTGGGTCGGTATCGGTCACGCTGGTACGCTTATTTCTGCTGTATTGTTGTTGTTTAGACAAAAGTGGAGAACATCCATTAACAGAGCTGCTGAAGCGATGACCATCTTTGCCGTTATTTGTGCTGCTCAGTTTCCAATCATCCACATGGGTCGTCCATGGTTGGGTGCTTATTGGGCGCTTCCGTTGCCAAATACCTTTGGTTCACTTTGGGTAAACTTCAACTCTCCTCTTCTTTGGGACGTATTTGCGATCTCGACTTATTTCTCTGTTTCCTTGGTTTTCTGGTACATTGGTTTGATTCCTGATTTTGCCACTATTCGCGATAGAGCTACAGGTTTGAGAAAAACCATTTATGGTGCCCTTTCCTTTGGATGGGACGGAGCCGCAAAAACTTGGATGAGATATGAATCAGTTTCTTTGATTCTTGCAGGTTTGGCGACGCCTTTGGTACTTTCAGTTCACACTATCGTATCCTTTGACTTTGCTACTTCTGTAATCCCGGGATGGCACACCACCATTTTCCCTCCATACTTTGTGGCAGGTGCGATTTTCTCCGGTTTTGCAATGGTATTGACCTTGATGATCATCACCAGAAAAGTATTTAAGCTGGAGGATTACATTACGATTGGACATATCGAGTTGATGAATATTGTAATTATTATCACCGGTTCTATCGTAGGTATCGCGTATATCACCGAGTTTTTCATTGCTTGGTATTCCGGTGTAGAGGCTGAACAATATGCCTTCATCAACCGTGCAACTGGACCTTATTGGTGGGCATACTGGTCTATGATGACTTGTAATGTGATTTCTCCTCAGCTATTCTGGTTCAAGAAAATCAGAACTTCTATAGTAGCTACTTTCCTACTGTCTCTGGTAGTAAACATCGGGATGTGGTTTGAGAGATTTGTAATCATCGTTACCTCACTTCATAGAGACTTTTTGCCTTCTTCTTGGGCAATGTTCTACCCTACTTGGGCTGATGTGGGAGTTTATTTGTTCACTTTCGGTTTGTTCTTTACCCTGTTCTTCCTTTTCGCGAAGTTCTTCCCGGTAATCAACATGGCTGAAGTAAAATCTGTCTTGAAGTCTTCATCTGAAAAAGTTGAAAAATAATCATGGAAAGAGATACACACTTTGTTTTGGGAGTTTACGACGATGAGGACGTATTGCTCCATGCAGTAGAAAAAGTCAGAGGTAGCGGAGTGAAAATTCATGAAGTCTACTCTCCCTATCCTGTTCACGGTTTGGAGCATGTTTTGGGCTACAAAAGAAGCCGACTTCCAATCGCCGCTTTCCTTTTTGGAATGTTGGGAACCAGTTTGGCTTTGACCATGCAGTTTTACATGATGAAATTTGACTGGCCGATGATCATCGGGGGTAAGGATTATGCTGCGTTCCCGGATTTTATCCCGGTTACGTTTGAAATGACCGTATTGCTTGCAGCATTTGGAATGGTCGGAGTGTTTATGGTCAGTTCCAACTTGAAGCCTTGGGCGCAACCAAGAATCTTTGATTTGAGAAGTACTGATGACAAGCACATTATGGCTGTTGATATTGCAAACAATGGTTCCATGGATTTGGCAAAAATCAAGGAGATTTTGAAGTCCTCTGGTGCTTCTGAAGTAAATGAAAAAAGTTTCGATTAAGAATTCCGGATATATGAAAATTGCAAACGCATTAACACTGACGGGTTCGGTTCTGGTAGCAGCTCTTTTTACTGCCTGTAAAGCAGATGGAGAAAGCACAGGATTGGAATATTCTCCTCAGATGTATCATTCCGTAGCCTATGAGCCTTTGACACAGATTCAGGATGAATCTCAGGGCACTTGGCTTTCTACTAGAGAGGATGGAAAAGGGGAGTTTTTCAATTCCAACATCAATAATCCTCATGGAATGAATATGAGAGAGCCTGTGGAAAATACTGTTCCTAGAAACAAACAAGGCTATTTGCCTTACCGTTTGAAGACTTTTGAATTGGAGCAAGCTGCTTTAGTTAAAAATCCGGTTCCTTCTTCTGATGAAGTTTTAGCTCAGGGAGAAGCGCTTTATCTCCAGTATTGCAATGCCTGTCATGGCAAAGGTGGTGAAGGTGACGGAAAAGCAGGTGAAGTAATCGGTGGTGTGGCTAATCTAAAAGGAGGCGCCTATGTAGGACTTCCTGAAGGTCATATTTTCCACGTCATCACTAAAGGTAAAGGACGAATGGGAGCCCATGGTTCTCAAATCCCTGCAGAAAGCAGATGGAAAATTGTTCACTATGTCAAACAAGTTATCCAAGGTCAGCCTGTAGCAGCTGCTGCAGCCACTACTGAGGAAGCACAAGTAACCCCAGCTAACTAATCATGGCTCATCACGGCGAACAACACTACAATTTAGATCAGCGTTTCGATTTCAACGCTGCTACCAAAAAGTCTATCATGACTGTATTGATTATCGGTGCGGTTATTCTAGGCATCGGTATCGTCCTGGCAATGACAGGTGGTCATCACGAGGAGGCTGGAGAGGCTGGTGGACATGCTTTTCATTGGTACGAAAGACTTTATGCTAATCTTTGGATCAATAACGTCTTCTTTACCGGAATTGCTATCGTAGGGGTATTCTTCTTTGCAATTCAATTTGCCGCTCAGGCTGGTTGGTCTGCACCACTCCTTAGAGTAATGCTTTCCTTTGGCAATTGGTTGCCATATGCTGCTCTTTTGATGATTGCGACTTTCTTTATCGCTAACCATGATCTATTCCACTGGACTCATGCTTATCTCTTTGATAGGAATGATCCTCAATATGACAAGATTATAGATGGTAAAGGTGCTTTCTTCTATTGGCCTATGGAAAAGGGGACTTTCCCGATTTTCTATGTGCTGAGAATGGTTATTTTCTTTGCTTTCTGGGTTTTCTTCTTCAATAAGTTCAAGAAAATCTCCGATCAGGAGGACCAATTGGGAGGAACTTCCCACTGGTTTAAGATGAGAAGCTGGTCTGCTTATTTCTTGGTCTTCTTTGCGGTTTCATCTTCTGTTTCTGCATGGGATTGGGTAATGTCTATTGATACACACTGGTTCTCTACCCTTTTTGGTTGGTATGTGTTTGCTTCTTGGTTTGTATCAGGCCTTTCTGCAATCACTTTGTTGACTATTTTCTTGAAAGGAAGAGGTTATCTTGAGATGGTTAATGAAAACCATGTTCACGACTTAGGGAAATTTGTGTTCGGATTCTCTATTTTCTGGACTTACCTATGGTTCTCTCAATTCCTCTTGATCTACTATGCAAATATTCCTGAAGAATCTGTGTATTTCCTGGAGAGACTTCAGAGTGATGTGTATGGAGGATTTATTTTTGTGAACATTGCACTAAACTTTGTGCTCCCTTTCTTGGTTTTAATGACAAGAGATTCCAAAAGACACGGAGTATTCCTCAAGTTGGTTTGTACCATTCTTTTGGTTGGACACTGGATTGATTTCTTCCTGATGGTTCAGCCGGGTACATTAGGCCACAATGGTGGAATTGGTCTTATGGAAGTAGGAATGTTCTTAGTTTATGGTTCTGCGGTGGCGTTGGTTGTTTTAAGTGGTTTGGCGAAAAAGAACCTGATTGCGAAAAATCATCCAATGCTTGAAGAAAGCTATCATCATCACATTTAATTAACTATCCGAAAAAAATAAGGTATGTACGGATTTCTGATTGGAGTAGGGGTTTTGTTGCTGTTATCCATCATCTGGATGGTTTACAGAATACAAACCTTGGTATCGGTTGTAAAAGGCTCAGATAAAAAAGTAGCCTCAGGAAGTAATAAGATCAATGCGATTCTGTTCGTGTTTTTCTTATTGGGAACAGGTTTCCTCATGTTTTGGTATTCCATTAAAGAATTTGACAACTATCAGTTGCCAATAGCTTCTGAGCATGGGGTGATCACTGACCAGCTTTTCTGGGTAACCATGGCCGTGACAGGAATTGTTTTCCTGATTACACACATTTTGCTTTTTATCTTCCCTTACAAATACCAGTACAAGGAAAACAGAAAGGCTACCTTCTATCCTGACAATAATAAGCTTGAAGTTATCTGGACAGCTGTCCCAGGAGTTGTGCTAGCCGGCTTGGTTCTTACCGGATGGATGGCATGGTCGGATATCACTGCTCCTGCACCTGAAAATGCGCATGTCGTAGAAATCATGGGCTATCAGTTTGCTTGGGATGTCAGATATCCTGGAAAAGACAATGTTTTGGGAGATTACGATTATCGCTTGATCAATGCCTCCAATTCTCATGGGGTCGATTTTTCGGATAAAAATGCAATTGATGATTTTCCTTCACCGGTTGTAGTAATTCCAAAAGGAGAGCCTGTTTTGTTCAAAATCAGAGCTCGTGACGTATTGCACTCTGTATTTGCACCTCACATGAGATTGAAAATGGATGCAGTACCAGGTATGCCTACTCGTTTCTGGTTTGTCCCTACTAAGACAACCGCTGAAATGAGAGCGGAATTGAATGATCCTGAATTTGAATATGAAATCGCTTGTACAGAGATCTGTGGGCGTGGGCACTTTTCCATGAGAAAAGTAATAGAAGTGGTAGAGCCAGAAGCCTACCAGAAGTGGTTGGCGGAACAGAAATCTTTCATTCAGCAGAATCCTTCCCTTGCGGAAAATCTTCCTGCTGAGACGAAGGAGCTGGCAGAAATTCAGTTGAGCGAAAGTAAAAAATAAAATTATAGGTTATGGCAACAGCATCTGTAGCAAATCATGATGTACATGCGCACGATCATCACGATCACGAGCATCATGATAATTTTATAACAAAGTATATTTTCACCCAAGATCACAAGATGATCGGGAAGCAATTCCTAATCACCGGGATTTTCTGGGCGATCATTGGTGGATTCCTATCCATTCTATTCCGATTGCAGCTAGGTTTTCCTGATATGAATTTGGAATTCCTTCGTCCTCTTTTGGGAGGTTGGATTACAGAAAGTGGGCAATTGGACCAAACCTTCTATCTGGCTTTGGTTACCATGCACGGTACCATCATGGTCTTCTTTGTATTGACAGCCGGATTGAGTGGTACGTTCTCAAACTATTTGATCCCTCTTCAGATTGGTGCTAGGGATATGGCCTCGGGCTTTATGAATATGCTTTCCTACTGGTTCTTCTTCCTTTCCAGTGTGATCATGTTTATTTCCCTGTTCATCAAAACTGGTCCTGCCGGTGGGGGTTGGGTAGTTTATCCCCCTCTTTCCGCCTTGGAGCAAGCAATTCCGGGTTCTGGTCTAGGTATGACCCTTTGGTTAGTAGCAATGACCTTCTTTATTGCCTCTTCTCTTCTTGGAGGTATCAATTACATTACTACTGTAATTAACCTGAGAACAAAGGGTATGTCCTTCTCTAGACTTCCATTGACCATTTGGGCATTCTTCCTGACAGCTGTTATTGGTCTTTTGTCATTCCCTGTTCTATTTGCTGCAGCTTTACTATTGGTATTTGACCGAAGCTTTGGTACTTCCTTCTACCTTTCTGATATCTACATCGGTGGAGAGGCTTTGCCAAACACAGGCGGTAGTCCAGTATTGTATCAGCACTTGTTCTGGTTCTTGGGACACCCTGAAGTTTACATTGTATTGTTGCCAGCCTTGGGAATTACATCCGAGGTTATTGCGACCAATTCAAGGAAACCAATTTTCGGATACAAGGCGATGATTATTTCCATGTTGGGAATTACCATTCTCTCTTTCATCGTGTGGGCACACCACATGTTTGTATCTGGGATGAATCCATTCTTGGGATCGATCTTCATGTTCTTGACATTGATTATTGCGGTGCCTTCTGCGGTAAAAGTATTTAACTACTTGACTACACTTTGGAGAGGTAACTTGATCTTCACTCCAGCGATGCTGTTCTCAATTGGTCTGGTATCTTTCTTCATCTCTGGTGGCTTAACAGGTATCTTCCTTGGTAACTCCGCCATTGATATTCAGCTCCATGATACTTATTTTGTCGTAGCTCACTTCCACCTGGTAATGGGTTCTGCTTCCTTCTTTGGATTGCTAGCAGGTGTTTACCACTGGTTCCCTAAGATGTTTGGACGAATGATGGATGCCCGATTAGGATACGTTCATTTCTGGTTGACTTTCGTCGGTGTGTACATGGTATTCTTCCCAATGCACTACATTGGTATTGCTGGTTTCCCAAGAAGATACTATTCCTGGACTAACTTTGAGTTTTCCAATATGTACACTGATTTGAACATGTTTGTATCAGTAGCCGCAATCATCACCTTTGCAGCTCAGTTTATCTTCTTGTTCAACTTCTTCAACAGTATGTACAGAGGTAGAAAAGCTACTCAAAACCCATGGAGATCTACTACCTTGGAATGGACTACTCCTATCAATCCGGGTCATGGTAACTGGCCAGGAGAGATTCCAACGGTCTATAGATGGCCTTACGACTACTCCAAGCCAGGTGCTGACGAAGACTTCATTCCCCAGACTGTACCGTATTCTCAAACTCCTGAATCCAACTTGCCTCACGAGCAGGAGTTGGTAAAGCTGGAGCAGGAGATTATGAAAGAAGAGTCTGAGGTATTGGTCGCCAATGAAAACAAACACTGATAAATTAATAAACAGCTTCCGCCGAACATCATTCTTGACGGTGGCAGCTGTTTATTTTCTCATACTGGTCGGAGGGATAGTCAGAAGTACCGGATCTGGTATGGGATGCCCTGATTGGCCAAAATGTTTTGGGAGCGTGATTCCACCTACACATGTGGATCAGCTCCCAAAAAATTATCAGGAGATTTATCTTGCGCAACGAATAGCTAAAAACGAACGGTTTGTAGCTACACTTGAAAAATTAGGATTCGAGGATACCGCCCGTCAGATTGCTAATGATAAATCTATCTTGGTTGAGGAGGAGTTCAATGCTACCAAAACCTGGATCGAATACATCAATCGGCTTATAGGTGTTGTCATTGGTTTGTTGATCATTCTTACCCTTTGGAAATCTCTGAAGCTCTGGAAGATCGATAAAATGATTCCAATTTTGGCCTTTGTTGCATTGGTCTTGGTTTTGTTCACCGGTTGGATAGGATCTATTGTAGTCTCCACCAATCTTTTGGCATGGATGATTACTATTCATATGCTTCTTGCACTCGCACTGGTGGCGGTGCTGTTGTATATTAATCACCGGTCAGAAAGATTACAGCCATCTCATGGTGTGCGAGCTGAGATTCCGGCTAAAGTTCGATGGATTCTGATCTTTGCGGCTATCCTGATGCTCATTCAAGTAGTCCTTGGAACCCAAGTCCGTGAAGAGATAGACAGAATCTCTTTTGCGCTTGGAAATTTGATGAGAGAAGAGTGGATTGATCAAATTGGAATCAAATTTATTATCCATAGATCATTCTCTCTGCTTCTATTGGCAGTCCATGTTCTTTATTTCTTTTGGGCTTTCAAGTATTCAGTCCGGAAGTCTAAAGTGCAAGTATGGAGTCAGGTTTTGATGTTGGTGTTGATCTTGGAAATAGCAACGGGTATGGGGATGGCTTATTTCGGTATTCCGGCTTTCCTTCAGCCACTTCATTTAGTCTTGGGGTCTTTGATATTGGGGATTCAGTTGATGCTGATCTTACAGTTGAAAGACCAAGTTCAGTTTAAGTTAAATTAATCAGCAACAATGAGGACAGTTAATGCAACTGACCATTCTATAGTAAGCTTCCTTTTAGTAAGGGCAAAAGCCTATGCAGATCTGATTAAGATCAGATTGTCTGCATTGGTGACCTTTTCCGCAGTCTTTGGCTACATCCTCGGTGATAGAGGTGTAGGTTTTGGATGGACAGGATTTTTAGGTCTAGCCTTGGGAGGGTTTTTAATTTCGGGTGCATCTGGTGCTGCCAATGAAATCATGGAGCGTGATTTAGATCGGTTGATGAAAAGAACTCAGAACCGACCTTTGCCTCTAAATATTATTTCTCTTCAAGAAGCGTACTGGTTTACTGTTATTGTAGCACTCGTCGGAGTAGGTTTGCTTTGGGCATTTACCAATCCATTGACCACTTGGTTGGGAGTTTTGAGCATGGTACTTTATGTATTTGCTTATACTCCGCTAAAGAGAGTAGGTCCTATTGCAGTATTTGTCGGAGCTATTCCCGGTGCGATGCCTCCTCTTTTAGGATGGACTGCAGCTACCGGAACTATCTCTCATGAAGCTTTAATCATCTTTGGAATTCAATTTATCTGGCAATTCCCGCACTTCTGGGCAATTGCTTGGGTAAGTGATGAAGATTACAAGCGAGCTGGCTTTAAATTACTTCCCAGTGGGGGAGGACAAGATTTGAATACAGCTATACAAATCATGATTTATACGCTGTTTCTTCTGCCTTTGGGGCTGTTGCCTTCTTATTTCGGTTTGACTGGAATAAATTCAGGTATAGTTGCTACTATCTGTGGAGTTTTGTTTTTGGCTCAGACCTTCTCATTGATGAGGGACTGCAGTCGAAAGTCCGCTCTGAAAATTATGTTTGGATCATTTCTTTATCTGCCGATTGTGCAGATAGCGTATTTGTTGGATAAGATGCCTTAAGTGATGGAGAGAGAATTGAAATATGTAGATATGGTCGAACAACCGATCAGTATGCATCCCAAGAAGTTTGCGCTGTGGTTGTTCATGGTTACTGTGGTCATGCTTTTTGCAGCGTGGACCAGTGCCTATATCGTAAGACAAGCAGAAGGAAACTGGCTGGAATACGATCTGCCTCAAGTATTTTGGATAACATCAGGAATTGTGGTGCTCAGTTCGATCGCCTTACAATGGGCTTATTTCTCAGCTAAGAAAGATAATTTTGCCAATCTCCGAACAGGTATGGTTCTTACTGTACTTTTGGGAATTGGCTTTTTGGTTGGACAATGGTACAGTTGGGTTGCTTTGGTAGACCGTGAAGTCTTCTTCGTAGGCAATCCTGCAGGATCATTTTTGTATGTAATCACAGGAATGCACGCCCTACACCTAATCAGTGGTTTAATATTTCTGATTATTGTGCTAATTTCGACCTTTAGATTGAAAGTACACTCACAGGCTATGAATACCATGGAAATGGCGACTACTTATTGGCATTTTCTCGGGGGGCTTTGGCTGTATCTTTTCATGTTCTTATTATTGAATCATTAATTTAACCTGGTACAAATAGATAATTTATGTCTGCGCATTCTACTGCTATTGGAGTAAGCTCGAAGAGAGGCGTTTGGGGAGGAGGAAATGAGCCCCTGAAGGCTAGCTATGGAAAACTCATGATGTGGTTCTTCCTGCTTTCCGACATTTTCACTTTCGCTGCTTTTTTGATCAGCTATCTGGCCATCCGAGTCAGCTATCCAGCTTACGCCGGTCCTGCTGAAACATTCGTCGGTTCCAATGAATACTGGCCTGTTCCGGAATTGGTGTTTGAAGCCGTTCCTTTCTTGCATGGAATTCATGCTCCATTGGTTTTCGTGGGTATAATGACGTTCATTTTGATTTCTTCCTCTGTCACCATGGTATTGGCGGTGGAAGCAGGGCATAGAAATGACAGAAACGATGTGGTAAAGTGGATGCTTTGGACCATGTTGGGGGGTATTACTTTCTTGGGCTGTCAGGCTTGGGAATGGTCTCACTTCATCCATGGTACAGACGGTGGATCTGTTTTGACTTACATCAATTCCCTGAACCAAAGCGTAACTGAGACAGTATTTGGTGCTAACTTGGTAGTCAATGAATATGGTCCTCCTGCTTTTGCTCAGTTGTTTTTCTTCATTACCGGTTTCCACGGATTTCACGTGACCATCGGTGTAGTACTTCTTTTCCTTGCCTTTTATCAGGCAGCTGTTGGAGTTTACGACAAAAGAGGTCACTATGAGATGATCGAGAAAATCGGTCTCTATTGGCACTTTGTCGACCTGGTTTGGGTATTTGTGTTTACCTTGTTCTATTTGATCTAAGCCTTTAAAATTCTCGAAATATGGAAATCCAAGACACCAAATCTACTCTTCAGGTAGAACCTAGAAACGAAGAGAAAATCAAGAAAATCTGGAAAACCGCCGGTATTCTTCTTGCCATCACTGTCGCTGAATTTATCATGGCATTTACCATGGACAGAGGCATCCTTCTTTATGCTCTGTTCATTATCCTTACTATTTGGAAGGCCAAGTATATCATGATGGAGTTCATGCACTTGGGTGATGAGGTAAAGCCTTTGTTTTACTCTATCATCGTTCCTTTGATTTTCCTTGTTTGGCTTTTGATTGCTTTGGCTAAAGAAGGTTCGGACATCTTCTTGATGCGCTGGTAATATTTATAAATTACATAAAAAAAGTAGGTTGGGGTGTGACACTTCAACCTACTTTTTTGTTAGAGTTATTATATGA
The DNA here is from genome assembly GCF_036245645.1 of Algoriphagus taiwanensis. Lineage (NCBI taxonomy): Bacteria > Pseudomonadati > Bacteroidota > Cytophagia > Cytophagales > Cyclobacteriaceae > Algoriphagus > Algoriphagus taiwanensis. The sequence goes on along the minus strand of NZ_BTPE01000005.1, from coordinate 111,545 downwards.
TTTATCTGATTTTAATACCGCTTTATTTGCTTGCTTCTCATCTTGTCGGTGTCTCAGGTTCAATACGTCAAATTGGTTATTTTAAGGCCTTTTTAATTAGCGTTTTTTTAACGCCAATATTTGGGATTTTAATTGTATTAACTTCAAAATTGGCTCCTATTGGTGATGAAAGAGGGCCTCAAACCTTCTTGTTATTCCTTAAGGGTCTTGTTGTTTTTTCTATATTATTAGTTCCTGTTTTGATAATTATGTTTCTCAGGAATTTTGGAGAAAATCAATACGATCTCCCTGTGTTTTATGAAAATGGTGTAAGCAACCCTTTCATGGAATGCCCGCCTAATGACAGTGCCCAACATTACATTCCCGAGTTTTCTTTCATGAATCAAAATGGAGAATCCATGGGAAGAGCAGAAATGGAAGGGAAAATCACTATCGTAGATTTCTTTTTCACCTCCTGCCCAAGTATTTGCCCAATCATGTCTAAGGAAATGGAGCGGGTCAATGATATGTTCAGAGACGAACCAAGGGTTCAAATCATGTCTATAAGTATTGACCCGGAATACGATACTCCAGAGATCTTGAAATCTTATGCAGATAGGCATAACGCAATTCCTGGCAAGTGGCATTTCCTTTCTGGGCCCAGGGAAGAAACCTATCAGTTAGCCAAGTGTGGATTTGTATTGCCTACCTTGGACGGAAATGGAGTTCCCGATGATTTTGTCCATAGTGACAAGTTTGTTCTGATAGATGAGCAGGGGCGAATTCGGGGTTATTACAGTGGGACAGACCGAGAGGCTGTTGATTTATTGATGTTAGAAACAAAAGTCTTATTGCATGGCAAAAATTGAAAATAAAGCATTGGCTAGTGAGAAAAGCGTGAAGGGTTGGATAGTAGGGATTTCGATAGCCATCCCTTTGGCTGTTGCAGTCCTGCTGTTTATGCCAGCCAAAATCACCGTTTTGGGGGATTGGGTGTATTTCCTTCCTCACCTAAATGCAGTGATTAATACTGCGGCTTCTGTGGCTTTGATTGTGGCTTTGATTTTTGCAAAGCAGAAGAAGTTTGCCTACCACGGGGCTACCATGACCGTAGCATTTACACTAGGCGCAATCTTCCTGGTGTCTTATGTGATTTATCACAGTGCGGCAGAAAGTACCAGCTTTGGAGGGGAAGGGATTATTAGACCAATCTATTATTTTCTGTTGATTACGCACATCCTCTTTGCAGCCATCGCACTGTTTCCGATTCTTTTTGCCTATTACTATGGGTACACGGATCAGAGGGAAAAGCACCGAAAATTGGTTAAATTCGCCTTTCCGATCTGGTTTTACGTATCAGTGACAGGGGTGATCGTATATCTGATGATCTCACCCTATTACACCCATTGATTATCTCAATTCAAATCAATAAAATGATGAAGTTGAAGTATTTCCTAGCATTGATCTTGTTTTTTGGCCTCCAGGTTACCTCTTGGGCCCAGTGCGCAATGTGCCGGGCTTCCGTAGAGAATAACGTAAGCAACGGTGACACTTCTATCGGTGCCGGGCTGAACAACGGGATTTTGTATTTATTTGTGATGCCGTATTTGATGGCTGCCATTATCGGATTTCTATGGTATAGATCCGCCAAAAAGAAAAAAGCTAAACTATCCCTTCGATGAAGGTAAAAGCAAAGTTTGATACCAGACTTTGCTTTTTTATTTTTAGGCTAAATGAGTCCATCTACCCGTCGTCTTCTGATCTTGTTTGGCATCTTGGCTGTCTTGATCGTCCTGATTCTTAATTTTTTTGTATTCCAGAAAAGCGATGAGGAAAAGTACCTGCAGCTTATTGAATCCAAGATCCAAAAGATTGAAAAGGAGTTTGATGAGGACTTTATTCGGGTGCTGATGGATGTAAGGCCAGAAGATCCGGTTACCTTTTCCATGATCAGCAGTCCTTCCCATTTGCATCCGTTTTTCCTTTTGGATCAGGAGAAAAACCTCATGTTCTGGTCTGATTTTACAGTGAGGTTGGATTTTTCTGCCTTAGATGTGTCCAAAGAATATATCCTTCACGAGGATCCTTTTGGTACTTTTTTTCTGAAAACGAGAAAAATCAAGCGGGGGAGTACAGATTATTTTATGGTTCATGCCTATCGTTTGATATGGCCTGGATCGATTCAGAATGATTACCTACAGACAGGCCCTGCTCCGGAGCTCTTCGGCAATGAGCGATTTCAACTTTTTCCCAATCCAGCTGACGGATCCTACCAAATTAAAAATGCTGCAGGAAAAGAACTTTTCGGTATCAATTTTCTTCTCGGCTATGTCCCGGTGACTCGGGTTTCCAATACGGCCTTGGTCATTTTTATCTGCTCCATTTCTTTGCTTTATGTTTTGGTCAGTTTTGACTTTCTCAGAAAAAAATGGAAAAAAGGTCAACGGTGGCAGACTATTGGGTATGGTTTTATTCTCTTTCTTGCCGTACGCCTTTTGATGTTGGGAACCGATTTTCCAGGGGGCTTTTTTGAAACAGAACTCTTCAATTCGATCTACTACGCTTCCTCTTGGGTAAATCCCAGCTTGGGCGACTTGATGATCAATACCGTTGGGTTGGTGTTTCTTTTTGGCTTGATGATCCACGAGCTTGCCAGTGCCATCACTCTCCAAAAAGCCCAGAGACTAAGTGAACGATCTCCCTTCTTTTTGCTTTTCGGTGTAGCTTTTGGTCTCAGTTCCCTCTTTTTTCTTCTTCTGTGGTTCCTTCCCAGAGATTTGATTTTCAATTCTCAATGGGTTTTGGACATCCGTTCCATTCCTACATTCGATGGGTTTAAGGCTATCAGTTTCCTCATTCTATTTCTATGGGCAGGTATTTACACCTTGTTGGTTCTTACGCTGTTTCGGGTTTTGGGAAGTTTGGTGGTTCACTCTGCTGCAAGCAAAAAACTCCCTTTGGCTTTTGGTCTACCCATTTTGGGCTTGATGTTTTGGTTTTCCTTTTGGTGGAGTGTGGCTTGGGCCTTGCATCTGATTTTTATTTTCACAGTCATTCATTTTGAACTCTATAAAAATGTCTTCCGATTAGGTCTTGATACTTTTTTGACCTTTTTCTATGCCAGTTTGATCCTAGCTGGGATCGTAGGGATCAGTACTTTTCAGACGGGAAGAGAAAGCTTGGTCCAGTCAAAAACCCGCTTTGCTACGCAAAACCTGATTGAAAATGACGTGATGACGGAGTTTTTCATGTCGGATATTTTTAGTCGACTGAGGAATGACCTATTTATCCAGAATCGATTAGCTGACCCGCTGCTCTCTAAAGACCCGGTGGAAACCAAGCTGAGAAAAATCTATCTCGATAATTATTTTGATCATTTTGAGGTCGTTATCCGGATATTTTCTACTTCAGGACAGCAAATCTTGGGGCCTTTAGAAAGAGTTGAGCTCTCCTCCCTTCAGCAGCAATTTGTCAAAAGTGACTTTGCCACAGGGGTGAGAGATCTGTATTTTATTAGGGGAAAGGAGACTGGCGCAAATAAAATGGTAGGATTTGTTCCTATCGTGAGAGACAATAATCTTCTTGGCACCATCTTTTTTGAATTGAATCAGCTGAGAGTGCAGCCGGGTAGTGTGTACCCTAAATTGCTGCTTGATAAAAAATATGCGGATAAGCTGGAGCCTCTTTCCTATCCGTATGCCGTCTTCCGTGATGGGGAGTTGCTCAGGAGTGTCGGGGTATTCAACTATTCTCAGGAGACCTTTTTGCCCAATCTGGAGAGAAATCAACTCTTTACCTCAGGAGTTATCCAAAATGGATTTCACCATTTGGGAATTCGAAATGGAGACGAAATTCTGGTGATTTCATCTTTGACTCCCTCTGCTGCTCATTTCTTTGGTAATATCTCCCTGTTTTTCGTCGCATTTGTGTTTTTGACTTTCTTGGCTATTCTTCTGAATACGCTTTTCAAAGGCTACAGGAACTTTGAATTCAACTATTCCACCAAGCTGCAGCTCTACCTGAATTTTGCTTTCTTTTTTCCAATCATCATCATTTCCATCATTACCATTGGCTTACTTACCGGGAGCTACAGAGATGATCTCAACCGGCAATATTTGGAAAAGGCCAATCTCATCCGGGTCAACTTGGGCAGCCTGTTGAATAATCAAAATCCGGAGAGTGTAGACCGGGATTTGCTGAATGAGGAGATCAATGCCTTGGCCAATACTTTGGCAAGTGATATCCATCTCTACACTCCCGACGGAATGCTGGAATTCACCAACCGGCCAAATATTTTTGATAAGAAAATCCTGTCTCCTTTGATCAATCCTGCCGCTATGGCCGGTATCATCGAGAAGAATCAGGTCGAACTTTTGGTTCAGGAAAAAATAGGCAATCTGAGCTACCAGACCGTGTATTTGGGTATCCCTTCCCAAGTCGATTCTTCCATTTCGGGTATTTTGGCCATTCCCTATTTCGAATCTGAGACTGAGCTCAATTCCCTCATTTCCGATGTCTTGAGCAATATTTTCAATGCCTTTGTGGTCATTTTCATCCTATTCTTGGTGGTCTCTGGCTTTGTTTCCCGCAATTTGACATTGCCATTTAAGATCCTTACTCAAAAACTCAAAGCCACCAATCTTGAAAACAACGAACCCATGTACTGGGTGGCAAAAGATGAAATCGGTCTACTGGTGAAGGAATACAACAACATGCTCTTCAAGCTGGAGGCGAGTAAGAAAGTCCTGGCTTCTTCTGAAAAAGAATCTGCTTGGCGGGAGATGGCCAAGCAAGTGGCTCATGAGATCAAAAATCCACTCACTCCGATGAAACTGACGCTTCAGCATCTGATCCGGCTGGAGCACGAGGGCAAGTTGGAGGATAAAGAAAAGCTGCGCAAATCCTTGGAGACCCTAATCCATCAGGTGGATGCGCTGAGCGGGATTGCCTCGTCTTTTTCCACTTTTGCCAAAATGCCTCTGCCCAAGAACGAGCGGATGAATTACAAAGCTGTTGTGCTCAAAGTGCTCGAATTGTTTCAAAATGATAAACGGGTTCAACTGGACTTTCAGGATGATTCCTATGTGGAAGAAATCCCAATTATGGGGGATGATAAGCTATTTGGAAGAGTCATTGCCAATCTGATCATCAATGGGATTCAGGCTGTAGAGCCCGGTAAAACTCCTCATATCCGAGTATGGCTTTGGATGACCGAGCAGGCAGTTTTTCTGGAGATTTCTGACAACGGAAAAGGAATCCCGCCTGAGTTGAGAGATAAGATTTTCATCCCCAACTTCAGCACCAAAACTCAAGGCTCTGGTCTTGGACTTGCTATTGCCAAGAGTGGAGTGGAGACTGCGGGCGGTAAGATCTGGTTTGAGACCGAGGAGGGAAAAGGGACGACTTTCTACCTTACTTTTCCTCTTATCCAGTAAGTTTTAGGAAAATTTAGCTCTCCTAATCCTGACAAAATTATTTTATAGGTTTTAAAATAGTAACTTTAAAGTTACATTTGATGGATGGAAAAAGTAAGGGAAGTCATTGCCTATCAAGACCATTTCGAGAACTTTTTAAAAGCCCAAACCGAAAAAGTTCAAAATAAGATATTTAAAGTCATTGAAGCGATTGAAACCCTGGAAAGGGTTCCGGAGACCTACCTGAAACCGATTAAAACTAAAGGAGGGCTTTACGAAGCCAGAGTTCAATTGGCATCCAATATTTGGAGAGTATTTTGTTTTTTTGATGAAGGCAAATTGGTGATTTTACTCAACGGCTTTCAGAAGAAAACCCAAAAGACTCCTCAAAAGGAAATAGAGAAGGCGGTCAAACTGATGGATGAATACTATTCTGAGAAGGATATAAAAAAGGGAAAAAAGAAAAAGAAATGAATACAAAGAGCTGGAAAGAGATTAAAGATGAAGTTTATGGTGCAAAAGGAACTGACCGAAGAGATGAACTGGAAAGGGATTTTGAGTCATTCAAAATTGGTTTGTTACTAAAAAAGGCAAGAGAAGAAAAAAATCTAACCCAAGAGGAATTGGCTGAATTGGTGGATAAAAAGAGAACCTATATATCAAGAGTGGAAAATAACGGGAGCAATCTGACCCTAAAAACCCTCTTTGAAATTGTTGAAAAAGGATTGGGGGGAAAGGTTAAAATTTCGATTGAGCTTTGAAAATGACAACCCTCAGAAAATCTCCAAAGACATGAGGGGCTATTCCTGATTAAAAAGAAAACATAATCATTGAATAGTTAGGAGGAAGCTAGTAGGGAAGGCCCTCCAAAAACTTGACTGCCCAAGGTAATACAGGTATGCTAGCTCAAAACATGCTCCCTTTTTGGCTTTTTATTACCTTCAAGAAATAGTTTTGGATACGCATGCGGTTGATTTTCCTGATAGGCTTTCTTTTGCTGGCTGGGTATAGCCAGGCGCAGGAAAAATGCCGTTGGTATTCATCCTCAGAATTACAAAAATCAGTGAGGCTGGACCCCTTGCCTGTTTTGGAAAATACCATTCGGGTTTTGGATGCTTCCGGTAAGTCTTATCCCTTTACCTTCCGACCCGAAAGCCAAAGCCTTCTCTTGGAAGGAGAAGAGACGGCAAGACCTGATTCTCTTCAGGTTTGCTATCAGACTCTACCCATTCCACTGGAGCAAACCTTTGCCCGAAGGACACTGCTGGCCAATTACGATTCTACCGCACTCTTCAAAGACAACCGGGTGCAGACTATCCCGGAATTTGACCTCCGGGAAGAACTTTTTCCAAGCACCAATCTCTACAAAACCGGGAGTCTCACCCGTGGTGTGTCTTTTGGCAATACCCAAAATGTCTTTGTCAACTCGGCTTTGAATCTACAGCTGGATGGAGATATCGGCGAAAACTTGAAAATCAGGGCAAGTATCACCGATCAGAATGTCCCATTTCAACCTGAGGGAAATACACAGCAGATTCAGGATTTCGACAATGTGCTGGTGGAATTGTATAATGATCAGTTCCGGCTTTCTGCAGGTGATGTGGTGCTGCAGCAAAGGCAGTCAGAATTTCTCCGCTATTACAAAAATGTGCAAGGACTCCAGCTGACCACCCAGTACAAAGTCAAAGGAGGTTGGGAAGCGAGTACGGAAGGTTTTGCTTCGGTGGCCAAAGGGAAGTTTGCTTCCATTCAGGTGCCGATTTTAGAGGGAGTATTGGGGCCTTATCGCCTCAATGGGCCAAATGGAGAGCGCTTTGTGGTCATCATGGCTAATTCAGAGCGGGTATTTTTGGATGGACGTCTTCTGCAGCGGGGATTCAATGCAGACTATGTGATCGACTACAATCAGGCGGAGATCACATTTACTCCGAAAGTTTTGATCACCCAATACTCCCGAGTGAGGGTGGATTTTGAGTTTGCCGAGAGAAACTATACCCGATCCATTTTGGGAGCCAATCATCTTCAGACTAATGGGAAAGTGGACTTTTATGTCAATTTCTATCAGGAAAAAGACAACCGAAACCGGCCGCTTTTCACCGAGTTTTCTCCGGAGGAGCAGGCCCTTTTGGCATCGGTTGGGGATCAAACCCAAAATGCGGTGATTCCCCGCATCGATTCTGTGGGCTTTGACCCTACCAGGATTTTGTATGAAAAAGTGACCGAAACAGATGCACTTGGCAATCCTTTTACATTTTATCGCTATTCCACCGACCCTGCCTTGGCCCATTTTCAGGTCTCCTTTTCACAGGTGAGCCAAGGCCAAGGAGATTATCGGAAAAGCACCCAACTGGCCAATGGGGTGGTCTATAAGTATGTTCCTCGGGTAAATGGACAAGCTCAGGGGAATTACACCATTTTGACTCAACTCCCTGCCCCGGATGCCCGAAGAATGACTACCGCGGGTACAAGGATTAAATTAGGTTCTTTTGAAAAAGTCTATACTGAAATTGCTCTTTCCTCTTTGGACAAAAACCTGTTTTCAGAACTTGACGATCAGGACAATCAGGGCTTGGGATGGAAAGTCGGTCTTCAATCCGAAAATCGGGAAGTCGGATTTCTCAAGGGATACCGCTTCAAGGGACAGACAGAACTGGAATACAATTCCACCAATTTCAACTTTATAGATCGCTTCCGGTACATCGAATTTGATCGGGATTGGGGCTTGGACCCCGCTGAGCTTAGGGAAGCTGCTGCAGAGCGCCTCTTTTCTACCCAATTGGCATTGCAAAAAGATGCACTCAACGAACTTAGCTATCGGATCAATCTGAGAAACCGGGAAGATCAGCTGACTGGTTATCAGCAAGCGGCCAATTGGAAAGCCGAATTGGGAAAAAGATTCCGAATTCAGCAGGAGTTTTTTCAGCTCAATTCTACCAAAGATACCCTTACCAATGACTGGATTCGGTATTTGGGCCAGGTGAGCTATCAGTCCAAAATATTTGTACCCGGCTACCAATTTTCCCTGGATCAAAATCAAGTGACCGACTCCAAAAGAGATTCCATTATCGGTACAGCCATGAATTTTCAGGAGCATCGGGTATTTCTGCAAAGCAATGACTCCCTCAAGCTTTCCTTCCTGGCTGATGCAGCCTGGAGGACAGATCGAATGCCTACAGGAGGAATCTTGCTGGACGATACGGAGGCATTTACCTCCAATTTCTCTTTGCGCAAGCAATGGAAAAACCACAATCTCAGCGGGACATTCACCTACCGAGACATCCGATATCTTCAGAGAGAGCTACCAAATGAACTGACCTTACTGAGTAAGGTGGACTATTCGGGCGGGATTGGTAAAAACCTGATCCGGAATGAAATAAGCTATGCCATCGGAAATGGTCGGGAACTGCAGCGGGAATACGTCTATCTTCCGGCCCCCAATGGTGATGGAACCCACACCTGGAGGGATGATAACGGGGACGGGATTCAGCAATTGAATGAGTTTTACCTCGCCATCAATCCTGAAGAAAAGCTGTATATCAAAGTCTTTGTGCCTACGGATACCTTTGTCCAGGCATATACCACCTTGCTCAATTACCGGATTCAGGCCAGACTTCCTGATGCTTGGAAAGGTGCAGGTGGGGTAAAGGCTTTCTTGCAGAAATTTTCCAATACCTCCAGTCTGAGTGTGGAGAAAAAAGTCACATCTGATGACTTTTGGAGCCGGGTCAACCCTTTTGTAGGAAGCTTGGACAGAGATCAGATTTTGTCACTGAGGCAGGTGATTCGGACGAGCTTTTTCTTCAACCGGGCTTCGGCCAAATACGGATTTGACCTTTCTCTTTTTGATTCCCAACTCAAGCAATTGCTGACCGGTGGCTTTGAGGATCAGATTCAGCAGGAGTGGAAACTCAACACCCGATACAATTTCAATTCCCAAACCACTCTCAGGCTTTTGGGAAGTTTAGGGAATAGAATCTCTGCTTCGGATTTTCTGGAAAACAGAAACTATGCATTGGATCAGTATTCCTTAGGTCCTGAACTGGCTTGGCAACCCACTCCTTACTTTAGGATTACCGGTTTTTATTCCTTTACAGAAAAGGAAAATGTGCAAAATGTGGAGTTCCAGGAGAAGTCTCTGATTCATCAGACGGGGATGGATATCCGCTATGCCAAAGCCATCAAAACCACGCTCACGGGTAATCTCAAATGGGTCCAAATCGACTACAACGGGGAAGTCAATTCGCCGGTAGGCTACGAGATGCTCCAAGCCTTAACCTTGGGCACCAATATAACCTGGTCACTCAATTGGCTGCACAAAATCGGAGAAGGGCTTCAGCTCAATCTGGTCTATGAAGGAAGAAATTCAGAAGGCTTGGATAGGGTAGTGCACATCGGAAGAATGCAGGTTTCTGCTCTTTTTTGATAGGATAAAGGACAATCGTTTCGGTCAATTCAACCGGCAAAACTCTCCGTTTATTTATCGCTGGAAAAAAAATGTAACTTTGTTGGCTCTGGTTAGTTGTCATACTAACTATTAAACTGCTAAACAAATGGGGAAAAGTATCCTGGTCACAGGCGGAACAAAAGGAATAGGAAAAGCCATCATTGAGCGATTTGCCAAAGAGGGATTCGATATCCTGACTTGCGCAAGAAACGAGCAGGATTTGGATCGTCTCAAAGCCTCACTTGAAGCTGAATTTCCAGGAGTCCGGGTTTTTGCCAAGAAAGCAGACCTTTCCCGTGCGGATGAGGTGAGAAGCTTTGCGGAAGCGGTTAAGGCCTTTTCCATCCCTGATGTTTTGGTTAATAACACAGGAGTATTTCTCCCGGGAGCAGTTCACGACGAGCCTGCCGGCAACTTTGAGCTGATGATGCAGACCAACCTTTTTTCTGCTTATCATCTGATCCGAGCCTTTGTTCAGGAAATGATTCAGAGGAAATCCGGGCATATTTTCAGCATGGGTTCCATCGCCGGACTCACGGCCTATCCCAACGGAGGGAGTTATGCGGTATCCAAGTGGGCCATGCTTGGCATGACCAAGTGCCTGAGAGAGGAGTTGAAGCCCCATCAGATCAAAGTCACTTCCATATTGCCGGGAGCAACCCTGACCGAAAGCTGGGCAGGAGTGGATTTGCCTGCAGAGCGATTTATTCCCGCAGAAGACATTGCAGAGAGTGTTTGGGCGGCTTATAACCTTTCGCCCCGAACCGTTGTTGAAGAAGTAATAATCCGACCCCAACTAGGAGATATATAAGCTATGGAATCCCTCATCAAAAGCCTTGATTCCCTTTATTGCGATAGCCTCACGCAGTATTCCCGCCGAAAAACCATCCCCGTAAGAGTAGGCGATGTGATCATCGGCGGAGACAATCATATTGTGGTGCAGTCCATGACCACGGTAGACACGATGGATACCCTCGGTTCTGTAGAGCAATGCATCCGCATGATTGACTCAGGATGTGAGCTGATCCGGATCACTGCTCCTTCTCTCAAGGAGGCGGAAAATCTGAAGAATATCAAATCAGAACTCCGAAAAAGAGGCTATCAGACGCCTTTGGTGGCAGATATTCACTTTACTCCCAACGCAGCCGAACTCGCTGCCAGAATCGTGGAGAAGGTGAGAATCAACCCGGGGAATTACGCAGATAAAAAGAAATTTGAGGTCATTGACTATACTGATGCTTCCTATGCGGAAGAGTTGGAGCGAATCCGCGAGCGCTTTTTGCCTTTGGTGAAAATCTGCAAGGAAAACGGAACAGCTATGCGGATCGGAACCAATCACGGCTCGCTTTCTGACCGAATCATGAGCCGTTACGGAGATACTCCGCTTGGAATGGTGGAGTCAGCTTTGGAGTTTTTGAGGATTTGCGAGGATGAAAAATTCCACGATATCGTTATCTCCATGAAGTCCTCCAATACTCAGGTAATGGTGCAGGCTTATCGGCTTTTGGTGCAAAAGCTTAACGAGGGAGGATTTAAGCCCTATCCACTTCACTTGGGTGTGACTGAAGCAGGGGAAGCGGAAGATGGCAGAATCAAGTCAGCCGTTGGTATCGGAACTCTACTCGAAGACGGGTTGGGAGATACGGTGAGAGTCTCTCTGACCGAAGATCCTGAATTTGAAGCCCCTGTGGCCAAAGCCCTGATCGATCGCTATACCGGTCGAACTGGACATGCTTCCATTCCCGAAGTAGTCAATTATCCGATTACTCCTTTTGAGCACAACAAGCGGCAGGTAGCCGAGATATACAACTTCGGAGGACATAATGTCCCCCGAGTGATTACGGATATTTCCAAAGTGGAAAATATCACAGATCGGGAAATGAAGGCCGTGGGCCATTTCTATTTGCCTGAACTGGACAAGTGGAAAATGAATGACTTGGGCTGTGATTTTGTATATTCCGGTTCCAATCCGATTCCTTTCATGCTGCCTAACGGCATGAAGGAAATCCAGAATTACTCAGTCTGGGAAAAGGCTCCGGATCAGGTCAATAAGTTTCCGCTGTTTGGCTTGTCAGAATATCAAAAGGCAGAGGTTTTCCATTCGGAAATCAACTTCCTGGAAGTCTTGGATACAGAAATTGCTGAAACCATTTCTACAATTCAAGGAAGAAAAGACACCGTACTGATCCTAAAAACGGCCAATACACACGGCATGCCTGCTTTGAGAAGAGCATTTGTGTCCCTGATTGAGGCAGGTTCGGATATTCCAGTAGTAGTCAAAGTGAGCTATCCCGATCAGACAGCAGACATGACCATGCTTTATTCGGCAACGGATGTGGGCGGATTGCTGGTAGATGGATTGGGTGATGGGATTTTGATTTCTTTGGAAAAAGAAGGAGAACACACCCGACAGGAAGTTTTGGATCAGATCAAGTTGCACAATTCGGTGAGCTTTGGAGTACTTCAGGCAGCAAGAACCCGAATGTCCAAAACAGAATATATTTCCTGCCCTTCCTGTGGCCGAACCCTTTTCGACCTTCAGGAGACTACGGCGATGATCCGAAAAAGAACTGATCACCTCAAAGGAGTCAAAATCGGAATCATGGGATGTATTGTCAACGGACCAGGCGAAATGGCCGATGCAGACTACGGGTACGTAGGTTCGGGTAAAGGAAAAATCACACTCTACAAGGGGAAAGAAGTGGTCAAACGCTCTGTGCCTTCTGAAAAAGCAGTGGATGAATTGATTGAAATTATCCGGGAAGACGGCATGTGGAATGAGCCGGAGACGATTTGAAGACGGGAGACAGAAGACGGAAGACCGAAGTTGGGGAGTTAGGAAGTCGGGAAGTTAGGAAGTTGGAAGTAGTAAAAGTTGCTATCCTAATAAGAGTTGAAGTTCGATTCCATCTCGTAAACCTGTACTGAGCTTGTCGAAGTATCGAAATTCGTAAATCGTAAATAAAGAAATTAACTATCATGGCAGAGAAAAATAAAGTGCAGGAGTTTTTCAAGTTGGGAGAGGTAGGTAACTACTTCGTGCGAGTCTTTCAGAAGCCTGACCCCAACAAACCCAGCAATTTCAATCTTCGGATGATGCATGGCATCAATAAGATTTCTATTCTAATCTTTCTGTTCGCGCTGATTGTCTGGACGATCAAGAGGTTTTTGTAAGTAATCCCTATTTGGAAAGGGATTCATTTCAAATAATCCAAAATCTGAACTTTCTCCATTCCTTGGAATTTTGCCACCAAAATCCCCTCCGGATTGATCAAAAAGCTGGTAGGCATGGCTACAAGCTGGAAAAGCTGGAAAAAGCCTACTCCATTATTCACCAAGTGTATGTCCGGCTGATAGGCACCCAATAAGGATTCTAGATTTTCATCGTAAGAAAAAACGGCAAAAGCTTCGATTTCAGTTACTTTTTTGGCTTCCAACACCTCGGTATGAATCTCCTCGAATTGCTTTGAATTCATGTTTCTGATGGAATGCCTGAAATACAACAGGATCCATTTTCCCTTCATATTCTCTTTGTCAAATTTTTCTCCATTTAGGGTTTCAAAGAAGAATTCAGGAAATTCCTCCTCCATTTTTGGCTGTAGTTCAACCTTTCGAGTTGTACTGACATAGGGATTGTTGGGGTCGAAATAATACTTTTCTACCTGACCGTATTTGTTGTAGACTGCTTCTACTGTGAATTTTGGGAATTCCTCACTTATCTTGGCCATCTCCTCAAGCGTTACCAATTGATCGGTAGTTTTCCAGTAGAGAATATTTTCAATATGGGTGTTTTTATACGAATACCCTTCTTTTTTAACCTCCTGAGCGAAGGATGAAAAAGCGATTGCAAAGAATATAAATGCTACTAAATACTTCATGAAAGCAAGAAAACTAAAAATAGTAAAGAATTAAAGCGGTTTTTGAAAAAGCGAATCAAAACATTAACCCGGCGCGGAATACCAAACTGTGGAATATCGATTCATTGCGGAAAAGAGAATTAAATCCTGGAGGTATTCCGCTATCATCGGGCAAGGTGATTCCGCCCCCGTTTAGTGTTCCCTCAAAATAGGTTAATTCCTGCCTTTTGTAGGCAAATGAAAAACTCAGGGAAGATTTGCCCTTCCTTGACGGAAAACGAACTCCAGCGATCGGGCTGACCATCGCCCCGCCCTCATACCAGCTTTCCTGCCACTCCGTTTTTACTTTTTTCTCCAAAAGAGCTGTACTTGCACCCAAATCCAGCCCTCCAAAAAACTGAGGTCCTCCGCTTTTTCCCAAAAATCCCCTCCAACCCATAGCCAAAGGAATCAAAGAAATATCCTCGTACTGATCCAAGCCCAAGGAAAACCCAATCACCTGCTTTTTCCCAATCCAAGCTCCGTGAAAGCTCTGCAGGGTAAAATCCACCCGGCGCTCCGAACTTCCGTCCCATTGCTCCACTCCTTTGCCAAAGAGGAGGCCGATTTCATTTTGTGTGAAATAGATTTTCTCCTGCGCCAAAGTGCTTACGTAGGAAAAGAACAGGCATATCAAGAGACAGAAAGTCCGAATCTTCATGGAATCAATTGATCACAATGGGGTTGGAGACCTGAATGCAGCTGAGCTTTTTCAATCGATCCGGTTGGCTATAGTCGAACTGGCAAACTCCATCCGGACCGATGACGATCAGTGATTTGGGCCCGGGAATCAGATCCACTGACTTCATGGAAGTAAGAAATTCCAGCTGGTTTTTATCGATGTTCATCACATCGCTTACTTCAAAGCTTTTCAGTCCGTGATTTCCCTCTGCCAGATAGAGATAATCGCCAGCCAATCCCAATCCATGCGGATTTTGCATAGGGTAAGCCTTTTTCAGAGTGGGATTGTATGGATTGGTGATGTCGACCACTTGCAGTTCATTCACTCCATTCCAGCAGGTATTGCCGGTTCGCAGCGTGACAAAGGCATGTTCTTCGTTGACCACCACCGGGTCGCAGGCCATCACATGCTCAAAGACCGACATGCGGGTGGGAGAGCTGGGTGTAGTGGCATCGTAGATATGCATCCCTCGATTGGAGCCGATAAATAGTTTTTCCTGAAAGGGGAAAATAGTCTCAATTCCCCATCCCAGATCGATGGGCTTGATGAATTGGGGGTCTTTGGGATCTTCTACGTCAAAAACCCGAAGCGTATATTCATCCACTGCATACAAATGTCCACTCATCAGGGTGAATCGGGCCAAAGAACCTCCTGTACCATAGCTTTGCGAAGCGGCTGAAAAATTGGCCCGGAATCCCATATCCGAACTCACTAACCAGCCCCATTCCGGCCTTCCTGTGAAATAAGGAGCATCCGTGGTAATCACCGTATCCTTAAAAGTGATGATTTGTCCTGTCTCGTGAACGTATTGGCTGAGGAACACGTCTTCCACCCGCTTCACCAATCGGATGTTTCCCAGATTGCTCAGGTCAAAAACCAGCAAATCCGCGTAGTTGTCTGCATAGAGCATTTCATCATTGACAGCCAGATCGATATTGCCCTCGATTGGGATAAAGTTCAGGTTGATCGGGTTGGCAGGATTAGTATTGTCCAGGATGTGAATGCCTTTGGTAGGCTCATTCACCAGCAGATAATCCCCGTAGATGTAGATCTTGCCGGGATTTTCGAGAGCTTGTGGAGGCTCTGGAGCAATGATTCTCGCCCGTACATCGCTCATCTCGAGATAGACCGGAAGCATGGTCCTATAAGTATAGGTCGAAGTCACTTCATCCTGACAAGAAGCCAGAATCAGGACCAGAGCACAAAGGCTTAGAAAATAGTTGGTTAGGCGTTTCATAAGCATAGGATTTGGAACGAAGGGAAAAGTACCGATTTTTCTTTGGAACGATGAGGTAAAGACATTCGCTACAGGCATTTTCCAAAAGATTCACTTTTTGGTCTGACTTTTATCAGGAATCTTCCGGGAGGATTCCGGTAAGTTAGGTCAGATTCTAAACCCAAAATGCCATGTCAGACTTGATTCTTTCCTTTCGGGAAATCGGAATGGAGGATGTGGGCCGAGTAGGGGGCAAAAATGCTTCCCTTGGAGAGATGTTTCAAAAGCTGATTCCCCTGAAAATCAATATTCCGGATGGCTTTGCCGTCACGGCGGATGCCTACCGGTTTTTTATCCAACACAACCAAATCGGAGAATCCATTCAGAAGCACTTGAAGCAGTTGGACTTGAAGGAGTTTTCCAACCTCAATGCCATCTCCTCCTCGATCAAAAAGCTTATTCTCTCCGGTTCTTTTCCTGAGGAATTGACCCGGGAAATTGAAAAGGCCTACGAGCAGCTTTGCGAAGCAAATGGAAGAGAAGTGGAGGTAGCCGTCCGAAGCAGCGCCACTGCCGAAGACCTTCCCGGGGCGAGTTTTGCCGGATTGCATGAGTCATTTTTGAATATCCGGGGAAAGAAAAAGCTGGTGGAAACTGTCCGGTCTTGCTTTGCCTCGCTCTACAATGCCCGGGCGATCAAGTATCGGCATGACAAGGGTTTTGACAAGCATGAAATCGCGCTCTCCGTCGGCGTCCAACTGATGGTGAGGGCAGACTTAGCCTGCAGCGGAGTTACTTTTTCCATAGATCCTGAATCGGGCTTTTCCAATGCTGTGCTGATTACCGGTTGCTGGGGCTTGGGGGAAAATATCGTGCAGGGAGCCGTGATTCCGGATGAGTATTTGGTGTTTAAGCCTTCTTTGGAGAAAGGGAAAAAGTCCATTCTTTCTAAGAAAATCGGCTCCAAAACCAAAACCATGATCTATCAGAAAGGGGGAGGAGTGCTCAATCTGGACACCCCAAAGGAAAAGCAGGAAGCCTTTGTGCTTTCTGATCAGGAAATAGAAATCCTCGGCAAGTGGGCAGTGCAGATCGAAAAACATTACAAAATGCCCATGGATATCGAATGGGCAAAGGATGGGAATTCCGGGGAGCTTTTTATCGTGCAGGCCCGACCTGAAACCGTTCATGCGGAAAAGGATCCTTATGTTTTAAAAGAATATTCTCTTTCTGAAAAAGGGAAATTACTCAGTTCCGGATATGCCATCGGAAGCGGAATCACCTCCGGAAAAGTCAAAATCCTTCATTCTCCAGCCGAGGCGGATCTGCTGGAAAAAGGGGATATCCTCCTTACGGAAATCACCAATCCGGATTGGGACCCGGTGATGAAAAAAGCCGGAGCCATCATCACCACCAAAGGAGGGCGAACCAGCCATGCCGCCATTGTAGCTCGGGAAGTAGGGGCTTTGGCGATCGTGGGAGCAGAGGGGGCGCTGGAGGAGCTGAAAGACGGGGATGAGGTGACTGTGGACAATTCCTCCGGAAAAATGGGAAAAGTCTATGCCGGCAAATTGAAATGGAAAACCCAGGAACACAATTTCCGAGGACTTAATCTACCCAAAACTCAACCCATGTTTATCCTTGCCGATCCTGAAAAGGCCTTCAACCTTTCCTTTTTTCCTAATCAAGGCGTAGGCTTGATGCGAATGGAATTTGTCGTCAATGGCAGTATCCAAGTGCATCCCATGGCTTTGGTTCATTTTGAGGACTTGGAAAATGCAGAAGAAAAGGCTCAAATCGAAACCCTTTGCAAAGGCTATGCGGACAAGCGGGAATATTTTGTGGACAAGCTGGCCCAAGCCGTAGGCACGATTGCGGCAGCTTTTTATCCCAAGGATGTGATTTTGCGGACGAGTGATTTCAAAACCAACGAGTACGCTCATCTTCTCGGGGGAAGCCAGTTTGAAACCGGAGAAGAAAACCCCATGCTGGGCTTCCGAGGTGCCTCCCGCTACGACCACGATCGCTACAGGGAAGGTTTTGCACTGGAATGCCAAGCAGTCAAACGGGTGAGAGAGGACATGGGCTTGGAAAATCTCAAGGTGATGATTCCTTTTTGCCGAACCCCAGAGGAAGGCAAAAAAGTTATAGCCCGTATGAAAAAGTTGGGTCTGGAGCAGGGGAAAAACGAACTTGAAATCTACGTCATGGCTGAAATTCCCTCTAATGTCATCTTGGCTGAGGAATTTGCCCAAATCTTCGATGGCTTTTCCATCGGTTCCAATGACCTGACCCAACTCACCCTGGGGGTGGATCGGGATTCGGAGGTCTTGAGCGATTTGTTTGACGAAAACAACCCTGCCGTGAAGTGGATGATTGCTGAGGTGATTCGTAAGGCGAAAGCTGCCGGAAAGAAAATCGGACTCTGTGGTCAGGCACCGAGTGACAATCCTGCTTTCGCCCAATTCCTGATTTCCGAGGGCATAGACAGTATTTCTTTCAATCCCGATGCCTTGCTCAAAGGAATCGAAAATATGATCAAAGCCGAATCCAAAAAATAAACTTAATACTTATGAAAAAGCTGGAAAATAAAACCGCCGTCATCACCGGAGCAGCCTCCGGGATGGGAAAGGCCATGGCCGAACTTTTTGCTCAAGAGGGAGCCAAAGTGATTGTTTCCGATGTCAATTCTACCGATGCAGAAATGGTAGCTGAGACTATCCGTCATCAAGGCGGGCATGCCATCGGGCTCAAATGCGATGTTTCTGACGAGGATCAGGTGAAAAAGCTGATCCATGCCGCTGTGATTGAGTTTGGTTCTCTGGATATTCTGGTCAACAATGCCGGGATAATGGATGACTTTATGCCACTGGATCGGGTGTCGGACAAGCTTTGGCAGAAAGTAATGGCAGTGAATGTGAATGGGCCATTCTATGCTTCCCGGGAGGCCATTGCCCAAATGCTAAAGCAGGGAAAAGGAGTAATCATCAATATTGCCTCCATCGGCGGTGTGATGGGAGGAAGAGCTGGCGTTACCTACACCACTTCCAAGCACGCCCTGATCGGAATGAGTAAAAACATCGGCTTTATGTACTCCAAAAAGGGAATTCGCTGCAATGTAATCGCTCCCGGAGGAGTCAATACCAACATCATGAAAAATGCACAAGTGGATGAAGAAGGTGCAGCCCTTTGCAGCTCGGGTGCAGGCTCCATGTCCCGAATGGGTGAATCTGAAGAAATCGCCCGAATCGCCCTGTTTCTGGCTTCAGACGACTCATCCTTTGTGAATGGGGAAGTCTTGGTAGCGGACGGAGGCTGGACGGCGTATTGAGGGAAGACCGAAGAAAAAAGTCAGATGTCGGATGTCGGATGTAGGATGTAGGGGGGGTGATGTCCGATAAAGGGAGCGGGAAGTCGGAATGGATTGGAAGATTGAAAGATTAGAAAATTGAAAAATTGGCCGTTTGTAAGCTCGTCTTTTTAAATGCCAAAGATTTCTAAGCTCAATAAAGGGTCGGAGTGCCTGAAAATTGTCGTAAATCGTACTTCGTAAATCGAAAATAAAAAGTTGGGAGATAAGTAAGTTAGAAGTTCTAAAGTTGTGATCCTCAATCGGTGTTTGAGGTTCTTCAGATCTCGTAAATCGTAATTCGTAAATCATATATTACTTGTCCAATGGTGATACTAAATAATGGGAATCCATTCTGGATAATGCTCTTGATCAGATAGAAATACTCAAACTGATGCTCTCTCCCAGATTCACCTGGGCTTTCTTCCGGATTTCAGCCTTCAGAGGAAGGAGGTAGGTGTCCTGCTTTTTGTCAAACCAAATTGCTGTATCCCAAGCTAATCCTTTGATTTCTGCTCTAGCCTGCATTCGTCCCCAGCCTTCTTCTTGCCAAGCTAGGTTTTGTCGGATTTCATGGGCCAGTTCCTTGGGCAGAGAGACAAATACCCATCCACCCATCCCGGGGGATTTCCACACTTTGGCCGAAAAGTCATATTTGATTTTGCCTTGCATATATTTTTTGGTTTAAAAGTCTCATTTTCAATTCCTTTTAACAATTTCTTGGTAAGTGCCATGTGATTCTCATTCTTTTAAACAGCTAAATCATCTTCAATAGGTTCAGGGCTATCCTTTGATTGCCTCTCCAAAAGAGCAAAACCAAATGTCAAAACGCCAACGCGTCCAATGAACATTAAAATAATGACCAAAAGCTTGCCAGTGGATGATAAGTCACCCGTAATCCCTGTGCTAAGCCCAACAGTTCCAAGAGCTGAGGCAACTTCAAAGAGGATTTTTTCAAACTCAAAATGCTCAGTAAATGTCAATAAAAATGTAAAAAGAAATATTATGCTGGTGTAGAGGATGAAAGTGGAAGTAGCTACGTAAAGTCGCTCAAATGGAATGGTTTTATTTAAAAAAGAAATTTGCTTTTGTCCGAAGAGTCTACTTTTTAAGACCGATATCATCGCTGTTAGAGTAGTTATTTTCATTCCTCCAGCAGTTCCAGAAGGCGAAGCACCTATGTACATCAAAAATGTGATGAATAGCAAAATGGGTAAGCTTAGTTCACCTGTAGAAATTGTATTAAAGCCTACAGTAGTCATTGCTGTCATCGCTTGAAAGAATGATTCAGAAAATCTGGAATCGGAACTCTGAATACTTGTTTCTGCGAAATATACCAGAGTAGTACCGATGAATAGGAGTAGAACAAATCCATAGGTTATAATCTTGGTGGTAAATGATATATTTTGAGATCGGCCTCTAAATCTGTACCAAAGATCGGTTATAACAATAAATCCAAGTGAACCCGCAATTGCAAGAACTGAAATTATGATGTTGATAAAGATATTGTCACTGTAACTTTCAAAACTATCGTTGAACAAGCCAAATCCCGCTGTACAAAATGCGGATACACTGTGAAATATTGAAAACCATATTGCTTTCAATGGCTCCATACCTGTTTGTTTAAAAGCGATGTAAAAACTAATTGCTCCCAATGTTTCCATTACAGTTGTAAACACAATTACACTTCTAATGAAGTCGTTAACTTTAATAGTTCTTGGGAGAGTAAATTCAGTCCCAATTATCTTATGGTGCCAATGCGTTAAGTTTTTGGTTGTAAATAACAGGTAGTAAGTAGTTAATGTCATATAACCAATCCCACCAATTTGAAATAGGCCCATTACAATCAGTTGGCCTATAAAGTTATAAGAATCATAAAGGCTGACCGTTACAAGTCCAGTTGTTGAAATTGCAGAAGTTGAAATAAACAAATTGTCTAGAAAACCGACACTTGTTTTATGGAAGAGTGGGATGCTTAAAAGTCCAAAACCAACAAGCGTGTAAAGAAAAAATCCCCATACTAAATTCATTTGAGGGGACTTGCTTATTTGAAATCTTTTGTACCAGGTCAAAAATCTTTCAAGGATGTTTTTTTTAGCTGTCATACCCTAATTCTAATTGGCATTCATCATAAAATTTGCACATTAAAACCTGTCAATATTTGACTTTTGATCAGGAAATCGACATGAATAACTGATTTCTTTGTCGTTTTTTAGATAAAATTTCTCAAAACAATGCCTGAGTTTTTTTGGCCAAAATTCAACACAAAAGAATCTACCTAAAAAACCACTTCTCTCAAAAAGCCGGCCTAATTTGTATGAATTTCATCTTTTTGATTTTTTTAAGATGACTCTTCACTTTCATTTATCAAATACCCATTGCTGTGTGTTATTGTTTTTTTTTATCTAGATTCCCTTTCCCTTTTGTTCCCTAGACTTAATACCTCTGACTTCTTAATTCAAGATGACTTTATCCTATTTCCGTGACTTTTGCCTTGGTCTTCCGGGAGTATCGGAAGACACACCCTTTGATGCGAATACGCTCTGCTTTCGCGTGGGCGGGAAGATCTTTGCTATCGCTGACCTTGAAGTTTGGGATTTTGTCAATCTGAAGTGCGACCCGGAACGGGCCATCGAGCTTCGGGAACAATACCCCGGCATCACCCCCGGCTACCATATGAATAAAAAGCTGTGGAACTCGGTCTCTGTCGAAGGAAGTGTCCCCGATTCCCTGATTATCGAGCTTACCCGGCATAGCTACGAGCTGGTGAGGGGTTCTTTGCCGAAGTCGGTGAGGGAGGGGTTGGAGTAGGCGGTTGATTTTTGTGATTGGTAAATGGTAAGTAGTGGAGAAGTAAGAAATATGAATTCAGAAGGCTGAAAACTGGTAAAATGAATTTCTGTGGGAATCTGTGTCATCTGTGAGCACTATTTAAAGTCAGAAGTATGAAGTCTGAAAGCTGAAAATTGGGAAAAGGAATAGCTGAGTGGATCTGTGACATCTGTGAGCGCTATTTAAAGTCAGAAGTATGAATTCAGAAGGCTGAAAATTCGTAAAAAGAATATCTGTTTGCATCTGTGATTTTAATCCGTGGAAATCTGTGGGAGAATCAAAAATCTGAAGCCTTGCCCCTTCGCAAAATCAGGGTCCACTAGCTCAGCACGAGAGTCAAAAGGCTGAAACTCGGAAAAAATATATCTGTGGGAATCTGTGACATCTGTGAGCCCTATTTAAAGTCAGAAGTATGAATTCAGAAGGCTGAAAATTTGCAAAAAGAACATCTGTGGGAATCTGTGTCATCTGTGAGCAAGTTTAAAGTCAGAAGTATGAATTCAGAAGGCTAAAAATTGGTAAAAAGAACATTTGTGGGAATCTGTGACATCTGTGAACAATCCAAAAAATCTCACAGATTCCACAGATCATCACAGATGGATATATCAAATGTTCCTTGCAAAGATGAAGTTACTATCCTGCTCAATTTTCTAATTTTTCAATCTTTCAATTTTCCAATCCTTGAATAAATGCCGAATATCGAATATTGAACCTCAAATCTGCTCATGTCTTATTTTACACTGAGTCACCTCAGCAAATCCTACCAAACCCAAACCGTTCTTCAGGATTTTTCTCTCCAGCTTGAAAAAGGGGAGATGATCGCCATAGTCGGGGAGAGCGGTTCGGGGAAAAGTACCCTCCTCCGCATCGCCGCCGGATTGATGACCCAAAGCTCCGGAGAGGTCTTGCTCGATGGAAAAAAAATCGAAAACCCAGCCGAAAAACTAGTGCCCGGCTACGATGAGATCAAGCTGATTCATCAGGATTACCAGCTTTTCCCCAACTCCACCGTGGAGGAAAATATCCTCCGCCCGCTTTTGCTTTTTGATCCGGCTTACCGCAAAAAGCAATTGGATCGCCTGCTGCGACAGTTTGGACTGGAAGCCTATCGGGAGCGCCTGCCCCGCCAACTCAGCGGAGGACAGCAGCAGAAAGTGGCCATTGCCCAGGCCTTGGCCGTGGAGCCTGAAGTCTTGCTTCTCGATGAGCCTTTTTCCCATCTCGATGCCATCCAAAAGCGAAAGCTTCTTCAGGAACTTAAGGAATTGCTTCAGGAAATGGGAACCACGGTGATCTTTGTGACGCATGAGTTGGACGATGCCTTGCGGCTTACGGACTCGGTGTTGATCCTGCAAAAGGGGAAGCTGATCCAGAAAGGGAATTCCCAAAGCCTCTGCGAGCATCCCAAGACTCGCTATGTGGCCCGGCTTTTTTCTGTCATCAATCCCCTTCCCGGAGAGGATCAGACCTATATCCGGCCCTCAGATGTGAAGCTAAGAACTAAGGGCGGACTGCTCGGTCACGTGGTCGATCAGCGTTTTTTGGTGCATTACAATTCACTCTTTATCCGGCTGAAGGACAGTGGGTTGCTATGGGAGGTGGATGATCCTCAGCGGAGATTTTCCTCCGGAGATCGGGTGTACCTCCATTGGGATGAGGAGCGGGTGCTCAGGCTGAAGTCCTGAGATTTCGGGCAGCTTTTATTTCCTTTCCTTCAATAAATCAAAAAGGAGTTCGGGTTCGTCGGTGGTGATGAAGTCTACCTTTCTGTCCAGCAACCAAGTCATGTCCTCGGTATCATTGACAGTCCATGCATTGGTAGTCAGGCCTAACTCCTGTGCTTCAGTGATCCAATCCGCCCTCAGCTTGACCAGTCGGATATTGTAATCGAAGCCAAAAAATCCATCCTCCTTTAAAGTTGCTGGAGATTTGTCTCCAGTAAGGTAGGCCACATTGGCTTGGGGGTCGGTGGCGATGGCTTTTTTCCCTCCCTCATAGCTGAAGGTGATGTAATCCACCCACTTTTCCGCACCGAGTTTTTTAACGGTCAGCACACTGAGTTCGCCGACGCGTTCGCTTCTCTCCACGCCGAGTCGGGATGGCTTAAACTCCAAGATCAATCGGGTGCCTGTTTGCTTCATGCCTTCGCGCAGGTATTCCTCCAGGGTGGGGATCTTTTCCCCGTTGGACAATTTCTGGGATAAAAGCTCGGTATAGGTGCTTTCCTCGATGTCCATTCCCATAAAGTCATGGTCGTGATTGACTACGAGAACCTCGTCCTTGGTCATCCACACGTCAAACTCCGTCCCCATACAACCCAGTCGAATCGCTTCCCGAAGGGAGGCAATGGAGTTTTGGGGCAGGTTGTTCTTTTTCCAAGCTCCCCGATGCGCGATCACGGGATTGGAGTGAAAAGAATCCTGTGCAATGGAGGAAAGGGAAAGGACGGTCATGGCTAGGAAACAAAGGAAAAGACGAAGCATATTGGGTTCATTTGGATTCGAAGGGGAAAGATAAGCAAGCCGGCTTTTTTCCGGGAGATCTTTGCCAAAGTTTACATAAACTTCATCTCCGAAGGGCTTACCGGGGAGATTTAGGCTCTTTGTCTTCCGGTTTGGAGCCGGTCATTTTATAAAGCAGCCAACCGATACCGATCAGGAAATACAGGGCCAAAATCCCCACAACGATTAGGAGTGTCACGTTGTCTTTCATTGGTCAGATGAGGCAGAAGGCCAGCTGAGTTGTCCCGAAGCCTTTTGCTGAGCACTTCTCTCTTTCCATTCTTGGAAAAGGGTCCGAAGTTCCTGTGCTTTTTCCGGAAAATCAGCGATTCGGTTCTTGGTTTCGTAGGGGTCGGTGGAAAGGTCAAAGAGTTCCCAAGGGGCTTCTTTGCCATGGGCTACCAGTTTCCAATCTCCCTGACGGACCGCCCGCCCAACGGCCCATTCCCAGAAAATGGGCTTTTCCCGAACTTCCATTTCTCCTCGGATCGCAGGGAGTAAACTTTGCCCGGCATAGGGGAGCACCGGCTTTCCGTCCAGTTTCTCGGGGTAAGTGGCTCCGGAAAGGTCTGCCAGCGTAGGAAGAATATCGATCAGGTGGGCAGGAAAGTCATTGAATTGGTTTTTGGCCTGCAGTCCTTTGGGCCAAGAAATAATCAAGGGCGTGCGGATGCCTCCCTCGAAAGAGTAGTTTTTGAAAAAGCGGAGCGGAGTATTGCCCACATTGGCCCAATCTCCTCCGAGTGAGGTCCAGTGGCCCACGGTGCCGATTTTCCCATCTCCGGGGATATTTACCATCTCGGCAGAGGCCCCATTGTCGGAGAGGAAGATGAAGACTGTATTGTCCAGCTTGCCGAGCTGACGGAGCTTTTGGATGATTTCCCCGATTTTCTGATCCATGCGGTCGATCATGGCGGCGTAGACCTCCATTTTTTGAGCTTCGAGATTTTGAAGGGAGTCGGAGAGGCTTTCCCAAGGGGCATGAATGGCTTCGGTGATGGGGTAGTCTTCAGCAATCAGGCCCAGTTTCTTTTGCTTTTCGAATCGCTTTTGTCGAATGGCTTCGTAGCCTTGGTCGTATTTGCCTTTGTACTTTTCGATGTCCTCCGGCCAGGCCATCAGGGGGTCATGGGGTGCAGTGTAGGCCAGGTATAGGAAAAAGGGTTGGGTTTCCGCCCGGTATTCTTCCAGCCATTGCAAGGCGTATTTGGTAAAGTAATCCGTGGAGTAGTAGTCCTGAGGAGGAGTATATGGTTGGAAAAGGTTCCGGTCTACGTAGAAAGGCCGATCGGGTCGTTTTTGAGCAGGTTGGGCTTCTCCTTCTCTGCGCAGTCCGGGGTTGAAATGATTGGAAGCGCCTTCCATAAGTCCATAATATCGGTCAAATCCCCGGTCCATGGGGTGATCAAAACCATGGTGCTTTCCTGCCCACATCGTACGGTAACCGGCAGATTTCAGAAGTTCGCCTAGGGTAATCCCATTGATCAAAGGCTGTTGATAGGTGGCTTCGTAGCCGACCTGCTGGGCATAGAGTCCGGTCATTAGTGCCGCCCGGGAAGGGTTGCACTTGGCGGTATTGTACATTTGGGTGAATCGAACCCCGTTTTCAGCCAACCAGTCCAAATTGGGAGTTTCCACTTCGCTTCCGTAGCAGCCGATATCCGACCAACCCAAGTCATCCGCCAAAATCAGGACGATATTGGGTTTTTCTTCTTTTGGAGAATCAGAGGAAAAAACACTCAGGAAGGCAAAAAGCAGGGAAGGGAAAAGCATGTCAGGTTATTTTGGGAGGTTTTAAGATAACCAGATTACTTGGGAAATTACGATTTCGGATTTCGGATTTACGACATTCTGAGGATGATCTACCCTTTATTGGATATAGGAATCTTTGAGATTTATCAAATTGATTCTAATTGGCAATTTTTAAATTTTCCAATCTTTCAATTTTTCAATCACCTTCCAGCTTTACCCCCCTAGCCCCTCCCGAATCAAGTTCGGGACAGGCTCTTAAGGGGGGAATAGCCCGACGGGGCTCTTCGTGTCTCACTTTAAACTTTCAGCTTACCTTTCCCTTCATCGGACACTTGTGCTGAGACCTTCGGAGCATCGGTCATCGGACATCGGACACCTAACCAACTTTCCAACCTCCCTCTCCTCAATCCACATCCTTAAAATCAAACACCGGATCTTTGCCGGCATCCTTTTGCTTTTTGTAGTCTTTCAGTGCGTTTAGGGCTGGTTTTCTCAGAAGCAAAATGGCCACGATATTCAGCCAAGCCATCAGTCCCACGCCGATATCACCCAAGGTCCAGGCGACCTCAGCCGTGCGGATCGAGCCATAAAATGTAGCCACCAAAATCAAGGCTCTCAGGGCATAAACAGGCCACTTTTGCTTGCTGCCTTTTTGCAAATAACTCAGATTGGTTTCTGCGATGTAGTAGTAGGCCATGATGGTGGTGAAGGCAAAAAACATCAAAGCAATAGCTATAAAACCCGCTCCCAGTACTGGAAAATGGGTGGCGATGGCCATCTGGGTAAACTCGGGACCAAAGCTGATTCCGGGAAGGTTTTCTTCGATAAATCCCCCTTCCGGATTGAGTACATTGTATTGCCCGGTAAAGAGAATCATAAAGGCTGTGGCGGAGCATACAAAAAGCGTGTCGATGTAAACCGAAAAAGCCTGAACCAAGCCCTGCTTTGCAGGATGGCTTACCTCTGCAGCGGCGGCTGCGTGTGGTGCAGTACCCTGTCCGGCTTCGTTGGAGTAGATTCCTCTTTTGATCCCCCAAGCGATCGCCAAGCCAAATACTCCGGAATAGGCAGATTCCAGATTGAATGCCGAGCGCACGATCAGGCTGATTACAGCAGGGATTTCCTGGAAGTTTAGCACCATGATGATCACAGCAATCAGGATATAGCCAAAGGCCATAAAAGGAACCACCAGTTCGGCTACTTTGCCTATCCGCTTGATTCCACCAAAAATGATCAGCGCAAGGAAGACCACGACTACCCCGCCGGTGATTTCCACCGGGATTTTAAAGGCATTGTCCATACTCAATGCGATGCTGTTACTCTGCACCCCTGGCAAAAGCATGGACATACTGATGATGGTCACCACGGCAAAGACCATCGCGTACCATTTGATTCCGAGGCCTTTTTCGATGTAAAATGCCGGGCCGCCACGGTATTGCCCGTCTTTGACTTCCTTATAAATCTGACCCAAAGTTGCTTCAATGTAAGCCGAAGCCGAACCCAAGAAAGCAATGATCCACATCCAAAAGATTGCTCCGGGTCCGCCCATGGCAATGGCTGTGGCTACTCCGGCGATATTTCCGGTGCCGATTCTTCCCGATAGTGCCAAGGCAAAAGCCTGAAAAGAAGACACTCCCTGCTCGGATGATTTTCCTCCAAAGAGCAGTTTGATCATTTCTCTGAAATAGCGGACCTGAACAAACCTGGTGACAATTGAAAAATAGATGCCGGCACCCAGACAAAGCAATATCAAAGCATTGCTCCAAATGAGCCCGTTGATGGTACTGATAATTTCTTCCATGAATTGGATTTTATGATTCTCCCGATCGGAGAATGGATGAGAAAGGCCAAATATAAAGGCTAATTCATGGGAAAGTGGCCTATTTTTAGGATAAAAGGCGCTATTTTCTGGTCATGGGTGAATGGAGGGAGGAGAAAAAAGGAAAAGTCGGATAAAATAAAAGCCAGTGTCGAACACTGGCTTTTCTGATTTTTCCTTTAAAAACGATTATTGAAAACCATACTTTTCCAAGCCTCTATGGCTGATTTGGATGGCTTCCATGGGGTTCAGGTCAAAGGTATTGTCCTGCTCCACGAGGTAGTAGACCATCCCTGATTTATCCTTTTCTGCCAAAATCCGAGCGAAGTCAATGTTACCTGTGCCTACCGGCGCAAATTCCCCTGCATCATTCATGTCCTTTACATGCCAAGCCTTGAATCTTCCGGGATACTTTTCGAAGTAGGCCAATGGATCTGCACCGGCTTTAGTTACCCAAAACAGGTCCATTTGATAGTTGACATGAGCAGGGTCGGTATTTAGCAGGATATAGTCGGTAATTGTGCTGCCATCCTCTCCAGGCTTGAATTCGAAATCATGGTTGTGATACAATAGCTTCAATCCGGCTGCGGAGCATTTTTCTCCGATGGTAGTCAGGATATTCACGAGTTCCTCCTTGGTTCCTTTCATACCCAAACCTTCAGGGCCAAAGGTAAACATACCCATAGGCGGCACAGGGATGACGAAGTATTCAAATCCGGCAGCTTTGGAGGCAGCGATTTGCTCATCTGCATTGTCTAGAGTCACTCCACCCATGTGGGTACTTTTTGGCTGAAGGCCCAGGGAATCCAGGTAAGATTTGAATTCAGCAGGCTCCATTCCGTAGAATTTGCCTTCGGCATAGCCCGCAGCTTCCACATAGCCATAGCCTGCATCGGCCACTGCTTGAAGGGTGCCTTTGGGATCTTGTCCCATTGCGTCTCTGACGGTGTAAAGTGCCAATCCGCCAAATCGGGTAGGTGTTTCAGTCATTTCTTCGGTTTCAGTGGTTTCTTCTGTCTTTTGGCCGCAGGAGAGTACGCTCAGGGCTAAAGAGGCCGCCAAGAAAAGGCGATAAGTTGTTTTTTTCATAGGGGGTAAGTTTAAGATAGGTAAGCTTTTCCTGAGGGTAAAATCAGGCTTTTGATAGGGGGAAGTTACCCAATTCTTTCCAATCCCAAACTGATTTTGGGTTGTAGGGCATGGAGAATGGAAAAGCGGTTGTAAATGCGGGATTGCTCAAATCAATCAAACAATCTGGGTTTAGGAGGCTTATATTATTGTATCAAACCTTCATTTTTATGTCAGACGTTGTAAAAATTCTTGAGATTGAGTCCCTGACTCATGATGTCAAACGGTATAAGGCAGAAAAGCCCAAAGGGTATTCTTTTACACCCGGTCAAGCCTGTGAAGTGGCCATCAATCAAGATGGGTATCGGGAAGAAAAGCGGCCATTTACTTTCACTTCCCTGCCTGATGAGGATCACTTGGAATTTGTGATCAAATCCTATCACGATCATGATGGGGTGACCAAAAAGATAGATTCACTTCAGGTTGGAGATGAGCTGATTGTCGATGAGTCCTGGGGTGCCATCCAATACAAAGGAAAAGGAACTTTCATCGCAGGAGGGGCTGGGATTACGCCTTTTATTGCCATTTTCAGAGATATTCTGGAGAAAGGGAAACTCAAGGGCAATCGGCTCTTTTTTGCAAACAAAACCTCCAATGATGTCATTCTGGAAGATTGGTTTCGTGAGAATTTAGGGGAGGATTTTATTTCTCTTTTGGATCAGGAGGAAAAAAGCGGCCATGAATACGGTCGGGTGGACAAGGCCTTTTTGGAAAAGAATGTGTCCGATTTCTCTCAGGAATTCTACCTCAGCGGTCCCCAGCCGATGATTGACGCGGTGAGTAAAAGTCTGGAAGAATTGGGAGCCAATCCCGAGGCGATTGTGTTTGAAAAATAAGATTTGACTCGGAAGAGTAGATAGGATTAAAAGAAAAGAGGCTGTCTCATAAATCGTTTCGTTGTCAGCCTGAGCGGAGTCGAAGGCCATTTCCAGCTTTCCGGACGACATTTCGACTTCGCTCAATGTGACAAACTTCACTTTTGAGACAGCCCCTTTTTTGATTTTACCGGGAAATCAGGTAATTACTCTAATCCGATTACCTCGAAACCTTTCAGAAGGTCTTGGATTTTTTCCTCGTTCTTTTTCCAAACCGCTTCGCTTGACCAAGTGGTAAACTGGACCGAACCCCGCTCATCTGAATAATAATAGGTGTCAAACACGAAGGTGATTCCTGAGAAGCTGGCTCTAAGTACCCCTCTAAGAATATCCTGTCCGTTCACTTTGAACTGGGTCAGGCTGATGGTTTCCGGTTTGGTCCCGGTATTGTCTTCCATATTTTTGCGGGCGATTTTAAACAGCGTCTCTTTTTCGATGGGTGTTTCCTCAGAGATGACCACACTCCATACATCCGAGAACTTGGATTCAAAAGCGAATTCGGCCTCGTCATTCAGTGTAGCGGGAGGGACTCGTCTCCAGTCTTCCGAATTGAAGAAGATCTGAAACTGATCCATGGCATTTTTCACCTTGTCTTTGGAGCTTGCAGGCGTGGTGAAGGAAGCGTCGATGGTTTCTACCTCTACAATTTCATTGAGGAAATCCATAGACCCTGACTGACTGGAAGATTCCCTGAGTTCATAGCTCCAGGTACCGTCATTGTAGACATAGATGGTGTCTCCGTTTTCGGTTACAGCTTTGATTTGGGAGAAGGCGGAGTGGATTCCAAAAAGGATAAAAAGAAAAAGGAAAGAGGATGTTTTCTTCATAGGAATGATGGGATTGAATTTGAAGCGAAAATACGAATCGGATTCACATCAACTACTTTTTTGATAAAAATTTTTTCCCCGCAAAATCTGAAGTTGAAAAATCAAATTAAACCTCATTTCAATTGATTAAAACTTACTGAATCCAAAAAGTAAAAAGGCTAAAAGATATCTAGAAGAATTCTGTTTTTAACTGATGAAGAGTCCTTCAAGGTTTGCTTTTAGAAGAAAGAGAGGAGGACAAAAGTCCTCTCTCTCTGACCACCGAGGAGCCTAGCCTCAAAGCAATACTTGCTCTCTCAGTGAAGAACCATTTGCTTGCGGGCTCGTTTTTTCGGATCCAAAGTTTTGAAGATAAGCTTGCCGGTTGGTGCAACCAGATACGGAATCGTTCCAACAAGTAGTTGTTCGTCAAAATCATAAGCGCTGGATATTTTCATGCTTTGAGGATCTATTTTAAAAATCTTTGCTAGAGCCATCACTTCATCCATTCGTACGGTAGTAATTTTCAGAACACTTCCGAAATCTTCTTGAGAGGCATGGATTCCTTGTTCCAACTCAGCTGGAACGCTTCGGATCAAGGCATATACTGACCCATTCACTTCAAAAATTTCAGATGGTAAATGAATTGGGTTTTTCCCGATTAAGCGAACAGGATCATTGTTATCTCCCTCGATTTCTTCAGTCAGGTATGCTGTTTTCAAATCACCTTGAGGCGAAAGCTGAAGTATTACCGTTGAAATTGGCGTCCGCTGATTAGCGAAGCTAACCATATAATCTCCATTGGAAAGTTCGGTGATGTTTTCAACTGAAGCGACATTTAAATCCTTTATTTTCGCTTTTGAACCTGCTGGGATTTGCAATTTGGCCTCGATATCCGTGTTGAAAATTTGCTTTGCAAAAACCAAGTCGTCCTCAATCTTGTAGATGGCAATACTTGGGTTTTTATTCAGTCCATCAGGATAGAAGGGTGCAATAATAAATTGTGCGGTACCGGCATCCATGATTTTCACATCCACCGTGGGTCTTTTTTTAGGGCCTTCAGCAAATGGAAGTGGAATTTGCTTTAAAATATTTCCTTGCGGATCCATTCGAATAGCCATCAAATCGCTGTCATCCTTAGTGCCTTGGGACACGAGTGCCAAAACTCCATAGGGCGTTTGAGAATAGGTTATTCCAATGGGAGCCGATTCCATGTTGGTAATCACCTGATTATCCCAGGTTTTGGTGCTCATGTCGTACACACCTGAAATGTATTGCGGATCAGAGGAAGCCATCAAACCTGCAATAAATGCTTTCCCATCCAAAGGAATGTAATCCGTTTCGCCATCTAATGCACGTAGAAAGCGGTTCATTCTTCGGGTTTGATAGTTTTGGTTGTCAACTCCTTTACCTTGCAAGGCAAAGGAGACAAAAGGCCAAAATTTGTCGTCCAATTGGATTTGATCATCTTTCTTGAACTTATAGCCAGCCCACAAATCATTGTAATACCTGTTTTCAAACTTCCCGATGTTCAATTTGGGTTTGCCTGCCAGTACAGTCTTTTGGAAATAACCGAATTCTTTTCCAGCCAGATTATCGGGCATTTTTGTGCCAGCCAGCATGGGTTCTGGACTTAAGTTTGCGAATTTGGAAAGACTGGATTCCTTGTACGGCTCTTCGGAAGATGAAATTACTTTGCCGGAGTCGTCTGTTGTTACTTCCAAAAACATCAGCCCTTCTTTTTTGTCCTGGTAGAGGAAGAAGTTGTAGAGTTCGGTCATGTCGTCATTCCAGAAAGAGCCTCCATTGAAGAGCAGGCCCTTCTGCGCGGCTTTTTCTGCATTGGGACTTAAAGGGATCTCCATTTCATTGGAGGTGATTTCTTGGGCGTAGGAGGAGTGCATCCCCATGATTCCCAAGAAGAGTGCGAGTGTTAATTTCTTGATCATTGCTTTGAGTGTTTTGTTGATTCAAATTTCTCATCGATAATTTTTTTTATTCTCCCGGTTTTCGGTGATTTTCCTCCCGGTTTTCGGGGAGAAATCCCCTTTCACAGCACCTTTTTGGGTTGGACTACCGCTTTTTATTTCAATTTTTTTATTTTCCGAGATTGGGAAAACCACTACCAACCATGAATTGGAGAAAACACATCTGTTCTTTTTGGGGATTGATGCTGGGAATAAGTTTTTCTTCTCTGGCACAGACCGACAGTTTAGTCAATGCACTTCTGGAGTTTCAACAAAAAGATGAGCCCTTTCAGGTCGTGGAGGGGTATAAGAATTTAGGGCGTTATTATGAGTCAGTTCAGGCATACGACTCAGCATTTTACTACTACAGACAGGAGGGTGCCTACATAAAAGAGCATTTTCAAGATCAAGTTCAGGATTCTCTTCTGGGGAAGGTTTACATGGATTTTTCTTTTGTGGCCTTAGGCCTTCGGGATCTGGATTTGGCTTTGCCCTATTTGGACAGTGCAGAAGTAG
Source organism: Algoriphagus taiwanensis (assembly GCF_036245645.1). Taxonomy (NCBI): domain Bacteria; kingdom Pseudomonadati; phylum Bacteroidota; class Cytophagia; order Cytophagales; family Cyclobacteriaceae; genus Algoriphagus; species Algoriphagus taiwanensis. Next base: position 78,369 of record NZ_BTPE01000005.1, on the reverse strand, counting down.
TGTATGAGCGATTGAAAAGTAATGGGGATTTGGCGAGAGTAATGAATAATCGGGCCAATGCGCTAAATGAGATGAATCGGTACGATGAAGCAATCGAGTACCTGCTCAAAGCCATAGAATACGGTGAGCTTTTGGACAACAAGGAAAGTAAAGACGCCTTGCTCAATAGTGTGTATAATAACATTGGAAAGAATTATCTCTCCTTGGAGGATTGGCCTAATGCCGTCAAATACACCAAAATGGCTGTTGCTATACCTTCTTCCTATCAGATCAATAATGCCCACGCACTTTTAAACTTAAGCAATGCCTACATAGGAATGGATTCTTCTGATTTGGCGCTGGGGATCGCTACGGAAGCGGAGGGTATCTATGAGCAAGTTGGATTTCCCTATGGAGTGATTGCGGCAAAGAACAATCAGGGCTTAGCTTTGAAGAATCAGGGAGAAAGGGAAAAGGCCTACCGGCTTTTTCAGGAGTGCATCGATCTGTCGGAAGAGGTGGATTATCCTATGGGTAAGTTGGAAGGGCTGATCAATCGGTCTGAAATTTTGGCCTTTAGAAAACAATATTCTCAGGCCATTGCTGAGATGAAGGAGGCAGAAAGACTCTGTAATCTGTACAATGACCGTCAGTATCTCAAGTCAGTGAGAGAGAATTTGGCGGAGCTTTACGAGGAAACCGGGAATACAGCCAATGCTCTGGCGTATTTCAAGGCCTTTAAAGAGCTGGATGATTCCCTAAAGTCATCCGATAACATCAAAAATGTCAATGATCTCCTTCTCAAATATGAGACTTCGGAAAAGGAAAAACAGCTTGCCGAAAAGGAGGTAGAGATTCAAACCCAAAAAGCAACTTTGGCGGTTCGTAATTCCCAATTGACCTATTTGCTGTCTGGGTTGGTGATACTCGTGCTGGGTGGGACATTCATTTATCAACGAAATCGCTCCAGACAAAAAGCTGCCTTGCAGCAGGCAATTATTGATGAGAAAGAGAGAGGATTTGATGCCGTAATCCAAGCGACTGAGGACGAACGGAAGCGAATAAGTAAGGATTTGCATGACGGAATCGGCCAACAGCTTTCGGTTCTGAAGCTAGGACTTCAAAATCTTCAGAAAAAAGCAGATCCCGAAGTTCAATACCAACTGCTTGATATTACAGAGAAATTTTCAAAGTCGGCAGATGAAATCCGTCAGATATCCCATCAAATGATGCCTCGTGCATTGATGGAAGATGGACTGGTAAAAGCAGCCGAGGATTTACTCCGAAATACCTTCCAGTATTCAGAAATTCAATATGAATTTGAGCATCACGATATGGAAGATCGACTCGAAGAGCGAATTGAAATCAGCGTTTATCGAGTGCTTCAGGAGCTTTTAAACAATATTTTAAAGCATTCTCAGGCCGATTTTGTGACTGTTCAGCTATTGAGGCTGAAAAATAAGCTGACGCTGCTTGTGGAGGACAATGGAAAAGGATTGGCTGAAGAGAAATCGGACGGACATGGGCAGATGAATATTCGCCACAGATTGGATCTGATCAAAGGGACTGTCAATTATGAATCAAGTCCTGATAGTGGATTGGTTGCAATTATCACGGTACCAATTGAATAGATGGATAAAAAAAGCATTGTAATAGTAGATGATCATCAAATGATCATTGATGGACTTAGCCGTATCATTCAGGAGATTCCAGGGTTTGAATTGTTAACCACCTACCATGATTCCATAGAAGCGCTAAAAAAGATCCCCATCTGGAATCCGGATATTTTGTTGGTGGACTTGGAAATGCCCGGTTTGAATGGCTTGGAATTGATCCGAAGGCTAAAACAGGATTTTCCTGAGTTAAAAACCATCTTATTAACCATGCATTTGGACCGCGCGACAGTCAAGGAAGCCCTTTCCTTGAAGGTAAATGCCTACATCCTGAAGAATCTCGATGAGTTTGAGCTGAGAATTGCCTTGGAGAAAGTAAGTAAAGATCAAAATTATTACAGCTCTCCAGTCACAGAGGTGTTGAATTCAAAGTCCAGACAAATTCAAAAAACCTCTAATTCCCAAATTGATGAACTCAGCAACAGGGAAAGAGAGGTTTTGAAATTGATTGCAGAAGCCTTTTCTACCAAGGAGATTGCCGATCAGTTGAGTTTAGAGGTTTCTACTATTGAGACACATAGAAAATCAATTATGCGTAAACTGAACACGCGCAATGTGGCTGGACTTGTTCGAATAGCCATTCAAGAAGGGCTGGTTTCCTGATTTTTGCCTCCTTTAAGAAAATCCAAACAGTACAGGAAACAGGAAAATCACTATGGCTGTCCAAAGTACATAGACAGGAAGAAATCTGACAATAGTAATTCCTACTTCTTTGATTTCAGATTTCCCATGGATTGTCCCTATCAACTTAATGCAGACCAAAACCAAATGGATCAGCATCAGGATATTTATTCCCAGTACAGCCATCCGATTGGGGGTGATGCCGAATTCAGAAATTCTAAAAACTATCGCTGAAAGCGCAATTCCATTGACAACGACAGTTACCACAGAAAGTGCTGACAAAACCCAAGTTCCTACGCTTCGCTTTTCTTCTTCCAAAGATTCAGCTACCGAGAAAAATATCAATGCCATTACGCCGATCAAAAGCATGTTGAAAAGCAACAAGAATTCCCGGTCATTGTAGGGATCTTTGCCCGAATAGACGATGGCTCCCAAATAAATCACCAGCATAACCAATACCAAAGGACTAAAAATCTTTGCTACGATGGGAGGGACTTTATTGACCAGTTGAGGATTAGTATAAGTAAGGTGGGTAGCAATCAGTGGCGCTGCCACTAGGCCGAATAAACCAATGTATTCGAAATAAAACTCCTCGATTTTTAGCCCAATCAGTGAAAATAAACCTATCGTGATTCCGGATAAAATCATTCCTGACAGGCCCAATACAGCTCCCATGATTACCGAATCTCCGTTAAAATTCAGGAAGGCTAGTCGGGAATCAAGATTTTTTGGATGGGTGCCTCCGAAAACAAAACCCAAAATACCCCAAAGCAGCAAAGGCAAATGAATACAGGCTAAAACCAGCGTGTCACTTTCCTCATTATTTGGCAGGAGATTGATATAAATTCCTGCAATCAAAAGAATGCCCAAAGGAATGGATAAGGACTTTAGGGTTAATTTTTGTTTCCAGGCAAAATAGGCCGAAACAAAAGGGAATACAATAAAACCCAGATTTCTGGGGAAAAAGAAATCTTCATCCCAATCAAAAATTGCCGGTAATTTGGCAATCAGATAGGCAATCCCGGCTGCTATTAGGATAAATGCCCAATCGCTTGACTTTCCCCAGCCCACCGATTCCGATTCATAGTTGAGTCGAGCATACCAAAATCTAGCGAGTTCATTTTCCTGTAATTCAGGATATATGAAATTGAAGGTGGATTTGAATTCGGATTTATTTTTCCGGTAGAGTTTCTCCAACTCGACAGGCTGATCGAGATGGGAAAGGATGAGTTCTTTCATGGTGCTTTGGTTTAGGTGAATTTACAGTTTTTAGTTCCAATGTCCGGTGATCGCAAAGGCAGTAACAGCACTGAACCACAAACAGACGAAATAGAGGATCGTGCTGAAGATGATCGCAATGAGTTTGCTTTTGCCTTCAGAAAACCAATGGAATCCCATCAAATAAAAGAATGCACCGCCTATTGCACCTCCGATTGGAATAATGGTCAGCGGATAATACATCCAAGACTCAAAAAGGTCTTCTTTGGTCAATATAAGGAGGAGTAACCAAGCCAGGGGGAGGGATGCACCTAAGGCAGCCGGCAGGATGAGTTCCTTTAGGAACTCGGGGAGAAAGGTTGTTTTCTTCATAAATTTAGGCTTTGAAAGTACTTTGATTTTCAAAGTGGATGGATAAATTTTTTTAGGTTTTGTTTTCTTTAATCAAATTTTCAAGGAAATCGAGGTGGTCCTGGAATGCGATTTTACCGGCTGTTGTGGCCGAATAATTGGTTTGGGGCTTGCGTCCGACAAAGGTTTTTTCCACTTGGATATAGCCCTGGTTTTCCAGATTCCTCAGGTGGGAAGCCAGATTGCCATCGGTCACCTCCAGAAGCTCCTTGAAGGAATTGAAGTCAAACTGCTCATTGACCATCAGGATGGACATGACCCGCAGCCGAACCACATTTTCAAAAGCCTTGTCGTAATTCCCCTTCACCTTATCGGTCGTATTTGTAATACATCATGGAACCATAGATCACATGGAGCACCCCAAAACCCAAAGCCCAACAGATCAGTCCCCAAGTCGGTTGAAAAGCCGCAATCAGTCCCAGAATCAATTGTCCGTAGCCCAGATTTTTGATTTCATTCAAAGTGAATTGAGAAGCATTGATCAATCCCAAACCGTAAAAGATTAAGGTTGATGCAGGTATAAGATGGAAAAAGCCCTCATGAAGCAGAGCGAAGGAAAATAGCCCTCCGGAAATTACCGGGATAAATAAGGTGGAAAGAAATCTGCGGCTTGAGGCGGTCCAGAATTTGGAAGCGCTTTTTTGGCTTTTCTTTTGGCTCAATAGATAGGCAGAAATCAAAGCTAAAGCCAGTACGATTGCAGCTGTTACCAAGGTCCTGTTGAGAATCTCCCGGGTCGAAAGGATTTCAATTCCTTCGAAAAGGCTGGTTTCCGCCCCATAAATCCAATAAGCAACCATGCCGGACCCGATCAGGGCGTAGATTCCTGCCAGGACTCCTGACAAGCCGCTGAGGGAAAGAAAGCGGGTGCTCCGCTCCATCATGGCCTTGATTTCGGCTAATTCTCTTTCTGCTTTATTCATTTTAAAAGTACTTTGAAATGCAAAGTAAATGAAGAATATGGAATTCAAATAGGATGGAAGAGAAATTTTGGAAAATTTTAGAAATCCGAATTTTGATACCATGGAAAATACCTTCGATGCGATTGTGGTCGGTTCAGGCATTTCTGGTGGCTGGGCTGCCAAGGAACTCTGTGAAAAAGGACTCAAAACCCTAGTGCTGGAAAGAGGTCGCTCAGTAGTGCATAATAAAGACTATCCCACTGCCACATTAAAGCCTTGGGAGGTTCCACATCGAGGTCAGGTGACTCAGGAGTATTTGGAAAAGAATCCTTTGATCAGCAAAGCGGCGGGATTTGGAGAGGAAACCAAACACTTTTTCATTCAGGATAAGGACCAACCTTATATTCAGGAAAAGCCATTTGACTGGATTCGGGGCTATCAGGTGGGTGGGAAATCCCTGACTTGGGGACGGGCCACTCAGCGCTGGAGTCCTCATGAATTCAAATCCCCGGAAACCCAAGGTTATGGGATGAATTGGCCAATTGGGTACGAGGATGTGGCACCTTGGTATAGCCACGTGGAGAGGTTTATCGGAGTCTGTGGGACTCGGGATGGGATAGAGGCCATGCCTGACGGGGAGTTTATGAAGCCATTCCCATTCAACTGTGCTGAAGATTTTATGAGTCAAAAAATCCGGGAAAATTACCCCGATCGCCACATGGTGCATGCCCGATGGGCTCACTTGACAGATCCTCAGGAAATCCACTTGCAGCAGGGCAGAGGGCAATGCCAAGCCCGAGATATGTGCATGAGGGGCTGCCCTTTCGGAGGATATTTTAGCTCGGTTTCTTCGACTTTGCCTTGGGCTGAGCGAACAGGAAATCTGACCATCAGACCTCATTCGGTAGTTCATTCGATCATTTATGACGAAACCACTGGAAAAGCTTCTGGAGTGAAAGTGATCGATGCAGAGACAAAGAAAATCCATGAATTTAAGGCCAAAGTCATTTTTCTAAATGCCTCTGCGCTGAATTCTGTTTTGGTTTTACTCAATTCCAAATCCAATCGCTTTCCCAATGGACTGGGGAATGATCATGATTTGTTGGGTCGATATGTGGCTTTTCACAATTATCGGGGTTGGGTTTCCGGTGAGCTGGAGCAGTTTCAGGACAAGTATTATTACGGGAGAAATCCGACAGAACCTATCATCGCCAATTTCAGGAATCTGGGCAAGAAAGATCCCAATCTGGATTTTGTGGGAGGTTACACCATTTTCTCCGGCGCTTGGAGGGGAAGAGGGAAGGAAATGTCCAAGCCTACTTTTGGAAAGGAATTTAAAGAAGCTCAAACCCAACCCGGAAACTGGCATGTGTACATGTACATGCAGGGAGAGACGATTCCCAAGTTTGAAAACCATGTCCGCCTGAGCGAAACTGAGACCGATCCCTTCGGTATTCCCCAATTGATCATTTCTGTGGGATATGATCAAAATGACGAAAATATGCTCCGGGATTTCCTGAAAGAAGCTCAGGAAATGATGAAAAAGGCCGGTGTGAAAAATATCGAAATCAGTGACTCGGAGCAGGCACCCGGCTTGGATATCCACGAGATGGGCGGTGCCAGAATGGGAACTTCCCCTGAAAACTCCCTTCTCAATGAGTGGAATCAGCTCCATTTATGCAAAAATGTCTTTGTCACGGATGGAGCCTGCATGACCAGCACCGGCAATCAAAGCCCTTCCATTTTGTACATGGCTTTGACGGCACGGGCTGCGAATCATGCTGCTGATTCAGTGAAAGAAGGCCTGTTGTAGGGTTTTTGGGTCAAGTTTGCTCGCTACGGGATTGAAATACGCCAAATGACGTATGGTCACTTTTTCCAAACTTGAATTCCTTTGGGTAAGTCAAAATTTAACTTACCATGAAAAATTTATTGTTTAAAGGGATGATTCTCGCACTTTTCGCGGGGCTATTTGTGTCGTGTACCGACAGTGAGGATGTAGATCCGGATGATCCTCAGCAGGCCAGCAATGATTTGAACTTTCCATTTACCCTTTCAGGAGATGAAAGCCGCTATGTGATGGAAATCGATGGGGTGGAGGTGAGTAACTATGCTGAAATTCTCAATACGCTGAACGTGGACAAGTCCATTTCAGTCAACTTGTGGGGACCTTCCAATGACTTCAATTTTGGCTCTTTTTATTGGATTCCTCTGGGTACGGGCACCTATGAAGCCGGACATGATTTGGGCCCGGGTAATGGAACCAACGGGAATAACCTGTTTATGACCGCTTTTGTGAAAAAGGATAATGTCAAGCATTTTGCGTATTCGGCCCATGAATATGGATTTTTGGAATCAGAAAGAATCCCGGGATCTTCCTGCACAGTGAAAATCATCACTTTTGAAGGAAAGCAAACCAGATACAACTTTATGAATGGGACTTTCACCCAGTTTATCGGAACAGTTGAAGGCCAGTTTGCCGGTACTTTTAAGACCAAAGAGGGACGAGAAATCAAAGTCACCAAGGGACAGTTTAGAATCGTCCAAAAACTTCCTCCGGGTGCAGTTCCTGTTGATTAAACAAAAAATCCCTTCAGTTCAACTGAAGGGATTTTTTTGTTAATGAAACAATCTCGGAGCAAATTGACTGAGGTAAATCCTCCAATTTCTCCAGATGTGGCCGCCTTCACTTTCCACATATTCATAAGGCATTTTCATGGAATCCAACTTGGCGATGTATTGCTGATTGGCATCGTACAGAAAGTCGGTTTTTCCAATGGCGATCCAGTAAAGTTTGTACCCATTGTCCATTTGCGCTTGAAGTGTTTCGTCAAAGTTGCTGTATACTTTTCCTGTAGCATCTTCTCTAGGCATAATGGCGGCGGAGAATAAACCCATGTAATCAAAGGTATTGGGGTAATATCTGGAAATATGCAGCGTATGGTATCCTCCCATGGATAGGCCGGCAATGGCTCGGTTCGCTTTGTCTGCTTTCACCCGGTAATTGCTTTCCACAAACTTGATGATATCCTCAAAAGCCCCTTCGTAGGTTCCGTCCATGGTTTTTGGGATCATAAACTGAGGCTTGTACATGTTTTTGCTCCCTTCTCCGGGAGCTCCATCTTGGATTACATTGCCATTGGGCATGACCACAATCATGGGTTTGGCTTTTCCCTCAGCGATAAGGTTGTCCATGATTTGGGCAGTTCGGCCCAAGTTGATCCAAGCCTCCTCATCTCCTCCTGCACCATGCAAAAGGTAAAGCACAGGATAGGATTCGTTTGATTTTTCATAGCCGGGAGGAGTGTAAATGGTGATGCGGCGGTCCATTCCCAAACCCGGAGAATCATACCATCTTCTCGTCACCGATCCGTGAGGGATATCATTTACTTTGAAAAGCTCTGCATGGCCGCCTCCGACGATGAAAATATTGAATGCCGAAGCCACATCCCGGATCAAAAAGGGATTGTTGGGATCGGTTGTGGTGAAGCCATCTACGATAAAGGAATAATTGTAAAGCTCCGGGCCTAATGGCTCAGTCTTCATGGACCAAACCCCATTTTCATCTTTGGTCAAAGCTGCTTTCCCCGGGCCATCGATCTGACCCATCGGGGAATCCATTTTCACTGTGGGAAGAAAGTCTCCAGTCACTTGAACTTCCTTGGCATTGGGAGCGAAAACTCGGAACGTGACCGAGTTATCTTCATGGACTTCCGGAGAGATGATGTTTTGGGCTCTGAAAAGAGCTTCTTGCGGGAATGCTTCCGCCTGAATAAGCAGGGCACTAAGCATAAGGATAAGGATTTTTTTCATTGGGTAAATTTCTATTGTCTCAAAGTGTGAAAATAGAGAAAGGGTTTGGAAAAGCAAAGGCAATTGCTGCGAAGGGGCAGATAGAGTGCTTATTTCAATTTTGATTTTTCACTGCAAAGCCGGAGAAAACGCAGAGAAAAGATTTGAAAGGTGTAAGCATTGAATAGGTTCAGTCTTTTGGCCTACCCTTTAGGAGGCGGGCTTTAGACTGCTCTGATTTAAAAGTAGCTAATCAAAATTGGAATGCTCCTTTTGCCTGTTTAACCAAAAGGACTGAAATTGGTAGTGCCAATATCCACCAAGTCACATTAAAAATGATGGCAATAAACAATCCGAAGAACATTGCCGCAGCAAGATTGGGGAAGCTCGAACTTTCTTTTTTTCTGTAAACCAACAATTGCAAAGCGGAGATAAATGTTACCAGTAAAATTGCCAACACCAAGTTCTCAGGAGAGGTCAATAGAACTCCTTTCCAGCCTAAGAAAAATAATTCAGGAACAGTCAATAGTGTCAAGCTACCCATTTGGTAGCCCAGTTTGTTCTTCCAGGTCATCGGAAGAGCCAAAATCCAACTTTGTTGTGTGATTTCTTTTTCCGTTTTCTCAAAAATCAAGGGAAGTTGGACGTATGCCACACACAAAATACCAAACTGAAGCCAACGCCAGTCATAGCCTCCTGATTGGAAAGAATAGAAGAATCCGTTGAGCAATAAGAGCCCTGTAGCCTTTGTCAACAAAACCAATAGAGGCCTATCTTGTCTAAGGGAAAGAAGGATCCATGTGAATCTCGGAAACGCCCATCGGACTGTCGGCCTTGTGACGAAAGCTTCTTTCAAGGGATAGTGAAGCGTTTGTCTGATCTTCCGATAGGTAAAACCCAGTAAAATCAAGGTGCTCATCCACAAAGTAATGCCGAGATCAAACGCCTTTTGTTCCCAGATAAAATAACTCAGGAATAAAAAGTAGGTGAGGATAGGGCTAAAATTCAGCAGAATGATTCGGCTCCAAAATAACCTGAGTTCTTTTTTGGCATAAAGACCGAGGTGATGAAAAACCAGGTAGTTATTTCTTCTCAAAAGCTCCTGTTGAATTTGCAAATGGATAAAACTATAGAAGAGTAGTAAAACCGGAATAAAACAGAAGGCTACAGGATTTTTAATTAGAAATCGGCTGAGGAGTACGTGCTGCTTTACATCCATCAGTACTCCGCCGATGAGAAGGATTGCTGCCCAAAAGCCAAGCGTCCTTTGATAAAAAGGGCGAATAAATGCGAGGATGGCCACTTTATTCATGGGTGGCTAGTTTCCCCGAATGCATATGTAGCACGCTCGTCACAGGTAAGAGTTCTATGGGGCCGGATTGGTGGGAAGTAATCAGAAAACTGGTACCTTCTTTGGATCGTTGGCAAATCAGCCGGACGAGTTGTTCTTGGGTTTGGGCATCGATGGTGGTAAATGGTTCATCCAAAATGATCAGTTCGGGCTTTCCCATAAACGCCAGCAGCAATGCGGATTTTTTCAGCATTCCTGAAGAATAACCTCCAATCGGATAGGTCATGAATTCCTCTACATCAAGAATCGTTGTTAACTCGGAGATTTCAGCATGAGTCGATTGCTTCGCTTTAGCTACTACAGTGATCAAGTCCTGGAGGTTGAGGTACTCGGGGAAAGTCGGTTCCGCTGCCGAAAAACCGATCTTTCGTCGGTAGTCGATCGGCTGAGATGAAAGCGAGGTGCCATTCAAAATGACTTTTCCATTTGCAGGATGAATTCCTGCCAATGCTTTTAATAAAGTGGATTTACCTGACCCATTTCCTCCCAAAATCAGGTGAATCCCTTGTGGTAGATCAAGCTGCGGGATGACCACTTCGAAGCCTGAAGGGTATTTTTTCTCGAATGAGGAAAAAGAAAGCATGGGTAAGTGTGGAAATTTAAGACATGGAAGTTAACCGATTTCTGATGTTGAGCTTCCCCCTTTGTCTTCGCTTTATCTTTTTTTAACTCAATAAAATAAAAAAGGCAGGGATTTGAAACTTATTCGCAGTGTTCAAATCCCTGCATTTATCGAGGATTTCTCACTTTTTAGGGGACTGAAAGACTAGATTTGCAGAGAAAAAAGGAAGAACCTGGGTCTGAATCCGCTCTGCAATGCGGTTAAGGTGATCTCCCTCATAGCTTTCGTATAGGTGAGGGATTCCATAGGATTCCAAGATTTCATGGAGCTTTTTGGTGGCTTCGCTGATGCCCCGATCCTGAAGGCCTGCATCCAATCCGATCGCATTCAGTTTCCTGAGATTGGGAATGTATTGATCCACATAATTCAGGGTGCGGTTGGCGATGATTTTGTTGATTACATCCTGACGGATTTCTCCGTCTTTTGCAGGCAAATCCAAGTAAAGCGGAGGATTTTTGGGATTAGGGGCAAAGGCTGCCGAAGTCGCCAAAGCGGCGATTTCCATAAAGGAAGTTTCCTGAAGTTGGTCTGGAGTCAAGGATTCCAGCTTTTTCATCAGTTCCGGATTGGTAGAGGCTCCTCCGTCCATGCAACAAGGACTGAGGGCATAGATCGCAGAATAGACATTGGGATTTTTCATTCCCAGCCTCAGGGTGCCAAAACCTCCCATGGAGTGGCCAGCCAGCCCCCGACTTTCTTTGGTTGGGATGCTGCGGTAGTGGGAATCAATATAGCTGACCAATTCTTGAGTCACGAAAGTTTCCCAGTCGCCGATCGTGGCCGAACTCGCATACATGCTTCCTTTGAAGCGATTGTAGGCATTGGGCATGACTACAATCATCTCTTTGGAAAGGCCCTCGGCCAAAGACTGCTCAATGACATCCTGCAAATTGATCCAGTGCTTTTCCCAACCAAACCATTGGGAGTCGTTGTCAGTGAAGCCATGCAGCATATACAGGACAGGAAACCGTTTCTCAGGATTTTTGGCGTAGGAGGGAGGAAGGTAAACGGTCACGTCACGATCTGCAGGATCCCCGATCAGGTTGCCTTCAAGTGCTTTGCTGTGGACTTTGATGCGTTCTTTGGTGCCTTTTTGGGCAAAAGTTGAAATCGCTCCCAAGCATAATAGGAGCACAAAGAGCAAATGTCTTTTCATAGGTTAATGGGTTTAGGTTCAGACTAAATGTAGGTTTTATTGAGACTTTGACCAAGAAAGGTTGGAGTGGAAGGCATTAGACTTTTTTAAGAATGCTTCATTTGAACTTTCTTTGGAAAAGGAAAGTATATACATTTAGTGATACTTTAAAAATCAATGAAAACACTTTCTTTAAAACTCAATGAATCTGTTTTTGAGGAAACAGAGGATATTCTCAAGGAAAAGGGAATTCCAAGAAATAGGTATATCAATGAAGCTTTGGATTTTTATAATCGCTATCACAAGCGGAAGAAGTTGGCCAAGGCATTCGCAAAAGCTTCTCAACTGGTAAGGGATTCGTCCATGGAAGTGAATGAGGAGTTTGATCGCTTGATTGATGAAGGCGCAATTTGAAATTTGGCTGGTTAATCTAAATCCTGCTCGAGGTACAGAGCCGGGTAAAATCAGGCCAGCAGTAGTGATTCAGTCTAATCTTTTGAATCAATTGGATCATCCTTCCACCTTGATTTGCCCGATCACCTCTAGGCTTTCAAAAGAGGAGAATATTTTGAGGGTTCGTTTAGGAATTAAAGTGACTGGTTTGGAGCAGGATTCAGAGATTTTAGTGGATCAAATCAGAGCTTTGGATAACCGACGATTTTTAGAAAAGCTCGGAAAGCTGAGCTTGGAAAAAGCTTTGGAGCTAAGGGAGAAGTTGCAAGCGGTGATTGATTTTTGAAAAAATGAATATTTGGGGATTGTAATCCCTGAAAATACGTATTTTTGGGGATTACGATCTCTGATTATGCATATTCAAAGGCAATTATTTGATCTGTTGTCACGGAAAATCGACTTTAAAAAGGCGATTTTGCTCTTAGGACCGAGACAGGTAGGAAAAACAACTTTAGTCAAAAAACTGGCTGAAAGCTTAGGGAGGCCTTTTTTATACCTCAATGGGGATGATTTGACCACGCAGCAAGCTCTTCAAAATACCAGCCTTTCTTTTTTGAAAGCATATCTTGGTTCGTATCAAGTGGTGGTAGTGGATGAAGCTCAACGTATTCCTCAGATCGGACTTACCCTAAAACTTATTGTCGACAATTTTGATGGAATTCAATGTCTTGTCACGGGTTCTTCCGCCTTGGAGTTGGCTAGTTCGGTCCACGAACCGCTTACCGGAAGAAAATGGGAATATCGTTTATTTCCTCTTTCCTGGTCCGAACTGGTTAATGGTTTGGGGATGCCTTACTGTCTTTCAGCTTTTGAGAAGTTTATGATTTTTGGCACCTATCCGGAAGTCGTTACTCAAGAGGGAGCCGAAATTTCAATACTGAATAATTTGTCTTCCAGCTATTTGTACAAGGACTTACTCAACTTCCAAGGAATTCGAAAACCGGAACTTTTGGCCAAAATCCTTCAGGCATTGGCATGGCAAGTCGGCTCGGAGGTCAGTTTCAATGAACTATCCCAAACAGTCCAAGCAGATAAGGCGACGGTTCAAAACTATATGGATTTGCTGGAGAAAGCTTTTATCATTCAGAGACTCAATCCTTTTTCCAGAAATCTACGCGGCGAAATAAGTACAAGTCGGAAGGTGTATTTTGTGGATAATGGGATTAGGAATAGCATCATTGGGAATTATGCCACGCTTGCTTCACGGGCGGATGTAGGAGCTCTTTGGGAGAACTTCTTGATTGCTGAGCGTACCAAAATGCTCAATTACCATGGTTTTTATGGAAGTGTCTATTTCTGGAGAAATGTCCGAGGACAAGAGATTGACTACATCGAGGAAATCGATGGGAAAATTTATCCTTTTGAGTTTAAATGGAATCCAAAGGCCAAGGTGAAGTTCCCCAAGGTTTTTGAGGAGACTTATAGCTCACAGCCTTTGCAGGTGATCCATAAAGATAATTTTTGGGAGTGGTTGGGCAGCTATTCTTACTAAGGGTTTTTGGGAGAGTGCTATGCTTTCGGATTTTTAGAGAAGCTAGGAAAGCTGAGTTTGGAAAAAGCTTTGGACCTTAGGGAGATTTGCAAGTGGTGATGGATTTTTGAAAGCCAAACAAAATCTACACTTTATGAAAAGTGCCAGATTCATCTTTTCCGATTCTCAAATTTCCCTCTTGCTGTTCCGTTTCTCTTTTTACTCAAATAGGCGGAAACAGTGATGCCAAGTCCTCCAAAAATCGGTCCGTAAGCCAGAATAAAGGAATTGCCGGAAGGGATTAGCCCCAAGAAGGTGCCCAAGGTAACCACCAATCCCAGGGCTATCAGTACCAATCCAAGTCCCATCAGATTTATCCGGTTGGAGCGATTGACTTGGTCAAAAGCCTGTCGCTGCAGTTCATTGTCCAGACGTTTGATCACTGAGCGGATTTCCTCCTCAGGAAAATTTTCTTTTTCCATCGCTTTCCTTACTTCCCCCAGATCAAAATCTTTTTCTTGGATTTTATTCAGATAATAATCGATGAAGACTTGAGTTTTTTCCATAGTTCCAAATTGGTAATGCTTATGAAATAAAAAAAGCCATGACCTTCTCTATTTCAGACTTGCCATTTCCCTTGCACTAAACTGCCGGAAAGCAAATTTATATCCCTCGTACCCTGCGATGGCATAGAAAACCAAATCCATAAACTGGGCTGTTTCGGCCAGAAGATCTAAAGTGTAACTGTAGTCGAAATAAAGAAGGGTGTCCATATAGGTCAGACCTTCTGCATTGGCAATAAATGCCAAAACGCTCAGGAAGTTTCCAATCACACAGCTGAAGACAGCAATGGCAGCACCGGAAATGCCGAATACTTGCTCGATTCCTTTGCCCAAGTACCGCATCGAAAATCCAACCCCAGCCCCAATGGCCAAGGCCATATAGCCGATTTGCCAGCCTGTAGCCACAGTAATTGCTGCCCAAAGGACCGCACCTACGAGTCCAACCAGAATCCCTCCGGTGATGGCAAGGGATAGGTTCTGTTCCTGGAGTAAGGCCTGATATTTTTGAGGTGAAATGGTGGCGGGAATTTCTACCGTGGTGTCTTCAGAATCTTCTATCAATTCGGCCTGCATTCTTTCGTCCAGATTGAACGTTTCGCAGGTAGTTTGAAAGTTGGGCTTGGCGCTTGTCAGGGAGCAAATCAAGCCCTGATTGGCATCCATTCTTCTGTTGTGGCATTTTTTGCAGAAGACTAATTGTTCGCTTAAGGTCATAGGTGCGTAGGGTTATATTTTCTCAATTATCCGAGAATAAAATCATTAAAAAAATACCCGATATAGGGTATTTATTGGGGTTTTTATTCCCATTACTTTTACAAAGAATTTTATTCAATCATGAAAAAGAAATACAGTTTTATCTCTCTTTTGAGCTTGCTCATTTTTGGTTCTTTTGTGTTGTTTAGTGGCTGTTCCGAAACGGAAGAACCCGACCCTGTAGTAGAGGAGAAAAAGGCGTTGTACATGGAGTTTACTCTTGATGGAGTAAAGTATCGATCCGAAATTTTGGAGGAAAACCTAATCCCCGGAACCGGATTTGAGCGAATCACTGACAATACTCCGGGTCTTAATACTTTGATTTACAATTTTTTCGATTATTCCATTTCTATGCTTTACCAGAATAAATGCGGAACTGGAGAAGGAAAGGACTGCGTTAATTTCATCGTTTTTATGAATGAAAGCCTAAAAGTGGGGTCCTATCCTTCCATTTTCACCAATAGCCTGGAAGTCAATGGAACCCAGTATTTATCCAGATATATCGGACCTGAAATCAATCCAAAGCCTGCCGATCTGCCTCTAAGTATGGTTGTTACCAAATTTGATGTAACGACGCAGATTGTTGAGGGAACTATGTCCGGTCAGTTTTACAAACAAAATGACCCTTCTTTGAAAGTTCATTCCTTCCAAGTCAAGTTCAGGATCAACATATTCAAAGGGTAATATCAAGGATCATTTGCTCAGCACAAGTTTTACGTCATTTCAACCCGTTACACTTCCTCAATTTGAAAATTGATCATTGAATTTGATCATTGATTATTTCACCACTTACCACTCACTTTTTACAACTGACCGACCAAACCTTCCATCTCCCTCCAAACTTCATTTGCCATTCCCCCCAGTCCACGGTATCTTTGCAGCCTACTAAAAAACATTAGCCGTGGCAAACAAATCCGTCAAAGTTGGTTTGGTCCAGCTCAGTTGCTCTGGGAACGTGGCCGAAAATATGGAGAAAACTCTCGCAGGTATCCGCACTGCCGCCCAAAAAGGCGCTCAGGTCGTAGTCCTGCAGGAACTTTTTAGATCGCTCTACTTCTGCGATGTGGAGGATTATGACAATTTCCTTTTGGCCGAAGCCATCCCAGGTCCTTCTACCGAAACACTAGGAGCTTTGGCCAAAGAACTGGGTGTGGTGATCGTAGCTTCCCTGTTTGAAAAGCGTGCGGAAGGACTTTACCATAACACCACGGCAGTTTTGGATGCTGACGGTACTTACCTCGGTAAGTACAGAAAAATGCATATTCCAGACGATCCGGGCTATTTTGAGAAGTTTTATTTCACTCCGGGTGACTTAGGCTATAAAGTATTCCCAACCAAATTCGGAAAGATCGGTGTCTTGATCTGTTGGGATCAATGGTATCCGGAGGCGGCTCGAATCACCGCCCTGAAAGGCGCTGACTTTTTGGTGTATCCTACCGCCATCGGTTGGGCTTTGCATCAGGACGAGCAAACCAATGACGATCAATACAATGCCTGGCAAACCATTCAGCGTTCTCATGCGGTGGCCAATGGAATCCCTGTAGTTTCTGTCAACCGTACCGGAATCGAAGGACCGATGCAGTTTTGGGGTGGGTCTTTTGTGGCCAATGCCTTTGGACGTGTGACTTATAAAGCCCCTCATTTGGAAGAGGAAGTTCATGTGGAGGAACTGGACTTGACGGGTTCGGATCGGTACCGAACGCACTGGCCTTTCTTGAGGGACCGAAGAATCGATTCTTACCAGCCGATCACCAAGCGATTCCTAGACGAAGAATAAGCCATGGCAGATTTGTTTGAATTGGCAAAAACCGGGGCAGTGACTCCGGCGGAATTGGGCTATTATTTTCCTGCGGAATTCGCTCGGCAAGAATCCATGTGGCTGAGTTGGCCGCATAAGGAGGCGAGTTGGCCGGGCAAGATCGAGACGATTTTTGTGCCCTATTCTCAGTTTATCCGAGAAGTAGCCAAAGGCCAAAAGGTCAATATCAATGTGGCTGATGAAGCCATGAAAGCCTTTGCCCTAACCCATTTGGAAATGGTCGGAGCGGATTTGAGCAAAATCGCTTTCCACTTTTTCCCAACCAATGATGCCTGGTGCCGAGACCATGGGCCTGCCTTTTTGATCAATCCGAATGAGGAAATCAAGAAGGTGCTGGTAAAGTGGAACTACAACGCATGGGGCGAAAAGTATCCTCCCCACGATCTGGACAATCAGATTCCTATCCGAATCGCTGAGCATTTGGGCATTCCTTACTTCAAGCCCGGAATCGTCATGGAAGGCGGTTCGGTGGAATTCAACGGAAAAGGAACGCTACTCACTTCAAAAGCTTGCCTGCTCAATGAAAACCGGAATCCTCACCTCAATCAAGCTCAAATCGAAAAATACCTCTGTGATTACTATGGGGTAAAGCATATTCTTTGGGTAGGGGATGGCATCATCGGAGATGATACTGACGGGCATATCGATGATATTACCCGTTTTGTGAATGAGGATACGGTGGTGACCGTGGTGGAGGAAAATAAGTCCGATGAGAATCACCATATCCTGGCTGAAAACCTTGAGCTCCTAAAGAAAATGAGGCTTGAAAATGGAAAGCAACTGAAGATTGTGGAGCTCCCTATGCCAAGTCCGGTCATTTGGGAAGATCAGCGTTTGCCAGCCTCATATGCCAATTTTTACATAGGGAATGAAGTGGTCGTGGTACCGACTTTCCGGGATAAAAACGATCAAAAAGCCCTCGATATCTTAACCGGTTGCTTTCCTGACAGACGTGTGATAGGGATCGACAGCACAGATATCATCTGGGGATTGGGATCTTTTCATTGTCTGAGTCAGCAGGAACCGCTTGTTTAGTTGGCAGTCTCAGTGACCAGTAGGCAGTGTTGTTGAATTCAGTTGGCAGTGAGAAGCTTGTAGCCCTTTCAATTATCTGTGCAAATCTGTGTTATCTGTGAGCCTTTTTTCAGTATAAGAATTAGAATATTAAGGCATTTGTATTAAATATATCCCCTTAATTCCAAGAGCTAACAATTTTTGAGGCAACATTTTACTCCCAAACCAAAAGAAAAAATACTTCTCCTAATCTTATCGTATGATTTTTTCAAGAATAGAAAATAATTTAAAAATAGTTGAAGTTCGATGAAATATTTTGTTAGTTTAGATGATTGCCAAATAAACTAAGGAATATGGGGGGGGGGGATAAACTAATGATTCAAAAGAATATTTCGAAAAATTTCGTTTTTCAGCTTGTACTTTTCCAGGATTTGCAATGATCTGAAGGTGAGGGATTTGGAAGTTTGGAACTGATTTTTTAAAATCAACCAGTCATTTAATTATTTACAACACTTTAACCATTAACAACTATGGAAAAATTAACAAATGACCAGATGGAAAATCTGGTGGGGGGAAGTGATTATTGTGCAAACCTCTATGCGTCCATTTTCATAGGACCATTTCAAGGTAGCGATGAGCTCTTTGCCTTGGCAGTTAGATATTTTGATACCTATTGCAGGGATTACGATCCCCAAGCCTAAATCGATTTGAGGAATGAAGAGATCAAATCCCTCTTCATTCCTTTTTCAAAACCAATTATTTCATGTTAAGGATATTTATTTTAATTCTGTTGATAGATCCATCTATTTTGTTGGGAAGGTGGAATCTAAAGTTTGCTGAGGCTAACTTTAATATGATTAATTCGTCTGCATTTCAAGCAACTCCGAAGGAACAACAAGATGAAATTCTTGAAGTGAACGAGCTATACCTTAAAAATGCTTATTTAGAATTTAAAAAAGATACAGTCTTTTGGGTTGATGTAAATCCTAGAGAAAAAAGAATTGTGAACAAAAGAGGAAAATGGATGGTGATTGGTGATACTTTAAGAATTTTTGATTATGATAAAATTTATACATATAATTATTTAATCGAAGAAAGTGATGAATACGAATTGCATACTAGATTCATTTTTCCAAACGGTGATTTAGCTAGAAGTAGGGATGTATATTCTAAAGTTGATTTAGATAATTGAATAGCACTTAGTATGTTTTATTATAAAACAAACCTTTTTAAAGTGAACTTTAACCATTAACAACTATGGAAAAATTAACAAATGACCAGATGGAAAATCTGGTGGGGGGAGATAATACCTTCTGTGAACATGCATACATTCTGCTCTACGGTGGCCGATTTCAAGGTACCAATGAGCAGTATCTACTTCTTTGGGATAATTATGTAGCTAATTGTCCTCAAGCCTAAGATTATAGGTGCTAATCTGTGTGAACAGGTTAGCACCTTATCATTTTTACATTTTAAATTCAATCTTTCAAAAAGTAGTAATGTTTAGACTATTTGAAATAAATTTAAATTAAAAAATATGAACTTCCATTTACTTTTAATATTTGCTTTGTTTTTTCAAAATTATTTTGAATTAGAGGGGAAGTGGCAACTTGTGCACTTTTCTGGGTTTGATACGTTTATACAAAGTGATAATTTCCAATATTTGACCGAGGAAGAGAAATTACAGGTTTTTGAAGGAAATGAATATGTTTTAAATAATACTAAATATTTATTTAAAGGTGATTCTGTTTTTTTTACAAATGCTACCGCCAACTTTACCTCTTCAGAACAGAAAGGTCGTTTTTTTATGAAATCAGATACTATGATTATTTTTTATGAACAAAAATTAAATCCTATGAAATTGTTTATTTCTTTTCAAAGTGATACAATATTAAAATTGAGGTTTGTTAAAAACGGTGGGATTTTGGGGCCAACAGAAATGACATTTCAAAGAGCGGAATAAGGAATTAATTTCTTATTAAAAATTTATGAAATTATTATTTGTTTTATATTGTATTTTTTTAGTTATTTTTTACTTCTGGATAGATTATGCTATTTTAACTGATTTGGTGTTTTTTGAATTTTATTCTGATAAGTTCTCCGAGTCCCGAGTTTATGAGTTGCTTGATTTTCGTAAAGAATGGCTTTGGGTTACTTACCCCATCAAATTAATGATTCAATTGATTGCCCTAAATATTCCTGCTATGCTGATTTATTTGGGTTTGTATTTAGCTAAATATGAAATCAGTTACAAAAAGGTCTTTGGAGTAGTTCTTATCTCAGAGTTTGTATTCTTTATTCCCTTGCTTATCAAAATTATATGGTTTTCCTTCCATCCGGTCTCTATGGAGGCGGTTCGCTTGTTTTCTCCCTTGTCTCTGTTTAGCTTATTTGATCCTGAGTCTCTTCAAGAGTGGTTGTTTTATCCTCTTAAGGTATTGAATATTTTTGAAGTAATTTATTGGATACTTCTTGCTTTCCTCTTGGCCAAGTATCTCAAAAGTTCCTTGGACTCTATGCTTAAAATAGTATTGGGATACTATGTAAGTTTCTTTTTTTGCTGGGTGGTATTTGTGATGTTTATTTCTTTGGGAAACAGCTAATGTCATGCGAATAAAATACCTTTTCCCTTTTCTGCTGGTTGGATTGGTCGCAATAGGGGCTTGGATTGGTTTTTCTAGATATACCACAAAGCAAGAATTGCAGTCAGCATACAGTTCTATTCCTTCAATCATGTTGAATTCAACTGATGCTGGGTCAGTAAATTTGAAAACGAAAAGTGATGCTACTCCTTCTGTTTTGATCTACTTCAATTCCTCCTGTCCGATCTGTCAGTCTGAGGCTGAGTTGATCCAAAGAAATTTTAGGGATGACCTGGAAACTCAGTTTTTATGGGTTTCCTCTGAGTCCGTAGAAGAGATTAAGGAGTTTTCTGCGCTATACAAGCTTGATAGTTTATCCTCGCATCATTTTTATTCCGATACCCTTTACAGCCTTGCCAACGCCTTTAAGTTGACGGGAGTGCCTGCCACCTTTATCTATGATGTAGAGGGTAATCTGGTGGATTATGCCTTGGGTGCAATCTCTATTTCGGATTTGAAAGTGTCTATTCAAAAGGCCCATGATCGTTCCAGATAAGATTCCTGTGGTCTTGCAGCAGGCGAGTTCCGACTGTGGGGTAGCTTGCTTGGCTTCGGTGATTCGGTATTTTGGTGGTGAGCGGTCTATGGAGTACCTACGGCAGATCAGTGGGACAGCTGTTCAGGGTACCACGGTATTGGGTTTAGTAGAGGCTGCCCGTCAGATAGGAATGGAAGGTGATGCCTTCCGGGTGAAGGATCTTCATCACTTGGATGAGTTGGAATTCCCAGCCCTACTTCATGTGGTCATCGATCAGAAGTTTAGCCACTTCGTGGTGTGCTATGGAAAGAAGGAAAATCAATACTTACTTATGGATCCGGCCCTTGGCAAGAAGTGGGTTTCTGAAGTGGGGCTATTGGAGATCTGGCAAAGCAGGACACTGGTTTTGTTACAGCCTGGAGCTGGATTTGAGACCTTGGAAAGTAGTCGGCAGAAAAAGCGAAAATGGATTTTGGACTTGATCCGGTCCGACATACCGATTTTGCTGATTTCAGGTTTTCTGGGTTTGGTCACCACGATCTTGGGTCTGGCTGTGGCGGTATTTTCCCAAAAGCTGATTGATGAATTTCTGCCCAATCAAGCCTGGCAAAAGCTGAGTTTGGGTCTGGTTTTGCTTTTTGTCCTCTTGATCGGAAGGTCGGTACTTAGCTACCTCCGTTCTTCCATTTTGGTACGACAAAGCAAAGAACTGAATCTTCGGCTGATCAATGGGTTTTTTGAGCAGTTGCTGGGATTGCCCAAGGTGTTTTTTGATTCCAGAAAGGTCGGAGACATCACCTCCCGGATGAATGATTCGCGGCGGATTCAGAGAGCGGTTTCGGTATTGACTACAGAGTTGATGGTGGATTCCTTTGTGGTGATAGTGACCACGGTTTCGATTTTCCTCTACTCTTGGCAGATTGGCTGTCTGGTTTTTGGTTTTCTCCCGATTTATTTTCTGTTGATTTATCGGTATCATCGGCCCATCAAAAAGGGGCAGGAGGATCTGATGGTGCAGTATTCGGGTTCGGAGTCGGGATTTATCGATACGCTGACAGGAATAGGCGCCATCAAGGGAGAATCTAAATCTGAGCAATTTTTAAAAATGAATGGAAGTGCCTACCGGAAGTTTCAGGAAAGCGCTTTCTCTCTAGGACAAGTCAGTAACCGCTTGGCCCTGATGTCGCAACTGGCTGGGGTGGTATTTCTGGTGGCGGTACTGGCGGCAAGTTGCTATTTGGTGGCAGAGAAGCAGATGGAACTCGGAGTACTCGTGGCAATCAGCGGAATGCTGGGGATGCTGGTCCCGGCGGTGAACAAATTGGCCCTTTCCAACCTCCAAATCCAAGAAGCACAGATTGCGGGGGATAGACTCTATGAATTTGTACAGCTGGAACAGGAGCAAATCTCCGGAGAAATGGAACTTCCTGATGCCATAGATCAGATTCAGGTGGAGAACCTGAGTTTTCGGTTTCCGGGAAGAAAACTGCTCTACAAGGGGCTGAGTTTTGAATTGAAGAAAGGCAAATTGAGCGTGCTATTAGGCGAGTCCGGGGGAGGAAAGAGTACGATGTTGCAGGTTTTGATGGGCTTTTATCCCCCAGAATCGGGGTCTGTCCTGATCAATGGGGATAGGTCACTGCAAGATATTTCTAAAATCGGCTGGCGAGAACGTGTAGGTTACGTGCCTCAGGAGATCAAGATTTTCAACGGGAGTTTGATCTATAACATCTGCTTAAACACAAATCCGGTAGGGTATAAAAAAGTGATCCAAAGATGTCAGGACTTGGGGTTGCATGAATTTTTTGAGCGAATTCCTCAAAGCTATTTTACTCAGGTGGGAGAAGCAGGAGTGAATCTATCTGGCGGACAGAAGCAGATGGTTGGTCTTGCCAGGGCTTTGCTCAAAAAGCCTCAGGTGTTGTTGTTGGATGAATTTACCGGAGCTATGGATCGGATGACTGAGCAAAAGATGCTTGACTTGATCCTGAAGCTAAAGGAAGAGATTCCCATCCTCATAGTGACTCACCGCATC
This sequence comes from Algoriphagus taiwanensis, assembly GCF_036245645.1. NCBI lineage: Bacteria > Pseudomonadati > Bacteroidota > Cytophagia > Cytophagales > Cyclobacteriaceae > Algoriphagus > Algoriphagus taiwanensis. The sequence goes on along the minus strand of NZ_BTPE01000005.1, from coordinate 55,437 downwards.
CGGCCTGCCCTGCTTGCAGACGAGGTGTTGATATTGGATCAGGGAAAATTGGTAGAGGTGGGTTCGCCAGAGCTATTGGCTCAGGGAGATAACCTACTTTCGGAAAGTTTGAGGGATTTGATGAGGGCCTGAGTAAGCAGGAACTAGCTGTTCATTAGGCAGTAATCAGTCGCAGTAGGCAGTCTGAAAATCGGAATTCAAAAAGGCAATCCTAACCGGTTGTCTTTTTTAATTTCTGAAAACAAAGTGCCTAGTTTTTTTCTTTTTTCTCCAAATCACCACCAATGAAACACCTAATTCTCGCGTTGGCCCTGCTGGCCATGGCCTCTAGTTGCGCTTTTAAATCCGTTACCCGCACCAAAAACCTGACTTATCTAGAGTCTTCATCCGAACTACCGGGAAAGCAGCTCAATGTATTTTCTCCCAAAAAAGCTAAAAATGCTCCCGTGTTGATCTTTATTCATGGGGGCAGCTGGAACAAAGGCAGAAAGGAAATTTATGATTTTATGGGAAGTCGGATGGCCAGAAGGGGTGTGGTTACGGTAATTATCGATTACCCTTTGGCACCATACTATCAAGTGCCTGCCATGGAGAAGGCAAGCGCCAGGGCAGTCCAATGGGTGCAGGAAAACATTGCCAATTATGGCGGCGACCCGAACAACATTTATGTTTCTGGTCATTCTGCAGGAGGCCATTTGGCTGCTTTGGTTGCCATCAAAGAAGAGCCTTGGCAAGAATTGGGAATCCAGAATCCGCTCAAAGGGGCGATTCTGAACGACCCGGCAGGATTGGATTGGTATTGGTTTCTGACTGAGCGAAAGGAAAAGTACGACGCCGAAGACAACTACGATGCCTTTACCGACAATCCGGAGGTGTGGAAGGAATATTCGCCGATATACTTTCTGGATGGGAAAGAGATTCCTTTACTGCTTATGGAAGGAGAAAAAACCTACCCCGGTATTCGATTGACCGTGGACCGGTTTAGAAAGGAAGCTGAGGAAAAAGGCACAGACTTGACCTACTCCTTTTACCCCAAAACCAAGCATATTCCCATGATCACCCAATATTTCTGGACATGGAGCAAGGGGTATAAGGATGTTTTGGGTTTTGTGAAAAATTAATCGGCCAAGATTTAGCTAATCCAACGGCTCAGAAACTCCAAAAAGGGCTCTTTGTAATTGTCTCCAACCGAGATTTGATGATTGCCGATGATGACCGTGTTTTTGGCAATAGAGTCAATGTGGTCCAAAGCAATGATGTGGGAGCGATGCACCCGCATAAATTTATCCGATGGAAGGAGTTCCTCCATGTTTTTCATGCTGGTCAGGGACAGAAGCGGATTGGGCTTCGATTTCAGGTGGACTTTGACGTAGTCTTTGTAAGCTTCCACATGGGTGATGTCTTTCAGCATCACTTTGACCAGCTGGTATTCTACTTTTAGGAAAATATATTCTGGCTGCGCCTCTGATTCTTTCCGGGGCTGGACTTCTGAGTTTTGCTTTACTTTTTCGAAGTACTGATAAGCCTTGGTAGCCGCTGCCAGGAAGTCCTCGTAGCTGTAGGGTTTGAGGAGGTAGTCCAGAGCTTCCACCTTGTATCCTTCAATGGCAAACTGGTGATAGGCTGTGCAAAAAATAATTCGGGTTTTGTCAGAATTCTTTTTTCCATCCAGAATCCGGGCCAGTTCCATTCCCGAAAGGTCAGGCATCTGAATGTCCATAAAAATCAGCTGAACTTCGTTTTGGTTGACAAAGCCCAAGGCCTCAATTCCGTTGGAAAACTCCCCGATCAGGTCCAGAAATGAGGTTTGCTTGATGAATTTGGTCAGCAGGCTAAGAGCCAAAGGCTCATCGTCTACAGCTATGCATTTGATTTTCATGACAAATCAATGGTCAGATTTACCCAATACTCCTGTTTTGCCTCGTCTTTGCCAAATTTCAGGCGGTGTTTTTCGGGATAGATCAAGCTTAGCCTACGTTGGGTATTGGTCAGCCCGATTCCGTTTTCATGGGCCTCGGGACTATCAGGATTGACAGGAAAGATATGATTTCGGGTTTCGAAAAAGAGGGTTTTTCCCATGATTTCCACTTTTACGATGATCTCGCTTTCCTTTTGGGAGCTGATGCCGTGCTTGAAGCAGTTTTCCAGAAAAGGAAGCAGCAGCATGGGAGCGATGATCAGATCGTCTTTGGGTTCATCGATTTGGATATTCAGCTTGACTTTGGAGGAGAGCCTCATTTTCATCAGCTCAATGTAATCCTGTATAAAATTCAGCTCTTTGGACAGTAGGGTTTCATTTTTTTGGTTTTCATATAGCACATACCGCATCATTCGTGAAAGCTTGAGCAAGGCTTCCTGAGCTTTGCTCACCTCCAGATTGGTCAGTGCATAGATGTTATTCAGCGTATTGAAGAAAAAGTGCGGATTGATCTGTGCCTTGAGGTAGGAGAGTTCGGTATTGATCCGCTGCCGGTCCATTTCTCTTCTCAGGGTTTCATCTTTTTGGTATTTGGTCACCAAGGCCACAGAAGTACTCAAGCCTATTGAGATCACAAAGAGCAGTAGCTGGAAAACATCTCCCGGAAGCCATCTTTTGGAAGGATCATAAGGCTTGTCAGGATTAAAGAGCATGTGCATGGCTTTGCCATAACCGATGAACTGCTCGAAGTAAACGATTAGCCCATAAAACAATACAGCCCCCAAGAGGACCATTAACAAGTAAAGGTAATTTTTGCCCTTGAGAAGGATCTTTGGGACTAATATGGAGGAGTTGGAGTAAAAAATCGTAATCAATATCCCAACAAGGAAGACTTGCTTCATCCAAAACTGATAGGGCAGCTCGATCTCTCCCATTCTCCAGGAAAGCGGGGAAAGCAATAAAAGCACCACGACTAACATGACCCAGCCTAAGAGGTGGACCAAAAGAGAAAGGTTCTTATTGGGGATCAGATTTGGCATTCGGTTGATTTTCAGTATCCAAACTAAGGCAATTTCTATTTCACCCTCAAATCAAATCTACGAAACCAAGTATTATTCCCATGAAACTCCCTTTTCTTGGGATTAAGCCTGCTATTCGTGTAATCCGGGGATTCATCCCCTTTTAGATTGGGTTTGTCGATAAAAGGTGCAGGGCGGTCTATTACATTTTTTGAGCCTGAACATTGCCCTCAACTTTGGGGTACTAATAGGCGAATACCTTGTTTGAAAACAAAACCATGAATAAACTACTCAATCTAGTACTTGCATTTTTGATCTTGGGAGCGAGCTTCGCTCAGGCTCAAGACAATCCGGAAAAGAAAACTTCCGGAAGAATTATCGGGGTGGCAAAAGACCTCAAATCCGGCGAACCCGTAGGCTATGCCACAGCCGCACTATATAAACTCGGAACAGACGTCAGTACTTCGGGTGCTGTAGCTGATGGAGATGGTGTATTTTATATTACCGGATATGAATTGGGAGAATACGAGCTTCAAGTGACTTTCTTGGGATACGAGACTGTCAAAAGGGTGGTAAACATCAACTCATTGGAAACAGAAATCAACTTGGGAGAAATCGGAATGAGTGACGAAGGGGTTGCTTTGGAAGAAGTGACGGTACAAGGTCAGCGGGAATTGATCGAAGAAAGAGTAGACAGGACTATCTATAAAGCTGAGAACGACAAAACCACTGCAGGTGGTGATGCCACGGATGTACTTCGAAGAGTTCCCATGCTTTCAGTGGATCTGGACGGAAATGTATCCATGAGAGGAAGCTCTAACATTCTGGTTCTGATCGACAACAGACCTTCTGCCATCGCGGCTTCATCCATCTCTGATGCGCTTCGTCAGATTCCTGCAGACGAAATCAAAGCCGTTGAGGTAATCACTTCACCTTCGGCTCGATTTGATGCGGAAGGTACCTCCGGCGTCATCAATATCGTGACCAAAAAGAACAATCTGCAGGGGCTTACCCTTAATATCAACTCAGGCTTCGGTTTGAGAGGATCTAACTTGGGGCTGCAGGGTAGTGCGAGAACTGGAAAGTTTGGCTTTTCCCTAGGAGGCTTCGGTAGATCCGGATACAATATCCTTGGTGGTTTTGACAATCAGCAAATCACCAACAATGCGGATGGGACTGTTTCCAAGACACTTCAATCAGCCGAAACAGAGCGAAGAGACCTTTTTGGTCGCTACAATTTCGGGGTGGACTATGAAATCGACCAGTATAACTTCATCACAGGTTCAGTCAATTTCGGTGTTAGAAATTCCAAAAACTGGCAAAACGACTTCCTAACTCAGAATTTTCTGGATGATGTACTCAGAGGAGAGCAATTGAGAGCTACCAATTCACTAGACAACTCCAATTCTGTAGATGTCAGCTTGAACTACACTAGAACTTACGAGAAAAAAGGCAGAGAATTGAGCTTTTTGACCCTTTACTCTGTAAACGATAGAGAAAACTCCTTCACCAATACTCTTTTTGAGGAAAACCAAATCGATGTGTTGTCCCGATTGAGGAACATCAACCCAAGCAAAAACGAGGAGTTTACGGTTCAAATCGATTATGTGACTCCTTTGGATCAAAAGGGAAATCAAATCTTGGAATATGGAGCAAAGAATATTCTGAGAAAAGCCTATTCAGACTTCTCCTACTTCGCAGCTCAAGGTGCTGAGGGAGAGTTTGTTCAATTGGAAGATCCAAGTCTGAGCAATGAATTCAGCTATGATCAGAATGTAACTGCGGGATACTTGTCCTACACCTTCCCTCTGTTGAAAAACTACACCTTGAAAACAGGTCTCCGATACGAATACACGATGATCGATGCTGATTTCAAAACGGAGTTTGAAGCGGAAATTCCTTCCTATGGTACCCTTGTCCCAAGTATCAATGCCAGCCGAAAGCTGAAAAACGGAAACATGATCAAGGCTGCCTACAACAGAAGAATTCAGAGACCTTCTCTCCGCTTCCTTAACCCGAACATTGAAGCGGTCAACCCACAGCTGATCACTCAAGGTAATCCTGAGTTGGAGCCGGAATTGACCGATAATTACGAATTGGGCTACAGCACCTTCATCAAGAACACAACGATCAATTTCACCGGGTTCTTTAGAAATACCACAGGTTCTATCCAACCAATCCGAACTACTCAAAACGACGGCATCATCTTCACTACTTACGAAAACGTAGGTCAGGAACAAGCAGTAGGTACCAACATCTTCTTCAACATCAATATCAGTAACAAGCTTTCCTTGAATGGGGGGGGGGACTTGTACTATGCGATGCTGGATAATGGGCTGACTGACCCTCAGTTTGCTGCGCAAAACGAAGGCTTCGTGATCTCCGGAAGGTTGTTTGGTAACTATACTTTGCCTAAAAACTGGCAGGTGCAGCTGTTTTCCTTTGCCAGAGGCAGAAGAGTGGAGCTACAGGGTACCTCAGGAGGTTTTGCTGTGTATGGATTGAGCTTCAACAAGCAGTTTAATGAGAAAAGGGGTTCGATCGGATTTGGTGCTGAAAACTTCCTTGCGAAGGAGTTTGTCTTCCGCAACGAAATCATCACGCCTACCATCATCCAAAACAGCACCAATGCGATCCGAAATCTGAACTTCAAAATCAACTTCAACTACAGAATCGGAAAGCTCAGCATGGATCAAAGACCTAGAAGAAGAAAGTCCATCAACAACGATGACCTCAAAGACGGAGGAGGAGATGGAGGAATGGAAAATGGAGGTGGTGCTCCCGTAAGAAACAGATAAATCGAGATTATGAGTCCCCTCTTAACTCAAGGGAGGGGACTTAGTAAACCCAAAAGCTATTCCAAAAGGAACTTTCTTCCTTTCCAGCTAGATATAACTACCTCATTAAAGTCCGGAACTCACCATTCCGGTTTTTCCCACAATTGATAGATAGATTGGGTAACAAAAATGCCAGGCTTTTTAGGCCTGGTTTTTTTATTCTATCCAAAAAGAAGCACACAGGTTTATTTTAGACTGATTATTTGAGTACGAATCTCCATACCATTCTTTCATTCATCTCATTTTGCCCCCATTTTTTCTTTTTATCATCCAATTTTAAAGCAAGTCTGAATTGATGGTATGAAAATTGGTAAGCTTAGGATAGGAAGTCCAAAAAAATAATCACCCCTATCCATTTTCGAAAAATCTTCGAAATGGCAAGTGAAGTCCTAATCTTTAAACCCGAGAACAAAATCACAAATGAATTCATCTGTCAAATTCAAAAAATTGAATGATTCTTTTGTTTTTCTCTTTCAGCTATTTGCCCTGATCTTCTTTTCCTTCCTAATTTTTTCCTGTTCTCCAGAAAAGAAACTGATCATTCCGCAAGAACCAACCATCTGGGTGGTTTCTGAGATTTATGAGCCCAATGAAGAGAAATTCAATGGTATGGTAGGTTATAAAATTATCCCTATCAATCCCGGAAATATCAATGCTCGACCAACTTGGAAGTTAGATCACAAAGGGAAGTACGAGGTAGGACAGAAGGTAGATTTTTCCCCGCTTTTGGAAAACAAAACTGCCAGCAAATAAAACGAAGGCTTGGGTAGTCTGATAGATCGAACTCAGTTTATTGAATTGAAAAAGGAAAAATGAAAAAGCCCGGATAAAACCGGGCTTTTTCTCTATTAGGATCTATAAAGTACCTTATTGATCGCATCTACAGTTCTCTTCACATTGGGAAGAGTAGCGTCGATATAGGTTGGAGAGTAGCTCAGTGGAATGTCCATAGAGTTTACTCGAATCACCGGCGCATCCAAATAATCAAAAGCATGTCGCTGGAAGTGATAAGTCAATTCTGAAGAAATAGCCGCAATAGGATTGGCCTCTTCCACAATTACTGCTCTGTTTGTCTTTTTCAAAGACTCTACGCAAGTGGCATAGTCGATTGGACGAACTGTTCTCAAGTCGATCACATCGCACTCAATACCTTCTTTAGCCATTTCCTCGGCAGCCTCAAGCGCTACTTTCATCATTTTTCCAAAGGAAATCAAGGTGACATCCTTTCCTTTTCTCTTCACATCCGCCACGCCGATAGGAAGAAGATATTCTGATTCTGGAACCTCCCCCTTGTCAGAATACATCAATTCGGATTCCATGAAAATCACTGGATCTGGGTCACGGATTGCAGCTTTGAGCAGACCTTTTGCATCGTAAGGATTGGAGGGCACAATCACTTTAAGGCCAGGTGTATTGGCAAACCAATTTTCAAAATTGGAAGAGTGAGTAGCGCCAAGCTGTCCGGCATTTCCCGTAGGACCTCGGAAAACCACAGGTACTGAATAGGCTCCACCCGACATGGAATACATCTTAGCAGCAGAGTTGATGATCTGATCTATAGCTACCAGAGAGAAATTGAAAGTCATGAACTCGATGATAGGCTTGAGGCCGTTCATCGCAGCACCTACTCCCAATCCTGCAAAGCCCAATTCGGAGATTGGGGTATCATAAACGCGGTCAGGTCCGAATTCATCGAGCATTCCTTGGGATACTTTGTAGGCGCCGTTGTACTCGGCCACCTCTTCACCCATTAAAAAAACGTTCTTATCACGTCTCATTTCTTCGGACATCGCCTCTCTCAAAGCTTCCCTGAATTGTATTTCTCTCATGATTTAAAGACAAAATTTTGGCTCGTAAAAATAGGAAGGAATCGGGCATTTGCAAAAGTTGCCCGATTCTTTGTCCAGGAGGATTTTACCCCAGATAAACGGTCTTGGTATTGACAAATTCGAGAATGCCCTGACGGCTCAATTCTCTACCATAGCCGGAGTTTTTGATTCCTCCAAAGGGAAGCCAAGGATGACTGGCCACCATGGAATTGATGAAAACAGCTCCGCTTTCTATGGACCGGCTCATTCGCTCGGCACGATCGGAATCCTTGGTCCACACGGATGAACCCAGTCCAAAATCTGTTGCATTGGCGATCTGTGCTGCTTCTTCTTCACTTTGAAAGGAAAAGAAAGAAGCCACAGGTCCAAACATCTCCTCCTGAAACGCAGGGGAATTTTTAGGGATATCGGTGATGATAGTGGGTTTGAAAAATGGAGACCCTTGCTCCGGCTTTTCTCCTCCAAAAGGAATTTTGCCACCCAGAAGTCTTGTCTTTTTCACCTGATCAAATAGCTCCTTGGCTAAATCAGGTCTTGCCATGCAGGCAAAATCTGAATTTTCGTCTAAGGGATCCCCTTCCTTGAGTTGGCTTAACCTTTCTTGGAATCTATCCACAAACTGTTTATATGCCGGTTTTTCTATCAAAAACCGCTTGGCCGCAATGCAACTCTGGCCAAAATTGATCATTCGGGCTTTGACGGCGGTTTCCACAGCCTGATCGATATCCGCATCTGCAAACACCACAAAGGGGTCACTTCCACCCAATTCCAGGAGAGTTTTTTTGAGTCCTTTTCCTGCTGCTGCAGCAATGGCCCGGCCCGCGCCCTCACTTCCTGTAAGAGATACTGCCCGGATTTGTGGTTCTTGGATTAGGCTTAAGGTGACTTGGGAATTGATCAATAGGGATTGAAAGAGTCCCTCCGGAAAACCGGCTTTATCGAATACCTCCTGAATGGCCAAAGCACATTGGGGGACATTGGAGGCATGCTTGAGAAGTCCTGCATTGCCTGCCATTAGGGTAGGGGCTGCAAATCGAAATACCTGCCAGAATGGGAAATTCCAAGGCATCACAGCAAGAATTACCCCCAAGGGCTGATAAATCACTTTTGCCTTCTTGTCATCAGGAAGGGAAATAGGTTCATCCTGAAGGAAGCTCTCCGCATGATCGGCATAGTAGTCGCAAACCCAGGCACATTTTTCTATTTCAGCTAGGGATTCCTTGATTACTTTTCCCATTTCCAGGGAAATCAACCGGGCGTAGTGTTGTTTTTGGTTTCTGAGTTGCTCTCCTGCTTTTTTCATCAAAGCAGCTCTTTGTGCCAAGGGGGTCTCTTTCCAAGCCTCGAAAGCGTTTTGTGCTTGAGTTACCTGTTTTTTGGCTTCTTTTAGGTTAAGGGGGACAAATTCCTTTAATAGTTGGTCGGTAAAAGGGTTAATTGATTGGATCAAATTCATTTTTCAATGGGTTTGCCAGCTTCTTTCCAGGCGGTAATTCCGCCCTCGAGCATGTACACATGTTTGAATCCTGCATCCTGCATGAGGTCGGCAGCTTTTCGGGTACGGCTTCCCGAACGGCAATACAGGAGATAAGTTTTCTTTTTGTCGAGTTTTTCAATCTCTTCAGCGAAGGTTTCCCCGAGATAATTGATGTTTAATGCGCCGGTGAGATGTCCTTCCGAAACTTCCTCAGGAGTACGGACATCGAGAATTCTGGCCTTCTTTTTTGTGGACATTTTTTCGAATTTTTCTATGGAAATGACCTGAATGGAATCCTGTAGGGCTTCCTGTGCCGAAGCGGAAAAAACAAAAAGCAATACAGCAAATGGGATGAGGAGCAGCTTGGTTTTCATGGTTTTTTTGTCTTGGAATTGAGTTTAACGAATGAGATTTTGATTTTAACTTTTTTGGGCTGAATTATCAGTGTCAATTGAAATTCATTTTGGACTTTAGCCTATGGTTATCTGGTCAATTTGATTTAGAATTGATTCTAAATTTACTCAAAATGCCCCAAAAGATCGGTTTGATTTCTGACTCCCACAGTTACATTGATCACAAAACGCTGGAATATTTGCAAGGCGTAGATGAAATATGGCATGCAGGAGACGTAGGAGATCTTCAGGTGATTGAAAGCCTTCCCAAAGGAATTCCTGTCAGGGGAGTTTTTGGAAATATTGACGATCAGGAGGTACAGGAGCGCTTTCCGGAGTGGAATAAATTTACCCTTGAGGGAGTCAAAGTACTGATGACGCATATAGGAGGGAAGCCGCCTCGGTATGCAAAAGGAGTGAAAAGCAGAATCAGGGAGTCCCAAGCCCAAGTATTCATCTGCGGGCATTCCCATATTTGCAAAGTGGAATTTGACCGGGAGCTCAGTTGCCTCTACATGAACCCGGGAGCCATAGGACAGCAGGGATTTCATCAGATGAGAACTATGCTGCTTTTTGACCTAGACAATGGAAAAATCACCAATCTAAAAGTGGTGGAGTTGGGAAAAAGGGGGAGAGTTTAAAATAAAAAAAGCGGCTTTAGGGCCGCTTTTTGTCTTCTCAGAGGAAGAAATTACTTGGAGAAAGAAGCCTTAAGCTCTTCGATGTCCACGTTTTTGATCACAGGCTTCGCACTCAACTGCTTGATTTTGATCACGCGAGCATTCTGGCTCTGTCTTTTTCTTCTCAATTTTCTTTTAAGAGTAGTTACACCCATGGCCGTATATGTTTAAGTTTTTGGATTCGAAATGAGGCGCAAAGATAGGAAGACAATTCTTTTATGCCTAAAAATCTGGCAAATTATTCTTGGAGAAATTGCCGGATGGTCCGGCCTTTTGGGGATTTTTGGGTAAATTTGAGCCTAAATCACCAAAAAAATCATGCAAAAGCCCTCCCTTCCCAAAGGAACGCGAGACTTTGGAACCCTTCAAATGGGTCGAAGAAACTTCATCTTGGATACCATCAAAGAGACTTTTCAGCTGTTTGGCTATCAGCAGATCGAAACTCCCGCCATGGAAAACCTCTCCACCCTCACCGGGAAGTATGGAGATGAAGGAGATCAGCTTTTGTTTAAAATTCTGAATTCAGGGGATTTTGCCAAGGACGTGACGGAAGATGATCTGAAAAACGGCAGCCCTTCAATTCTTCCAAAAGTTTCCGAAAAAGGTCTTCGCTATGATCTGACTGTACCTTTTGCCCGCTACGTGGTGATGAATCGCAATGACTTGGTTTTTCCATTCAAACGCTACCAAATCCAGCCCGTATGGAGGGCAGACCGGCCTCAAAAAGGTCGATATCGGGAGTTTTATCAATGCGATGCGGATGTGGTGGGTACCGATAGCCTGGTCTGCGAGGCTGAGATTATTCTGATGATTCGGAGGGTATTTGCCAAGTTGGGTCTGAAGTCGTATAGCATCAAGCTAAACAATCGAAAGATTCTCACAGGTATCGCAGAAGCAATAGGGGAAGCAGGAAAAGAAGGGCCGCTCTGTGTGGCCATCGACAAGCTGGATAAGATAGGTTGGGAAAAAGTGAAGGAGGAGTTGTCTCAAAGAGGTTTTGAAGAGGATTCCATTCAAAAGTTAGTGCCTTTGGTCAATCTGCAAGAAGGGCTAACCCAAAAGTTGGATTTTCTACGTGAATTTCTGAATAGCTCAGAAACCGGCCTTAAAGGGATTCAGGAAATCGAAGAAGCCTTGACTATATTGAAACAAATGGGTGAGGACCTGGCCCATGTGGATTTTGATATTTTATTGGCTAGAGGGCTTTCGTATTACACTGGAGCCATTTTCGAAGTCAAGGTACATGGCGTCTCTATCGGATCGGTGAGTGGAGGTGGAAGATATGACGATCTTACCGGAGTATTTGGATTGCCGGGTGTGTCTGGGGTCGGGTTTTCCTTTGGTGTGGATCGAATCTATGATGTGTTGGATGAGTTGGGGCTTTTTCCAGAAGAAAGCCTTCAGGGAACCCGCCTGCTTTTGGCCTATTTTGACCAAAAGGGCTTTGACTATGCCTTATCTATTTTGGGCAAATTCAGAGCAGCAGGAATCAAAGCCGAAATCTATCCGGATTCATCCAAGCTGAAAAAGCAATTGGAATTTGCCTCCAAAAAAGAAATCCCCTTCGTGGGGATTTGTGGTGATGCTGAAATCAATTCTGGAACCTTAGTTTTAAAAAACTTAAAGACGGGAGAGCAAGAAAGCCTAAGCCTCGAAAAAGCCGTTGAGGCATTGGTTTAATCCACTTCCAAAATTGCTGATACAGGCAAATAGATGCCTTCTTTAAGGACAACGAAATCAGCTCCAACTGCCCAAACGGTGGTGTGTACCTGATAGGTGGTTCCATCTGCACTTTCGAAGGTGAGGTAAACTTTGGTTTGCAGAAGATTTCCGAGTGTTTGAGATCGATGAAGCGCGGCTTCTCTTTGTTTTTTCTGTTCAGGACTAGAAAGAACTTCTCTTTTGGAAAAGGATAAGTTGCGGATCGCTTCTTTTTCGATCCGAGTGATGGTTTTCATGGTTGAAGAGTTTGGGTTACAATCTCTTTTACAGAATAATCCAGCTAAAAGTTGGCTAAAATATTCTTATGAGGGATATAAAATCCATTTTTATGAAATAATATTTTGTTTTTGGATCAAAAAAAAGAATATAATCTCATCTGAAAGGTTGATTTCTGCGTGTTGAAAAAGATATATTTGAAAAAAAAATTAGCGATATGTTTGATCTGATGGGAATGATGGGCAAAGTCAAAGAAGCCCAGGCGAAAATAAAAGAGGCTCAGGCCAAGCTGGTTCATTTGCGTGCAGAGGGAGAAGCAGGTGCAGGAATGGTCAAAGTTTGGGTGAATGGGGAGCGGAAAGTTCTGACCGTAGAAATGGATGAATCTCTTCTCAGTCCAAGTGACAAAGAGATGCTGAGTGACCTGATCGTAGCCGCTACCAACAAGGCAATGGAAGCCATCGAGGTAAAAATCAAAGAAGAAATGAAAGCGGCCACACAAGGTATGCTTCCCAACATACCGGGTATGGACTTGGGTAGCATGTTTGGCTAAGCAAGGGGAAGTTTTTGAAACTGGGGTCTTACTCAGAGAAATCTCGGGGTGGACCTTTCCTATTTTTATGAAAAAATCTGCAGTAGTTATCCTCAATTACAATGGAGAAAAGGTTCTTCCTATTTTCCTTCCCTCTGTTTTGGCTAATAGCCAATCAGATGTTTGGGTGATAGATAACAGCAGCACAGACAGCTCGATTTCCTTGTTGGAAAATGAGTTTCCTGAGGTTCAACTCATTCGCCTCGCCTCCAATTTTGGCTTTGCCGGAGGGTACAATTGGGGCCTGGAATCGCTTAAGGAACAGTACGAATACTTGATTCTCCTCAATTCTGACGTAGAGGTGACTCCCGATTGGGATCAAAATCTGGTTACCTGGCTAGATCAAAATCCAGAATTTGCCAGTGTGCAGCCCAAGATTCTTTCCTGGACCCAGCGGGACCAATTTGATTATGCAGGTGCTGGAGGAGGATTTTTGGATAGCCTGGGCTACCCTTATTGCAGAGGAAGAATCTGGGATGTGCTGGAAAATGATTCTGGGCAATACGATGATTCCATATCAGTAGATTGGGCATCAGGAGCTTGCATGGCTATACGATCTCATGATTTTTACGAGCAGGAAGGCTTTGACGCTCATTTTTTTGCCCATATGGAGGAGATTGACCTTTGCTGGAGACTGAGGCTTTCGGGAAGAAAAATTGGGTATCATGGTGCAGTGAAAGTTTATCATCTGGGAGGGGCGACCTTGTCCCGTTCAAGTCCAAAAAAGCTTTACCTTAACATCAGAAACAGCCTTAGCATGCTTTATAAAAATTTGTCCAAGCCCAAGTTTTGGATGGTTTTTGTGCTGAAAGGTTTTCTGGAGATGCTGTCCTCTTTGCAATTTTATTTAAAAGGGGATAAAGACTCCTCTCAGGCAGTAGTAAATGGCTATCTTGATTTTCTGAAAACAAAGAACTTGCTCATTTCCAACCCCAAAAAACAAAAAGACCGGAATATTCTCCGGTCTGGTCCAGTGCGCTTGGTCTTTTGGCACTTTTTTGTCTTAGGGAAAAAGACCTTTTCAGATCTTTAGTCGAAAAGCACAGGATTGTTCATCTTGCGGAAATATTTTCTGATTTTCATCATCATGGCCATCGAGACATACACGATTACAGGGGAGCCAAGAGTGATGAAAGAAGAGTAAATGAAAAATAAACGAATGCTGTCAATGGGAAAATTGAGCTTCTCCCCAAGTCGGGAACAAACACCGAAGGCTCGTTCTTCGAAGAATAGTTTTAATTTTTCCATGATTTGTGGTGGTTTAGTCGATCAAAAATAGAATAAATGCTTGTCTTTCCAATAAGTAAACTTTATGTAAGATTGTTTTCAATCCTGATATTTTTTATTTGGCTATCAGGCTTTTGTGTCGAATCCGAGGCAAGAACTATGCCTGAAAGCAAGTATTTAAGCACTGCCCGGATCAATCCTTACAAATTAAAATTAGAAGGCGATTCCCTTCGCTTTGAGGTGGCAGGGACGATTCCGATTGAGTCAGTGATGGCGATTCGCAACAGTAAACTTAGGCTTTTTTATCAGGCTCAGTCCAGAAACTTGGACCTAGGAGAGATTCCTTTACTTAGGGAGGGCACAGCTTTTCGATTTGAGAAATCTTATTCCATTCTCTTCGAAGACTGGATGTTGGGGGCAAGTTTGGAGTTACAGTTTGTCCAACAAAAGCGCTCAGGTGAGGAAATATTGGAGAAAAAGGCCCTGACCAAGGGAGTGTTGGCTCCTCAGTTGATGGTCAAACTGGGGGAAGTCTATGCGGATGAACCCATCCCTGAAGTGGGTGCATACATGCTTTCAGGTCAAACAGATAGGGATGCCGTGCAAAGGGAAGAGTTTGTTTTTTATTTCGATCCCGGACAGACACAAATCAAAAAAAACTCTGCCTTTTCATCTTCGATAAACCAATTGGATGACTTTCTGCAAAGGAATCCTCTAGTGCAGGCAATTAAAATTACCGGATTGCAATCCCCTGAATCTTCGGAGGGCAAATCCAGTCAGCTGGGTATGAGTAGGGCAGAAGCTGTGAAAAAAGAATTGGATACCCGTCTTTCGGCTTTCCCTGACTCGATGATCAGGGTGGATTCCCGATGGAATGATTGGTTTGACCTCAGGTTGCTATTGAGGGATTATGAGGGTATTTCTACGCAGAGAAAAGATGAAATGTATGCTGTAGTGATGAACCGGGAGTCTTTTCAGGATCAATATGAGCGATTGGTGAAAATTCCGGGATTTTCTCAGGTACAGAAGGACCTGTTTCCAAAACTTCGTGTAGTCAAAGTTGAAGTTGTGGCCAAGCCTAGGAAAGGCTTGGATATGGAGCAGAGCCGAAAGCTGAATGAAGCACTGAAAAATACCACCTCAGGCTCGCTTTTGACTTTCGAAGAATGGATCCAAGCGGCAGAAGCGACAAATAGTTTGGATGAAAAAGCGGTCATCTTTTCAAAAATGACCGAGTATTTCCATTCTCCCTTGCCGTATAATAATATGGCTGTGGTTCGGATGCGTCAGGCCCAGCGTACTTTGGATTATGGGTCAAAGGAAATTCTTTGGGATGAAGCAGACCGTCTGCTCGTTCAGGCCTATCGTGTGGAGGTAAATCCCTATTCACTTCACAATCAAGGGCAGATTTTGGCTTTAAAAGGGAATTATTGGGAGGCTTATAAAAAACTATCAGATGCCTCTACAGGGATTCAAAATAAGGACTTGGTTCGGAGAAATGAGGCACTGCGGGGAGCTTTGGATATTTTGAGAGGTGATTATAAGCTGGCTACCCTGCGATTTGATTACGAGTTTACCGATCCTAAAGACTATTTTAATAAAGGCTTGGCTTTTTACTTGATTGAGGATTTTGCTGAGGCAAATGCAGCTTTTGAGGAGTCGGTAATTTTGGGAAGGAGCTTTGGTTATGGATATTATGGTTTGGCTATGATTGCTGCAGGGTCGGGGCAGGCAGAGATCGCATTGATTCACCTGAAGCGGGCAGTAGAGTCAAATCGGCAATTGGCAGAAAAGGCTTTTCAAGATCCTGTTTTTCAGGAATTGAGAGAGACAGATGAGTTTTTTAAGGCTTTCAATTCGAATTAAGTTTTGAAATAATATTTGGACTTTTCTTTAGAAAGTTTTTTTAATCGAGGCAAGCAGTTATAAACCTTTATTTTTCAAGGGAATATTTTGGCATTTTCTTCGAATAGAATTTTTAAGTGATGAAAAAAATGCCTTTTCAGAATAATATTTAGGGTTTGGGATTTGAAATTTGTTTTAGATTATTTAACATTGACGATTAAGAATTAACATTTAACCCAAAATTACTCTGCCTATGATCCTTATTACCTGACTATTTCCTACTCTCGCCTAGCATCGACCGATGCACTCAAACCTACAGGTTATTTAATTCGCAGGCCTTACCCAGGCCAGGTATAGTTGCAATAGAAGTCTAGAAATCAGACACATACCTATTGCTATTATTTTAAGAATAATCGCAAACGATTGCACAAACAATAAACAAACAAGTTTTTGAGATTAATCTTGTTACCCAATCTATCTACGTATATGAAAAAAGTTTACAAAATCCTAAGTGTGTGTCTCACGCTCTTAGTCCTATCCGCTGGCGCTGTTATGGCGCAAAAAACAGTCACGGGTACGGTTCTTGACGAGTACGGAGTAGGTTTGCCGGGTGTTTCAATCCTGGTGAAAGGTACTACTACCGGTACTGCCACAGACATTGATGGTAAATACTCCCTCAATGTGCCTAATGACCAAGCTACTTTGGTCTTTTCATTTATTGGTTATGCTGCTGTCGAGCAAGTCGTTGGTGCAAGAAGCGTAATCGATGTAAGCATGCAACCTGATGAAAGAACCCTTACTGAATTGGTGGTAACGGGTTACTCCATTGACTCCAGAAGAGAAACAACCGGTGCGATTGCCACTGTCGATCCTAGAGATCTTCAGGTTATTCCTACCGGTAACGTGGAACAAACTCTTCAGGGTCGTGTATCCGGTGTGACAGTAATTACCAATGGTCAGCCAGGTACTTCTTCCATTATCCGTGTTCGTGGTTTCGGTGCCTTCGGTGGTAACGAACCTTTGTACATTGTCGATGGTCTTCCTACAGGTTCTACTGACTTCTTGAACCCAGATGATATCGAGTCTACTACCGTATTGAAGGATGCAGCTGCGGCTTCTATTTATGGTGCTCGTGCTGCAAACGGGGTTATCGTTTACACCACTAAAAAAGGTGCTAGAAACAAGAAGCTAAGAGTGGATTACAACGGTATGTATGGTGTAACCGATCCTGGTACTGGATTGGATATGATGAATCCACAGGATTATGCCACTTACACTTGGCTTGCAGAAACAAACACTGCTCGTCTTCAAAACAGAGCTCCTCAGTATGGTCACCCTCAATTTGGTACAGGAACATCTCCAGTGATGCCGTATTATTTGAGTTTGATCACTCAGGATCCTGTTACTGGGGCTTTGGGAGTTGCTTCTGGTCAGCCAGGACCACTTTCTCAAGCTCAAATTGATCAGCAAAGAGAATGGTATAACATCGATCCTACTCGCGGAACTGTCCGTCAATTGACTAGAGCAATGACCGGTGAAGGTACAGATTGGTATGCTGCCTTGACTAGAAACGCTCCATTGCACAGACATTCCTTGGGCTTTAATGGCGGTTCTGAAACTTCCCGATTCTTTGTCGGTGTAGGTCTACAGGAGCAGGCTGGTATCATGATTGGTAACGACTTCAGAAGATACTCTTTGAGAGCTAACTCTGAATTCGACGTGACCAAGAGAATCAGAGTAGGGCAGAACTTCCAGGCCACTTACCGTCAGGTATTGGGTCAGCAAGGGGGTACCGGAGGTCGAGGTGTATCTGATGACGAAAATGACATTCTTCAGGCTTTCCGTATGCCGTCTATCATTCCAATCTATGATGAATTTGGTGGATATGCAGGTACAGCTTCCAGAGGTTTTAATAACCCTAGAAACCCTGTTGCTAACAGAGAAGGTCAATTGAACAATAGAAGCTTCAACGCTAATGCTTTTGGTAACTTGTACGGTGAGTGGGATATCATCGATGACCTTACCTTCAGAACCTCTATTGGTGGTCAGTATGACAACTTCTACGGAGTAGGTTATACTCGTTTGCAGTATGAAAACTCTGAAAACAACTCCGCGTTTGGTTATAACGAATTTGCTGGATATTCATTTGCTTGGACATTCACCAACACTTTGGCTTGGAAAAAGAAAATCGACAAGCATGCATTTGATGTATTGTTGGGTCAGGAAGCTTTGAACACCGGTGCTGGTAGAAACATGAACGCAGTTGGTCAGAATCCATTCTCACAAGATCCTGATTTCATCACTATCTCTAACTTGCCGGTAAGTACAAGACAAGTAAACTCTAATCAGTTCAAAGGGGTTAATTTCAATTCTTACTTTGGTCAGGTGAAATATACCTACAATGACAAGTACTTGTTCAGTGCAGTTGTTCGTAGAGATGGTTCATCCAGATTTGGTGAAAATGCGAGATACGGGGTGTTCCCAGCATTCTCAGCTGCTTGGAGAATTTCTTCTGAGTCCTTCCTTCAAGGAGCTACTTGGATTGATGATTTGAAAATTCGAGGTGGCTGGGGTCAAATGGGTAACTCTAACAACGTGGATCCGAATAACCAGTTCTCTTTGTTTGCCGGTAATATCAACGCTTCTTCCTACGATATTGGAGGTACCAACTCTAGTGCAGTTATCGGTTTCAGAAGATCTCGAATCGGTAACCCTAATGCACAGTGGGAAACTGCCGTAACTCAAAACATTGGTTTTGACGGTACTTTCTTCAACGGTCGATTGGATGTGATTTTTGACTGGTGGAAGAAAGATACCAAAGACTTGCTCTTCACCGTTCCAATTCCTTTAACTGCGGGTAGCAATGCTGCACCTCCAGCGGTGAATATTGGTGAAATGTTGAATAGAGGTTTGGACCTTTTGGTAACCACCAGAGGCAACTTCACTTCTGATTTGACTTATGAGTTGACATTGACTGGTTCTACTTTGAAGAACGAAATCGTTTCTCTCTCTCCTGGACTAGACTTCATCACGACTGTTAACCCATCTTACCGAGGTATTCAGCCAATCAGAAATGCAGTAGGACAACCACTGTCTTCTTTCTTTGGATTTAATACATTAGGTCTTTTCAGAAATCAGGAAGATGTAAACTCCCATGCTACTCAAGACGGTGCTGCCCCAGGCCGATTCAAGTTTGAGGATGTCGATGGTGACGGCGTAATTACTCCAAACGACCGAGTTTTCTTGGGTAATCCGGTACCTGACTTCACAGGAGGTTTGACTTTCACTTTAGGTTACAAAGGCTTTGATCTTTCTGCCTATCTCTACACCTCCATCGGAAATGAAATTTGGAATCAGTCTCGTTGGTTTACCGACTTCTTCCAGACTTTCGAAGGTGCTGCCATCTCTGAGCGCTTAAAGAATGCTTGGACTCCTGAGAATTTGAATGCTGAAATTCCAGTTGTCGAAAGAACTGCAAACTTCTCTACTTCTAACGTGGCCAACTCTTTCTATGTGGAAGATGGTTCATACTTGAGAATGCAGAACTTGACATTAGGATATTCTGCACCTGCAAGTTTGCTTCAGAAGTTGAAGATGGAAAGAGCAAGAGTATTTGCTTCTGTAAACAATCTGTTTACTATCACCGGATATGAAGGATTGGATCCAGCAGTAGGTGGTGATGCGGATTTGACCTTTGGTATCGACGTAGGAAACTACCCAGTGACCAGAGGTTGGACATTTGGTTTAAATTTAAGTTTCTAAACCAAACTACTTAACAAGAATCGAGTTATAGACAATATAATAGATTAACAAAATGAACAATTTCAAATTAAAAATCGGCGCCCTACTAGCATCCACAGCGATGATGGTAGCAGTGAGTTGTAGCGAAGATTTCCTGGAAGTTCCGCCAGTTGGTCAGCTGTCTGAAGCACAGCTAACTTCTTTGGCAGGATTGGATGCGTCATTGATCGCAGCCTATTCTCAGGTAAATGGCCGCGGAAACAGATTAGGGTCTCCTTCCAACTGGGTTTGGGGGAGTATTAGAGGGGGAGAGGCTAACAAAGGTACCGACCCTGGAGATTTTGCCACCATAAATCCAATTCAGCGATTTGAAAACGATGCTGCAGGAGGAAATATGGGAGATAAATACAATGTCTGCTATGAAGGTATTGCAAGAGCAAACAATGTACTTCGTCTTTTGGAAAGCCGTCAACCTGAGGTTACTGATAATGATGTTATCAGATTAAGTTCTCAGGCAAGATTCCTGAGAGCGCACTTCTATTTTGAATTGGCCCGAGACTACAACAGAACTCCTTATGTGGATGAAACTGTAGATTATGGATCAGGCTTGGAAGAAGTGAAAAACGACAAGGACCTATGGCCTTTCATCATTGCTGACTTGGAATATGCAATTGCTAACCTTCCTGCTACTCAACCTCAAGTAGGTAGAGTGAATCAATGGGCAGCAAAAGCTTATTTGGGCAAAGTATTCATGTACACCAAAGAATACAGCCGTGCAAAGGCTTTGTTTGATGATGTGATTGCCAATGGTGTTACTTCAAATGGTTTGAAGTATGATTTGGTACCTTACTATGATGATGCTTTCCGTGCAGCTAACGACAATCATGAAGAGTCTGTATGGGCTTATCAGTCTGCAGCTAATACAGGAGCAGTTCAAAATGCAAACCCTGAATTTGATTTGAACTTTCCATACAATACCGGCCCTGCGGGTCCTGGTAACTGCTGCGGATTCTTCCAACCTACATTTACTTTTGTAAATGCTTTCAGAACTAAGGATGGCCTACCTCTTTTGGATAAGTCTTACAATAGTGCTGCAAACGAAGTAAAGAATGATATGGGTGTTGCTTCCGGTGAGGCTTTCACTCCAGATTCTGGTCCACTTGACCCAAGATTGGATCACACTGTAGGAAGAAGAGGAATTCCATACTTGGATTGGCAAGATCATCCTGGTCAGGCTTGGATCAGAAATCAGCCTAACGCAGGTCCTTATTCACCAAGAAAGTATGTTTATGCTAGATCAGAACAAGGTTCTTTCCAGGACAACTCCTCTTGGACTCCTGGATACACAGGTATCAATTTCATGATCATCCGATTTGCAGATATTCTTCTTCTAGCTGCTGAAGCAGAGGTTGAATTAGGGAATCTGGAGACAGCAAGAACTTATGTAAATAGAGTGAGAACCCGCGCCATTAATTCCAAATTGATGAGAGGGGATGGAACTATGGCTGCAAACTACGACATCAAGACTTACGATTCTCCATGGACAGATGCTAGCGTAGCTAGAGAAGCTGTTAGAATGGAAAGATTGCTAGAATTGGGTATGGAAGGTCACAGATTCTATGATCTTCAAAGATGGGGAACTGCTGATGCAGAATTGAACAACCTCTACTTCCCATATGATGGTGCGAAGCTGCCAGCTGCTTTGGGTGGTGCAAGATATACAGAAAAATACAAGTGGGTTCCAATCCCTCAGGATCAAATCGACTTGGTTGGTGCTGATATTTTGGCTCAGAACCCAGGTTTCTAATCACTTGATTTAATTAATATAAAGAGAGGGCCAAAAGCCCTCTTTTTTTTGCCCATTTATTTCTCATATTCTTCATTTCCATATGGGAAATGGGTATTTTTCACTTCCCAAAGCACCCTATGAAATTCATGAAGTCCTATTATCCTTTCTCAATTCTATTCCTTTCAATCCTGTTTTTTTCCTGTAAAAAAGAGGCTAAACTCTTTGCCTTAAAGTCCTCTGATGAAACAGGAATTACATTCAATAACCTGATCACAGAATCTGATAGCTTCAATATCCTGACTGATGAATATATATTCAATGGTGGAGGTGTTGCGGTGGCAGATTTTGATCAGGATGGTTTACCGGACCTTTTTTTTACCGGCAATCAAGTCTCCAATCGACTCTATCTCAATCAAGGAGACTTTCGGTTTAAAGATGTTTCAGAGACTTCTGGAATAATGGCTTCTGAAAAATGGTGTACTGGAGTCACCATTGTAGATATCAATACCGATGGATGGCCTGATATCTATGTGGCAGCTGCTATGAGAAAAGGTCAAGGCGAAAGAAATAATCTGTTTTTTGTCAATCAGGGAAAAAACGAAAAAGGGGATATTACCTTTTTGGAAATGGCTGAATCTTTTGGGATTGCTGACCCGGGTAATGGAATGGGAGCGGCATTTTTGGACTATGATCTAGATGGAGATTTGGATCTCTATGTACTCAATAACGAACAAGTCATTGCTAAGCCCACAAATTTCAAAGAGAAAGTGACCGATGGATCAGCAGTGAACAATGACGCGTTTTATAGAAACAATGGGGATGGGACTTTCACTAATGTCACCCTAGAAGCAGGAATTACCATCGAGGGTTTTGGATTGGGGATTGCCGTGGCTGATATGAATAATGACGGTTGGCCGGATATCCATATCAGCAATGATTACATCACCAATGATATCCTTTATATCAATAATCAGGATGGGACTTTTTCCAATCAAACCAAAGATCGACTGCGTCATCAAAGCCAGTTTTCTATGGGATCGGATATTTCTGATTTCAACAATGATGGTTTGCCAGACTTGATCACCATAGATATGCTGGGAGAAGACAACTACCGGAAGAAAACCACCATTGGTAAAAATGTCTATCAAACCTATATCAACAACGAACAGTGGGGCTACGAATACCAGTATGTCCGAAACATGCTGCATCTCAACAATGGGGCAGAATTGCCCATGAGTGAAATCGGCCTGATGGCTGGAGTCTATCAGACTGACTGGTCTTGGGCACCGCTATTTGTGGATGTGGACAATGACGGGTACCGGGATTTGTTGATTACAAATGGATTTCCAAGAGACATTACGGATAAGGATTTCGCCAACTATCGGGCGGATGTGGGAAGCATAGCTACGGTAAGACAGCTTTTGGATTCAATTCCAATTGTAAAGATTCCCAATTACTCCTACAAAAATCAAGGAGATTTGACCTTTGAAGACAGCGGTGAGGAATGGGGACTCAATACGCCTTCCTTTTCCAACGGAGCGGTTTTTGCCGATCTCGACCTGGATGGGGATTTGGATTACGTGGTCAATAATATCAATGACCCAGCCTTTGTCTTTGAAAATTCCCTAAATGAAAAGAGTCCCACTTCCAGCTTCCTTAGAGTTAAGCTCAAAGGACCCGCTTCCAACCCGGATGGTTTGGGGGCCAAGGTTTTGGTTACGGTCAATGATTCACTTCGGCTTTTTCAAGAGGCGCAAGTAGCCCGTGGGTACATGTCTTCCGTGGAAAATATTCTTCATTTCGGGTTGGGAGGGGCAAATTCGGTTGAGGAAGTCCGAGTGATATGGCTGGATGGAAAAGAGTCAACGCTATCCTCAACAGATGCCAATCAAGTTTTGGAAATCAGCTATCAAGATGCTGCAAATGGAAAAAGCTCCTTTGCAATAATGGACTGGGGTGAAGGAAATCCTGTCTTCGAGGAGGTTTCCGATGAGCTTGGAATTAGCCTTGTCCATCAAGAAGAGGATAAAATTGACTTCAATATTCAGAGAACTCTTCCTCACAAGCTTTCGCAATATGGACCAGCTATGGCAGTTGGGGACCTGAACGGAGATGGATTGGAGGACTTGGTGATTGGGTCTTCCTCAGGATTTACTCCTCTATGGTATGCGCAAAATTCTTCCGGAACATTTACTGAAAACTCCCTTTTACCCGGTGAGGATATGATGTACGAGGAAGCGGCTATTTTCGCGTTTGATATAGAAAATGATGGGGATTTGGACTTGTATTTGGTCAGTGGAAGTGCCGAATTTGCTCCCGGGTCGGTCTACTATGAGGATAGGCTTCTCCTCAATGACGGACGTGGGAATTTTACCTTAGACAAAAACTTCTCGGGAATCAAAGGCAACGGAAATACAGTCAAAGGAGCTGATTTTGATGGAGATGGCTTTGTGGATTTGTTTGTAGGAGGTAGGACTCCGGTTGCCCAATTTCCTTATCCCGAGCAAAGCTTCCTATTGCATAATAAGCGGGGCACTTTGGTGGATGTGACCAAAGAGAGAATTCCTGAAATTCAGAATTTGGGGATGATCACTGATGCTGCCTGGACCGATGTAGATGGGGATGGACAGATTGATTTAGTGGTGGTGGGAGAGCTGATGGCGATTACGGTTTTCAAGAATTCAGGAGGAAACTTTCAGAAGCTTTCGGATACAGGTTTGGAAAATCATCTGGGCTGGTGGAATGCGATTCAGACTGCCGACTTGGACGGGGACGGAGACATGGATTGGGTAGCAGGGAATCTCGGCGCCAACAATCATCACCACCCTTCTGCCGAGCGACCCGTGAGGATTTATGCCAAAGATTTTGATTCCAATGGCAGCGTTGACCCAGTGGTCTTTTCTTATTACAAAGACAAAATCGGTGGAGGGTACAATTCCTTCCCCAGCCATTTTTGGGATGACCTGAATGGACAGAGTACTCTTTTCAGAAGAAAATTCGAGCGATACAAGTATTTTGCATTGACCACCGAAACTACTCTTTTCACAGAGGAGGAGAAAAAAGATGCATTAATCCTGACTGGCAATTATGATCGTTCTGTTTGGGTCGAGAATCTGGGAGGAGGGAAATTCCAAGTCCACGAATTACCTACCCTAGCCCAATTGGCACCGGTGTACGGAATAGCCACCTACGATGTGAACGGAGATGGTAACCTAGACATCCTGCTCACCGGAAATGACTATGGAAATGAAATATTCATCGGGCGATTGGATGCTTCTTTGGGATTGTTGCTTTTGGGAGATGGAAATGGAGGGTTTACTCCTGTCAATTCCAGAGAAAGCGGCTTTGTAGTGCCGGGAGATGCTAAAGGCCTAGTCAGACTTGAAGGTGCGAATGGTCAATCTCTTTTCGCAGCAGCACAAAACCGCGGAAAACTACTCGTTTTCCGAAAATCAAATCTCTAACCGTCCGCTTTCCTGAGGCAGCTGAACTTAAGGGTTTAGTTCCTTAACGGTAAAGCTCACCTGGCCTTGCCGAACAGATATCCAAAATCAAATCCGCTACTTTGTCGGTCACATCGTCAAAGTAGCGCTTTCCTTTTTCTGGAGTTGATTTTTTTGGATTGCCGATTCCGGTGTCTTCGGTGACTTGGGACCATTTTCGCTCTGCCCAAGCCCATTTTTCACGGACACCCCGAATGACGGATTTTTTTTCTGCCCCATCTCCAGCTTCTTCCAAGGACAAGACCAATTCAGGATGTAAAAGTTGGATTAAGGCGGTTTCCATTTCGTCGGCATGGTCACCGGATTCCTCGAAGTATTGGTTCTTGTCTAAAGCCTGAAACCAATTGCAGGTGAATAGCATCATGTCCGGAAACTGCAATCCTAATTCCCGCAACATGGGCTGAAAGTTGTTGCCTCCATGGCTGTTGAGAATCAGGAATTTTTTGATGCCCTGACGGTTCAGCGTTTCCAAAATATCCCTGAGAATGATCAGTTGGGTACTCGGGTAAATATTGATATCCAGATAAATGTCTGACTGACCGGTATTGACTCCAAAGGGAATGGTGGGTAAAATGACCACTTTTGCTCCCTGTTCCCAGGCTTTTCTCCCACTCTCGGCACCAATGGCATCAGCCTCATATACATCCGTGCCATAGGGCATATGGTAATTGTGGGCCTCCGTTGCGCCCCATGGAAGAACGGCCATTTCGTAGCGAAAATGCTGAAGGTCTTTCCAGTTGGCTTCTTTGAGTAGGTAGGGTCTCATACTTATTTTGGGATTTGTGGAAAAGGAAGGGAATCTTTCTTTCAAAAGTGATAATTTGAAAGCTGATTTCTAAAATAAGATTCATGTCTCAAAGAAGAAAGTTTATCAAGCAAAGCCTGATGGGTTCTGCTCTTTTTTTGCCCGGAGTGGCCTCTGCTTTTGCCCAAACTGCTGAACAAAGCCCTGTTTCTGGTGAGAAACCGCTCATTTTGTCCACTTGGAACCACGGAATTCCTGCCAATGCGGATGCTTGGGCAAAGCTGAAGGGAGGAGGGAGTATTCTCGATGCGGTTGAGGCTGGAGTCCGAAATACGGAACTCGATATGAACAATCTTACAGTGGGATTGCAGGGACTTCCGGACCGTGAAGGAATTACCACTTTGGATGCTTCTATCATGACCGGAGATGGAGCTTGTGGCTCAGTGGCCTTTGTTAGGCAAATCAAACATCCGATTTCCTTGGCCCGGGCTGTAATGGAGAAGACTCCCCATGTGATGCTGGCTGGAGAAGGAGCCAGACAATTTGCCATAGCCCAAGGTTTTCCTTTGGAAAAGGAGGAACTCAGCCCCAAGGCCAAAGAGGCCTACGAAGAGTGGAAAAAGACCAGTCAATACAAGCCGATTATCAATATTGAAAATCACGATACGATTGGGATGATCGGGTTGGACGCAGAGGGAAAGCTGGCAGGGAGCTGTACTACAAGTGGCTTAGCTTACAAAATGCACGGTAGAGTGGGAGATAGCCCGATTATTGGAGCGGGACTGTATGTCGATGACGAGGTAGGTGCTGCTACCGCGACCGGGTTGGGTGAGTCCATTATTCGGATCTGTGCGAGCTTTCTGATTGTGGAGCTGATGCGTCAGGGACGTACTCCTCAGGAAGCATGTGAGGAGGCTGTAAAGCGACTGGTCGCCAAAAACAAAGGAATGGAGGATATTCAGGCCGGTTTTTTGGCTATCAATAAATACGGTGAGGTTGGAGCATTTGCTGTTCACCCTGGATTTAACTATGCCAAAGCCACCGAGTCAGGGAATGTATTGATAGATGCTGGAAGCTATTTTCAATCATGAGCAGAATACTACTTGAAGCCCCGGTTTTTAATCTTACAGCGGCATTGGATGCTGCGCAAAAAGGAATCGACCGATTGGAGTTGTGCTCCAATTTTCCAGAGGGAGGAGAGACGCCTAGTGCGGGGATGCTTCGATTTGTAAAAAGTGAGGTAGATATCCCCGTATTTGTCATGATACGACCTCGAGGGGGAGATTTTGTCTACTCTCAAAAAGAGCTTCTGGTCATGAAGCAGGATATCCAGCTTTTGGGAGAAATGGGAGCAGATGGCTTTGTTTTTGGAGTTTTGGATGAACAGGGGAGAGTCAATGAGTCTGCCTGCGAAATGCTTCTCCGAGCTGCCAACGGGAAGCCCTGTACTTTTCATCGGGCATTTGATGCTTCTTTGGTTTTGACAGATTCTCTGGAGAAGATTATTGCCCTAGGCTTTCAGAGGATTTTGACTTCTGGAGGCAAAAACACACTTACTGAGGGCCTTGAGGTTGTTTTGTCCTTGTTGAAGCAGGCTGGAGAGCGAATCATAATTTTACCCGGCGGAGGCACCAAGCCGGAACATGTTTCCCAGCTTCGGGCATCCGGATTCCTCAAGGAAGTGCATGCCTCCTGTAAGCTTGAGCAAGCTACGGGTAACGCTCACCTTTCCCCTGACCTTTCTTTTTCCTCCGCGCCTTTGGAATATGGCAAGCAATGGGGAGTCAACCCTGAATTGGTCAAGGAATTTCAAGCAGTTTTGTAAATCATGAAGAGAAGTTGGGTAGTAGGAATCTTGTGCTTAGTTGCGGCTTGTGGTCAGATTGGAGAGCGAAAGCAGCCACCTCCCTCACTTTATGAACTTTCTCAAACCGACCTAGATCTTTCTGGAGAGCAGTTGGCGAAAGGGTACTGTGGTAGCTGTCATGTCATGCCTTCTCCGGAAATTTTGGACCAAAAGACTTGGGCTAAGGTTCTTCCGGATATGAGAAAACGATTGGGCTTGTATTTGGAAGAAGATTTTGGGACACCTCTTCCTCAGGACGAGGGAGTGCCTGAGGGGATCTATTCCAGTCAGCCTATGATTTCCCGGGAGAATTGGGTCAAAATCGAGGATTTTTATCTCCAATCAGCTCCAGAATCCCCAATTCCACAGGCGGAAAAAATAGAGCCAAAAGCTGGGATTCCCGGATTTCAGCTGGAGATTCCTCAATTTGATTTTGTGCGACCCAGTCTGGTGACTATGCTCAGGATTCACCCAGAGACAGGAAATCTCTGGTTGGGGCATCGCTTTCGGGCTTTGTTTGAATTGAATTCTTCAAAGGGGTTTTCCCAATTGGATTCCATTCCCACAGCTGTTGCCCCGGTAGAAATCCGTTGGAAGGATTCTGGGGATTTTCAGTTGCTTAGTATGGGACTGATGGACCCGGCCAATGACTCCCTGGGGATTTGGTCGGAATTTTCCCAAGAGGGGAAAGGATGGAAAGAAACACCGGTTTTTGAACAACTGATTCGACCGATTCATGTAGAAGTGGAAGATTGGAATGGAGACGGAAAGGAGGATTACGCGGTTTGTCATTTCGGCAATCACTTGGGGAAGCTTTCTCTTTACCTCAGTCAGCCGGATGGCTTTGAAGAAATAATTCTAAAAAATGACCCTGGGGCTAGACGCTCTATAGCCACGGATTGGGATGAGGATGGGGATTTGGACTTGTTGGTGCTGATGACTCAGGCGAAGGAGTCTGTACTTTTATTTGAAAATCAAGGTCAGGGAAATTTCCGGGAAAAGAAACTTTTGGAATTTCATCCGGCCTTTGGTTCCAGCGACTTCCGATGGGTAGATATGGATGGAGATGGATTGAGAGATATTGTTTTGGTGAATGGGGACAATGCAGACCAATCCCAAATTCTCAAGAATTACCATGGTGTTCGGATTTTTAAGAATAATGGGAAAGGAGAGTTTGAAGAGACTTGGTTTTATCCTTTGCACGGGGCAAGCGGACTCGAAGTGGGGGATTTTGATCAGGATGGGAAAAAAGACCTATTTGTGATTGCTTTTTTTCCTGATTCGAAGCAAAAACCAAGACAGGATTTGGTCTTTTTCCATCAGGAGAGAATGGGTTTTCAGCCTTTCGTTTTAGCTCAATCTCCTGATATGCACTGGCTGACTCTTACTCAAGGAGACTTGGATGGAGATGGGGATCAGGATTTGGTCGTGGGGGCATTTGATTTCAATCAGCTCTACCAGGCCCCAAAAGGAGATTGGAAGCCTTTTGTGGTGTTGAGAAATCAACTTAATCCCTGAATAAATTTGGTGTTCAGCTTTTTGCGGCTTTTGATAGAGTGTGAAAGGTTTATTTTAATTTCTCTTAAAAACTCTTTTAATTCAAAATATAATTCTTCTGAATAGGCTTTTTTATTTAATAAAATTTTTTTCTTTTTAATTTTATAGATTAATAATTTTAATTTCTGCTGAAAATCAGTATCTTATTAATCTCATAAATAATTGTTTTGTCATGGTAAAAAGTTTTCAGGGGGTGAGAATGGTAGAGCCAAAGAAGCCCGCACAGCCAATTTTAGTCAAAGATCATATGAGTACCAGTTTGGTCACTTTTCGGCCTGAGGATACTATAGATCAGGTCATGGAGATTTTGACCAAGCGAAAAATCTCCGGTGCTCCTGTGGTGGATGAATCCGGTGCTTTGGTAGGGATCATCTCAGAGGTAGATTGTCTCAAAGAAATCATCAAAGGAAAATATACGAACACCATCCGCTTCCCTGCCAAAGTGAAAGACCTGATGACCAAGGATGTAATGACCCTCAGTCCGGATATCACTCTTTTTGACGCTGCTCAGAAGTTTTTGGATTATCAGATCCGAAGATTCCCTGTGCTGAAAGAGGGCCGATTGATTGGCCAAATAAGTTTGAGTGATGTAGTCAGAGCCTTTCCAAAACTAAAACATACTACTTGGTAGCAGGACTCTATCAGGATTTTATGAAAAAGCGAGGTTGTCTCAAAATTAAAGTTTGTCACATTGAGCGAAGTCGAAATGTCGTCCAGAGAGCTGGAAACGGCCTTCGACTCCGCTCAGGCTGACAACGAAACGATTTATGAGACAGCCTCGTTTGTTTATTTCAGATTAGCCTTGAAAAATGCGATGGTTTGATCCCAAGCCTGCTTTGCGGCGGTTTCGTCATACCGTGGAGTGGTATTGTTGTGGAATCCATGATTCACTCCCGGGTAGTTGATCATCTCGTATTTCTTGCCATTAGCCTTTAGAGCAGCCTCATAGGCTTCCCAGCCGGCATTGACTCGAGTGTCGAGTTCAGCATAAATCACCAGAAGTGGGGCTTGGATATTTGGTACATCTTCAGCAGCTGGCTGTCCACCATAGAAAGGTACAGCCGCTTTCAAATCAGGAATTCTCACAGCCATCATATTGGATATCCATCCACCAAAGCAAAAACCGACCACACCTACATTTCCGTCACAATCCGGATGGTTTTTTAAAAACTCATATGCCGCAATGAAATCTTCCAGCATTTCATTTCTATCTCGCTTGGACTGCATCGCCCGTCCTTCATCATCATTGCCGGGATAGCCTCCAAGTGGTGTCAACGCATCCGGTGCAATTGAAATAAATCCATCCACAGCACATCTCCTTCCTACGTCTTCGATATAGGGATTGAGCCCTCTGTTTTCATGGACCACCACGATACCGGGAAATTTTCCGCTTCCTGCAGGTTTGGAAAGTAGTCCTTTGATTTGCCCACCTCCTTTTGGAGAATCGTACATGACGTAGTCTGAGCTTTGCAGTCTTTCATCGGTAGGCTCTACAGTGCGGGTATTGATGTAGTCCGGCATCATAGAACTCATGAGTGCCGTGACTGTGATGCCTCCTACTGCGTAAGCAGAGAGCTTTTCTACGAAAGTTCTTCTGTCCAGCTTGTTGTGGCAATAGTAATCGTAGAGGTCAAATGCCTCTTGAGGAATGTCTTCTCTTTTTAGCTTATCCATGGTTAAGAAATGTCAGGTTAAGCTAAAAGTTAAAAGAAATCAGGTTAAAAAGTATAGAGAAAGATTCTGATATGCAGGATTTGGGGACGATCGGCAAGAAGCCTGTTCCGTTGAAATAGAACAAAGGCTGTTTTTGATCAGGGTCTGAATTTCATCTGTAATCCCATCAGAAAATTCCTTAGGATTTGGTCCTTACACTCCCGGTACTGATGTTGGGAAGGATTTCTGAAGAAAGCACTGAGCTCGTGCTTGCTGATTCGGAACCCTCGCAGACCAAAAATCTCCAGCATGTCGTCATCTTTCAGGTTTAAGGCAATCTTGAGCTTTCTGAGGATGAGGTTGTTGTTCAGCTTTTTTTCAGCTACAGGGGTTGAATCACCTTCTTTTTTTCCCCGTTTGAGAATGATAAATCCATTTAGAAAGGCCGCCAAGTCGACATCATAAATTGACTTGAATTCTGGATCGTCTTCCTTTTTCAGCCAATTGCTCACCTTGGAGCGGTCTGCCTCGATTCCTCCATTTTCAAAAATGGATATCATCTCAAAGTCGTTGAGATCAAAAGTATACCTCAGGGTTTTTAGGATGTCGTTATTTTTCATAGCTGAAATGGATCATCAAATATGGTAAAAATCAAAAGAAAGTTCTTGCCGCTGTTTTTCTGAGCCATTAAAAGCACAGGATATGAAGTAAAGATGGCGGGTCGATTCCAGACTCATGCAAAAGAAAAAAATGATGTGGAAATCCTAAATTGATTTTTTGCTTATCTTCAAATCAATCATCGCCTATGGAAACCAATTTCTTTCACAAAGAGCCAAAAGATAAAGCCGGAAGAGAAAGACAAACCTTTTATCGGGTAGCTTTCCAAAATTCAAGTAATCTGCTTCAAATCGCTGATAATAAGGCTAATATAATCATCAGTATCAATGCCTTGGT
This sequence comes from Algoriphagus taiwanensis, assembly GCF_036245645.1. Taxonomy (NCBI): domain Bacteria; kingdom Pseudomonadati; phylum Bacteroidota; class Cytophagia; order Cytophagales; family Cyclobacteriaceae; genus Algoriphagus; species Algoriphagus taiwanensis. Next base: position 23,895 of record NZ_BTPE01000005.1, on the reverse strand, counting down.
ACTTTCTTCCATGATCGCTTTGGTCAGTTACGGCTCGATCTCCTCCCAGGTGGAAGTGGACAATCCTTTGATCCTCCTGCCTATTTTGATTTTTTTGGGAATAATTATTACCTCCACCATCTTGGCAGTGCAGGTAGCTAAGCCAAAAATTTTGGGAAAACCCAAAAATCCCGGTGACAAACCCTCATTCAGCGTTTTGTTTTTTGGCACTACAGAGTATTACAACTTAGAAGACTACCTGGAAAAAACCCATCAGGTCTTGGAGGGGAAAAAAGATATCATGGATCAGATGTCAGTTTCTCTTTATTATCAAGGGAAAATTTTAAGTCGAAAATACCGCTTACTCAATAGGGCATACAGTGTGTTTATTGCCGGAATGGGGTTTGGTGTTTTTGTTTTCTTTTGGATTCTCTACATCTGATTACCAGGTAAATTCAACTCTTTGTCTTTTCATTCCTTTACCCACACTCCAAACAAAGGATCTTTTGGGGCGTTAGTTTCTTGAGAGCTGATTTTTGTCAATCTTTTCAGGGTTGATTCATTTTATCTAATTGATTTCCATACAAAATACCCCTCCATTTGGCGTATTGGCTCTTTTCTGGACTTATGGACCACAGAATGGAAAAAAGAGTCATAGTTTTTATCTATCGAAAAAAAAATTAAATACAGATACTTTTCATTAATTTCGTCATCTAAGTAATTACTAAATCAATTTATACTATGGATACACATCACAGCAACGGAGGAGACATCTCTAAATGTCCTTTCCACAATGGGACCATGACTGCAGCTGCAGGAAAAGGTCAGCAAAATGTAGATTGGTGGCCCAACCAATTGAATATCAACATTCTTAGACAGCATTCTTCCCTTTCTGATCCAATGGATGAGGGATTTGACTATGCTAAAGAATTCCAGACCTTGGATCTTAAGGAAGTGAAAGCTGACATTGAGAAAGTGTTGACTACTTCTCAGGATTGGTGGCCAGCTGACTATGGACACTATGGTCCATTCATGATTAGAATGGCATGGCATAGTGCTGGTACATACCGAGTTCAGGATGGACGTGGCGGTGCCGGTACAGGTACCCTTCGCTTTGCTCCATTGAACTCCTGGCCAGACAATGCCAACTTGGATAAAGCTCGTCTTCTGCTTTGGCCAGTAAAACAGAAATACGGAAAGAAAATTTCTTGGGCAGACTTGATGATCCTTACCGGTAATGTGGCTTTGGAATCCATGGGCTTTGAGACTTTTGGATTTGCCGGAGGCCGAAAAGATGTATGGGAGTCTGAAAAGGACGTTTACTGGGGATCAGAAAAAGAATGGAAGGCTCACAGAAGCCCAGAGGCTTTGGAAAATCCACTTGGAGCTACGGAAATGGGTCTGATCTATGTCAATCCAGAAGGTCCAAACAACGTTCCTGATCCGCTATTGGCTGCTCAGGCTATCCGTGAGACTTTTGGGCGAATGGCTATGAACGACTATGAAACCGTGGCTCTGATCGCAGGTGGACATACTTTCGGAAAAACTCACGGTGCTGCAGACCCAGGAAAATACGTGAGTGCTGAGCCTGCAGGTGCATCCATCGAAGAGATGAGTACCGGCTGGAACAGTAGCTATGGCAAAGGTAACGCAGAAGATACCATTACCTCTGGTATCGAAGGTGCTTGGACATCTACTCCTGCCAAGTGGGGACATGACTACTTCAAGTTCCTTTTCGAGTACGAGTGGGAACTGACCAAGAGCCCTGCCGGAGCACATCAGTGGGTAGCAAAGAATTCTGAGGCCATTATCCCAGATGCTCACATCCCTGGCAAATTCCACAAGCCATTTATGCTGACTACGGACTTGTCCTTGAGATTTGATCCGGAATACGAGAAAGTCTCCAGAAGATTCTATGAAAATCCAGAGGAGTTTGCCGATGCTTTTGCAAGAGCTTGGTTTAAGCTTACTCACCGGGATATGGGACCAAAGTCCAGATATCTGGGTGCTGAGGTTCCTGCTGAAGATTTGATCTGGCAAGATCCTATCCCTGCTGTCAATCATCCTCTGGCTGACGAGAAGGATATCGCTGGCTTGAAAGCCAATATTCTTGCTTCTGGCTTGACTGTATCTGAGTTGGTGTCTACAGCTTGGGCTTCTGCATCTACCTTCAGAGGTTCTGACTTTAGGGGTGGTGCTAATGGTGGCCGACTTCGATTGGAGCCTCAGAAGAATTGGGAGGTAAATAACCCAACTCAATTGAACAAAGTACTAGGTGTATTGGAAAGCATTCAGGAAGAGTTCAACAGCACTGCTGATGGAGGTAAAAAAATCTCCATGGCAGACCTGATCGTCCTGGGTGGTGTGGCTGCTGTAGAAAAAGCAGCAAAAGACGCCGGATTTGATGTGGCTGTTCCATTCACTCCTGGAAGAACTGACGCCGCTCAAGAAGATACCGAAGTAGATTCTTTCGAGTGGCTGAAGCCTTGGGCAGATGGATTCCGCAACTACATGAGTGCAGAATCAACTGTGAAGGCAGAGGAAGCTTTGATCGATAAGGCTCAACTGCTCACTCTGACCGCTCCTGAAATGACTGTATTGGTAGGGGGTATGAGAGTATTGGGTGCAAATTGGGATGGAGGAAAGCATGGAGTCTTGACTTCCACTCCAGGCAAGCTGACCAATGATTTCTTTGTCAATATTCTTGATATGAGTACCACTTGGAGAGCTACTTCTGACAAGCAGAATGTCTTTGTAGGAAGTGATCGAAAAACAGGAGAGCCTAAGTGGACCGGTACCCGTGCGGACTTGATCTTTGGATCCAATTCCGAACTCAGAGCTTATGCAGAAGTATATGCATGCGAAGATGCCAAGGCAAAATTTGTCAAAGACTTCGTGAAAGCTTGGAACAAGGTGATGAACTTGGACAGATTTGATTCCTAATCACTAAAAGTTCAATAGAAAAAAGCGATCCGACCGGATCGCTTTTTTTATGTTCTTTTTTTACTTAAAAGGCCATAAAACCCAAGAATGCGAATAATAGCGCAATCGCATAAAAGGCCAAACCAATGATGGTCAATATCCCCATAAACTTGAACAGAGATTTCTGATTTTCCAGAGCTCCAGAAAGTTGATCTTGATCTCGGGAAAGTACAGCTGCTTTCATTTTTGCAGAAAACCGATATAGATACAGGCAGGGAAAGAAATAAAGCAAAGCACCCAGGAGATAGATGACAGTGATTATTCCACTGGACTCAAAAGGAAAATCTTCAGAAGGTGCTTCAACAAGATTTTCCATGATAAATCCAATACTAAAGGCCAAAACTGCAATAAGCCCGACAAATACGAAGCCTACAATGGAGAGGAAATTCCCCCAGCGAGCCGTCTCCATGACTAGATGAAGGGAAGATTTCGGGATAATCAGATCAGGTTTGAAATTGGAATCATGGGATTCAGAGAGCATGGATCCTTGCATAAGGTGTAGGGGTGGTTGATTTTTATTTTTTTAAGATAAAGGAACCCCTAATTAATGGCAATAAGGTATTCCAAGAAATACCCTGTTTAGGGTATTTTTTTTGGTTTTTAGAAAGGTTACACAAGCCTGCAATCCATCCCTCCCGGTTTATCTTTTTCCAAAAGGCTTAAACTTGGATTTGATCCTGTCTTTCTTCCCTTGCTATTCCACTGGAGCTGTATTTTTAACTATATTGACCAAGTCGCTATGTGGTTAGTCCAGCTGTTAAAACAACCCTATCCTATCAATTCATTCAGGAAGATGACCTGGCTGGCTGCAATCATATCCGTTTTTGTCTTTTTGTTTTTGTCTTTTTTTCAGCCCTTTGGATTAGTATCGGATACATGGGGAGCTCTTTTGAAGGTGACCTCGATGTATGGATTGATTACCTTTTTTACCATGGTTTTGACCACATGGGGTATCCGGTCTCTTTTTCCGAATTATTTCCTGGAGAAAAATTGGGTTTTTGGTCGCGAACTCCTCATCACCTTGCTTTACTTTTTTCTTATTGGGGGAGTCAATGCCCTTTATTCCAACTATCAATTTGCTATCGGACTCAGTTTAAAGGGGTTTTTATGGTTTCAGTTCTATACCTTGGGAGTAGGAATTTTTCCTATCCTTTTTTTCATGATGTTCAAGTACACCCGATTACTGAGCAAAAACAGCAAAACTGCCCATGATCTTTCAGGAAGCCTTTCGAAATCCATAAAATCGGGAAAATCGAATCTGCACACCAAAATCCAAATTCACTCCGAGCTTAAGAAAGACGATCTTGAAATCTTTGCCGAGGATTTGATTTATGCAGAAGCAGCAGACAATTACATAGCCATACATCATCTTCATAATGGAGAGCTCCAAAAATCCATGGTCAGAAGTACTTTGGGGAGACTCGAAACTGATGTGGCGGACTATCCGCATTTGGTAAGATGTCACCGTGCTTTTCTGGTGAATCTGGATTTTTTAGAAAGTTTCAAGGGAAACGCACAAGGCCTTCAACTCAAGCTTAAATCTATTTCAAATGAAATTCCTGTTTCCCGGAATCGGGTGGGAAAAATCAAAGAATTGCTCGATTAGACCTTGTCATTTGGCACCAAATGCTTGGTCATTTAGCCCAAGGATTGCTATTTGTCCCAAATTCCTGCCCTCTGCCCCTGTTATTTTTTCGTGATTGGACCCCGTCATAAGTTTGACAAAAAACAACAGGACTTATGCTTTATCAATCCATTCTTATCCTTCATGTCGTCACGGGCTTTTTTGCCCTTCTATTCGGGGCTTTGGCTATTGCTTCTCAAAAGGGACAAAAAAATCACCTAAAAACCGGCAAAGCATACGTGCTTATGATGTATTCAGTGGGTCTCTCCGCCATCGCCATGACCTTTCTGAAACCTAATCCCTTTCTCTTTACCGTCGGGGTATTTACCTTGTACCTGACCTATACAGGACAGCGGTCAATCTTCTATTTTCGGCTGAAAGAAGACTACCGCAACAGTTGGAAAGACTTAGTTCCTATACTTTTTGCCTTAGTCATAGCTGCTGGTATGATCCTTCAACCAATCTTCCGGATGCTGGAATCCCAGTCCCTATTTGTTTCTGTAATGGGAGTATTCGGTGTTTTTTTGATGGGTTTTGCGATTCGTGATTTGCGGCTGGTGATCAAGAATCCTACTTTCAAACCCAATCAGAAGTCCTGGCTTATTCAGCATATCGGAAGAATAGGAGGGGCCTATATTGCTACCTTGACCGCTTTTTTGGTCACCAATCTGCATTTCAATCTGGGGTGGATCATTTGGCTTGCACCCACCCTCGTCGGGTCATTTCTTTTGGCCAAAGTCTCCAGAGATTGGAAGAAAAAGTTGAAAATTCAACCCTAAAGCCCTTACCTCTACAGGGTAAAGTCTGTGTTTCCCAAGATCATATTTTATTCATCCAAAAATCAACTCATAGTGAAGTGTTTCTTTCTAACCTATTGCATTTGCCTACTTTCATTTTTCGCTCATGGGGATATCGTGCTAGTCGGTAAGGTAACTAACGAACTGGACGAGCCTATTTCTTTTGCGAGCGTTGGTTTTGTGGATACTTCTATTGGAACGGTGTCCAATATGGAAGGAGAATTCATCCTTTTCCTACAGGAAACCCCTCCCTCAAATTCCATATTGCGTGTTTCTTCCATGGGATTTGAGCCAGTGGAAAAAGGCCTGACCGAGGTGGACCTAGGCGTACCTCTGCATTTTCAGCTTAAGGAAAACACCTTTTCACTCGATGAGGTGATCGTAAAATCCGGAGCTCTGGAGACTATTGAATATGGGAATCCAGACGAAAAAACTGCCATAAAAACCAACCTGGCAATCAGTAATCAACCCAATATGAATCTCGGGGCTGAAATCGGTCGGAAATTCCGGCTGAGTGATAAACCTAATTATCTTTCCAAACTTAAATTTCATCTGGCCTACAACAATTTCGACACGCTGTTGATTCGGATAAATTTTTATCAGTTGGAATCAGGAAAGCTTACTCAAATCCAGCAAGCCAAACCCATCATCAGACAGATTGTAAACCAAAAAAGCGGGTGGGTGACCTTGGATTTGGAGGAGGAAAATCAGGTCCTGAGTGGTACTGTTGTCGCTAGCATAGAGTGGATAGGAGCTAGTAAGGTCGGCAATACTTTTGCATTGAATATATCCATGCCTGCACTTTTTCAAACGCACTACTACAAATATGGTGCGCAGAATAGGTGGAAAGTGTACCCAAACATGTCTTCCTCTATGGTTCTGTCGGTACAAGTCGAAAGCTAATTATTTAGGTTCATGACTTCGCCTTCAAACGAAAAAGATTGGATTGTAAAGCTTGGTTTTTACTTAGAGCCATTCGCTCAAATTCCGCATTGGTTAGTAAATAGCTTTAGAAATCAGAAGTCTGTACACCATTCAATGGTGACTTGAAAATTACTCCTCCTTGGGCAATAGTGTATGCTGGGTAAGGCTATACTTGCCATCCAAGTCCCGGTAGACAATGGCATTCCAGGTCTCTCCGTTTTCCAAAGTGAAGGTCACATCGTAATTGTATCCCTTCACTACCTGTCGCTTCGCGGAAAGGATTTTCTGAAGGTAAAATTCCGGGTCGATATTTTCTGAAGCAAACTTGGCAGCCTCTTCGACTTCCTGATCTACAGGTATTTCTTCCCAGCCTCCTGCCATTATTTCTTCTGGTTGGGAGGAGCTTTCTTCAGGCATGGAAAGGGCTTCTTCACTGGATTCACTTGGGCTTTTGCAGGAAAAAGTCAGGGATAGTCCCAGCAGGATTAGGATTGAATTTTTCATCGTATTGAGGGTTTGGTGGCTGTAAAAAAGGCTTGGCCTTTGTTTAAAGTTACCCAAAATTCAAGGCTTTTCTTTTTTCCTTTCAGAAAAAGCCAATGATTCACTTAAATCAAACCCCGCTCTTTCAGGACCTTTTCTAGTTCAGAAGTGTTTCTTGGATTTTTTAGGAGTTTGTAGATAAAAAAGACTGGAAAAATCATCGGAATCAGGAATCCGATTCGCTTTTCTGGCGAAAGAATCCATGCTCCAAACCCAAAAATCAGAATTCCGGCAAGAAAGCCAATCCCAAAAGCATGGTATTTTTTGGAGGTTTTTTCCTTTTTTACCTCGGCTAGCAATTGCTCGTTACTCATCTCTTCATAATTATTCTTTTCCATTTTTCAATTGGTTTTAAAAGTCATTCAATCGGTTTTCATTCCGACTCAGCTGGTAAATCATTCTTTAAGATATCAAATTTTTTGAGCTAAAGTGATTACAGCCATAGCTGCAAATAGTAAGAGTGTCCCAAAAGTGAGGTAGAGCAAATAGGTAAGAAGGGTACGGAAAACTCTTCCGGCCGGCTTGGCTTGATCAAATAGTTTCCAAAATACCCAAAAGGCATACCCCGTGGACAAAAAGAAGGAACTACTCTCAAACAACTGGTTTTGAAACAGGGCCTCTCCCAAAGTACAGATTCCGTAAATTAAAGCTTGCTGCCCTGAGACATAGCAGTTGATGACAATGAACTCAAGAAAATTGAATCCAAATTTTCGAAAGGAAAGGAAGCATGCAAAAGAATAAACAGGAAGAAGAAACAAAGTCGATATCCGAAAATTGTAAACAAACCAGCTCAACACTTTTTCCGCATTGGATTCTTGGTTTAGATCTGAGGCACCTGAGATCCAGCCTGAATAAAAGGAGTCCAGCCAGGTACTTTGATCTGTGAATTCGGCCAAAAGGAAGTAAAAGGTAGAAGTAGTCAATAAAAAAGCAAAAGGCTTGAAATAGGGTTTTCTCTTTCCTTGAAGAAAGTTTTTTATAGCAATTCCGGGTCTCACAATCAATTCCCAAATAGTGAAAAACAGCCCCCGATTGACTTGAAATACCGAATCGGAAAGGTCATTGATAAAACCTGAAAAATTGATCCTGCTGATCTTTATGCTTTGACCGCAATTCCCGCAAAAGTTTTCCTCTACCAGATTTCCGCAGTTCTTACAATTCATCGATAGTGCCATTTATGCTTAATCTACTGATTTTTTGGTAAATGGTGGAAGGTGGAGTTTTGTGCCTGACCAATACTCAGACTTATGGATTATTTTTTCTTTTCTAAAGCCTAATTGTCTGACAAAATCTTTCCCTCGAGATGGGGCTTGTAGGTTTCCCTAGGGTAAAGTAAGAATATGCTTGTTTTTCAGAATAGGGAAGTAAACTTTTTACCCTATTTTCGATTTCAAGTAACCCTGAAAATACCAAGCCTTGAGAATTACCCTTACGATTGCCCTTTTAACCTTCTTCACTTTTCCATTTGGGACACAGCAAAAGGATTGTGAGCTTCGAAAATCTGCTGAGGGCATCGAAGTCTACACCTGTAAAATGGAAGACTCCAAGATTAATTCTATCCAGTCGAGTTTCACGGTTTCTACTTCTATTGAAGCACTTTCGGAGGCTTTGTTTGATCTGGATAACTTCCACAAATGGCAATACAAAATCCGGAAAACGGAAATGCTGAAGCGAATTTCATCAGAGGAATTTGTCTATCGTGCTGAGCTGCAGACTCCTTGGCCTGTTTCCAACAGGGACTTGATCCTACAGGTGAAAATGTCAAAGGGAAGTAAGCCCAACGAATATCATTTTTCTGCTATCGGTAGACCTGGATTTATTCCTCCCCGTGATGGATTTGTACGAGTTCCTCTGAGTGAGGCACATTGGTACATTCAGGTGGTGGATGATCATCATATAGAGATCAAACACAGCATTTTGATCGATCCGGGAGGTTCTATCCCTGCCTGGCTGATGAATTTATCCCTGGCTGAAGGACCATTCGAAACCTTCAAAAGTCTGCGGGAGTATTTGGCTGACGGTAATTAGCCGATAAATTATTTTGCAATAGAAAATTTTAAAGGCTAAAGAAAGGGCTGATGCAAAGCACAAGCCTGCCTGCTGCAGGCAGGTCAGGAGACCTGTCCGTCCTCCAGGCGGGCTTGCGCTAGTGAAGCAATTATCAATAGCCAATCATCAATGAGCAATAAGTATGGATCAATGGATTTACTAAAATCAATCTTTTAATTTTTCAATCTTCTAATCTTCCAATCTTATCAAAATGAAAACACTGTGGATTACTCCCGAAGGCCTGGAAAAGCTGAAGGCCGAATTGGATCACCTGTGGAAGGTGGAGCGTCCGGAGACTACCCAAAAGGTAGCCTGGGCGGCAAGCTTGGGGGACCGCTCCGAAAATGCCGATTATACCTACAACAAAAAACGTCTTCGGGAAATCGACCGTCGCGTGCATTACCTACGAAAAATGCTGGATAATCTGAAGGTGATTCCCTACACCCCTTTTCAGGAAGGAAAAGTCATGTTCGGGGCTTGGGTGGAGGTGGAAAATGCTAAAGGACACAAGATTCGCATCCGAATCGTAGGTGGGGAGGAGATTTTTGAACGGAGGGATTACATTTCAGTAGATTCTCCAATGGCGCAGGCCCTGCTCAAAAAAGAAGTAGGGGATGAGGCGATCGTCCAAACTCCGACTATGCAGATGGCTTGGAAGATCAGGAAGATTGAGTACGAGAAGTAGCAAATCAGCTTCTTTTAACTGGGGCTGGGTAGTTTCAAATGGTAAGATTTCTCCTTGATTAGAAGGGGAGCCAATTTTTGTTATTGTATTATTAAGCAGTCCTTAAGGATTTTTCTCTGTTCTTTTGGCTTGACCCAAAAGAACCAAAAGGTCAAGAATTGGCTATGCTCCTCACGCACCTTCCTACCGCACCCTCGCGGCCAATTCCACCCACCGCACTTTTGCTCAGAACAAAATTTATCAATAAAAGAATGTTCTTTTCGGATTTTAAACATTGCCCTAGAACAGGAAAAACTCCCCCATTTTAAAAGGAGGTAAGGGAGATTTATCATGAAATCCTTTCCACTTTTTGTATCTTATATCCATGACCACACGCAAAGAGTTTCTTCGACAGGCGATTGCTTTAGCCGGACTTTCCTTTACCGGGATGAGTTTTTCGTTTTTGAAAGAGGATGAAAACGAGATCTTCCCTGCCTTCGATCTGCATGCCCATCCCGGAAATTTCTTTATGAAAGGAATGGAAACCTTTCCCGGTGAGGAAGGCGTGTCCAAAACCGTTCGAGACATGCAAATGGGAAATGTGTCGGGAGTATTTCTCAGTATGGTCATGGATCGGCCCTTGCTAAAGCGTACCGAAACCGGGATCGTGCCTACTGGCATGTTTGGAAAAGGGGATGGCTGGAAAGAATACAAGCGGCAATTGGCTACGCTCAGCAATCTCTTTTCGATCAATTCCTTAAGCCTAGCCAAAAATCCAAAGGATCTAACCCAAGCCATTGCAAAGGGTCAGACCGCAGGATTTCTCAGTTGTGAAGGGGGAGATTTCCTAGAGGCAGCAGATCAACTCGACGAAGTGTATACGGATGGGGTGCGCTCGATTCAGTTGGTGCATTATGCCCCCAATCCCTTGGGGGATTTGCAAACTCATGAGGCCATCCACCATGGTCTTTCTCCCTTGGGAAAGGAGGTTGTTCGGAAGATGAATGCCCTAGGGATGGTGATCGATGTGGCCCATGCCTCATTTGAGACTGTTCAGGATGTGGTCAGCCTTACTCAGTCTCCAATTATTTTATCTCACAGTATCCTGAAAATGGAGGCCGACCGTCCCATTGCGGCTCGGGCGATTTCCCCGGAGCATGCCAAACTCATCGCGCAAACGGGAGGGGTGATTGGTGCCTGGCCCTCCGGCTTCAACCAAAGTTTTGAAGAATATGTGGAAAATATTCTCCGCCTGGTTGATGTAGTGGGAATTGACTATGTGGGAATCGGGACCGACATGGACAGCAATTTCAAACCTGTGCTGGATACTTATCAGCAAATTCCCACTTTAGCCACAGCACTAATAGAGCGAGGCCTATCTTCTTTAGAGGTAAAAAAGATTTTGCTGGATAATACAGCTAGGGTATTGAAGGATGTGTTGAAAGATGGATGATTTTTAGGTGAGGAAAGGCGGTAAAGGGAAATTGGTGAGGAAAATTGCAAACACCTTTGAAATGAAAGCCGATTTCCAACCGCTGAATAGGCCGTTTAGGCTTTTCTATCAGAATCAACTTACAAATCAGTAAGCCAGGGATTACAGGTTGTCTGGAATCCTTGGGAGATTGAGGAGTTAACATAAAAAGCCAGCTAAGTCAATAGGAAAAGTGGAGGCTAGTCCTTTGGCAGTAGGAAATAGCTATTTTGGTAATACGGTTACAATAATTCTTTTATATCTGGATAACTGAGGAGTTCCTTTGTCAGTAATTTTTAGAATGATATGTACTGATTCTTGTTTCTCTACTTCAGGGGCGGTTAGCCAAATATTATTATAATTTTCAGGAGAAATATTGAGGGATTTTTTATAGGTACCCGCCTCAGGATAGTCAAACCATAAATAGCTGAAGCTATCCCCATCCGGGTCGTAAGTATCTGATGCATCTATACCAAATCCCTGACCGGATATTACCGTAATTTCATCTTCCTGATTAATTACCGGGACCGGGGGGTGGTTTGCATGGCTATATTCGGCTAAACACCAATCCATTCGAGCCGCAAAATCGTTTTGAAAATCTTCACGCCAACGCCATAGAGAAGCTTTGTTGTCGTTATACTGGGTAGTGTCTAATTTGATCGCTCTACCGAAATTGTTTGGAATGAAATGCCGGTAATAGTCTGTGGCATTGGTCCATATTGCCCTTGTTTCAGGTTCAAAAGGAACACCCGAATTACCTTTCTTTTGCTTGCTGAAATCGGGCTTATACAACTCGTAACGACCACCCCAGCCCCCCCAGTTAGGATGTTCCGGATTGTTTAATCCATTGGGAATTAGATTTAAATATGCAGGCGTATCCCCTTCTAATCCCCAAGCCACATCCGGATAGGCTGCTCCGAGTGGTCCATGACCTTGTTGTATGTTTTGTGCTAGCCATCGGTTGCTGATTTCTTCATTACTGATTCCTTTTATTTGACTGTTTATTGCAATCCATGTTGCACTTCCATAATCATCACCGGGGCTCACTATGTAATGAAGGTCCGGGAAGGTATTTCGTATCCAAATACCGCTGTCATCCTGGTCGGAAATCGTGTAAACTCTGAGTTTTGAAATGAGCCGCTGTAATTCTCTGGCATTTTTCGTCTCTTTTAACTTGAATAATGCCTGCGCCAACGTATTTGCTCCGCCCCATACTGATATATGCAAGGGTCTTGGGTCGTCGTCCTCAAGAGTTTTAATAATCCATTCAGATCCTTCTGAATCCTGACCTTTGCCAACCCCCGTCATACCATATTTTGCCAATCCCTGTTTTATGGTTAGCAAAAGTTCGTTTTCGGTAGGAAATCCAGCCTCGTGTTTATTCAGGTTGGCTTGAACTCTTCCGTAGGCTTTTACAATTTTTTTGATGGATTCAGGGGCTACCCTGTTTTTTTGCCAGCAAGAGGTCGTTGCTATCATTCCCTTGATATCTATTTGGTTGGAATATAAAAGCAAACGAACAAAGGACTGAGCATCATCAGGATCTGCTTCAATGTCAGACAGGATTATCACCCTGCTTTTGGCATTGATTTGGGAAAATCCTTTTTGAAAAAGTAACAGGAAAAGAATAAGAAGGTAGTGAACTCTTAAAGTTTTCATTTTTTTGATTAATCGATTTGATTTTTAAAGAGGGTTTTCATCATCACTTACTGTCTTTGGCTTCTGTAGGGTGTCCTTGTCTCAGGACTTTTTTGGCCCATAGGTCACAATCTTTAATGGAAGAACAAGACTCCATTCTGAAATCGGGATGCCTTCAAAAACAGATCTTTGCATGCATGGAATGGTGAATATAGATTAAATATCGGTCGTTCCTAAAAGTGAAAGTCCCCAAGTGACGGTTAATTCTGATTCTTGGGACATGCTTTCTGGAAGCCATCCTTCAGGGGAGGAGTTAGAAATTTTTTAAAACAAAAAAGCGGAGTTGCAAACCTGCGCTTGGTTCTAATTGGATATTCTGCCATCAGAGGGGGCTTGATAGAGAAAACGACCGGTTAGGTATCCCCCTGAAAAATGAATGAATCAGCAGTTTTTCTGCATCTCGACAGGTAAAGGCAAAGATATTTTACTAAAATATCCTGTAGGCCAAACCCACATAAATCACACTGTTTTTCAAGTCGCGACCTTCTGCAATATTACTTAGTCCTTGGCTGTACCTCAGACCAAGGGTCCAGTCTTCCGCTACCTTATATCCAAGTCCTAGATTAATGGAAAAATCAAAAGTCTCGAAGTTTTCAAGTTGGAGTTCCTCAGGAACAGATTTGGATGTGTTGATAGTCAGCAAACCCAGCTGAGGGCCTAGTTCAGAATAGAATTTCCCTTCGATCCATTTCAGCATTAAAGGAATATTGATGTAAGAAATTTTATATCTACCACTTTCCTTGGAATCTTCCCCTTGCAGTGACCAAATGATTTCCGGCTGCAGCTTAAGGTCCTTGGAGAGCTTGTATGAAGCATAAGCACCAAGTGAGTAGCCAACTTTTCGGTCACTTTCAGGAAGGGCATCTTTACCCCAAAGTTCAGCAAAGTTGATTCCTGCTTTGATTCCATATTGAGCCTTATCCCCATCCTGTGTAGCAATCTCCTGAGCATAACCACGATAGGAAACCATTATAAAACAAAGGACAAGAAATGGCTTTAATGTACCAGTCAAAAATCGATTCATGGGAAGGATTTAGTGCCAAAATTCAGTTGATGCAACCAAATTACAAATTTGTTGGGATAGAGGTCGCTAAAGTCGGAGATAGCTCAATTTTAATCCTAGACAGCCACAAAGAGTAATTTTTAGGCCACAAAGGCGCTAAGGCACAAATGAATTCATGTTTGAATGGGTAACCCTTTTGTCAATTTTTCACCGCAAAGGGCACAAAGGGTAATTTTTAGGCCACAAAGGGCACAAAGAGTAATTTTTAGGCCACAAAGGCGCTAAGGCACAAAGGAATTCAGATTGGGATGGGAAACGGAACCAAGTCCCCCCTAGCAAGGAACTGGGGGAATTACAAGTCTTTAATGCAGAAACTGGGGGAGTAAGTTTTACTTAGACTCGCAGTTCCCTTGATCGAAAGAGAATATTTCCCCATCTGTTTTATTTCGTGAAAAAAGATTCAGCACATTTTCAAACTTTTTGATTTGGGGATTGTCCTTAGGACATGGAAAAAAATTATCCCGATTGGATGTCTGCCTGTCTGAAATGGGCAGCAATTTACAATATACTATGGGGTGCTTGGGTGGTCATTTGGCCTCATAGTTTTTTCGAGTGGACGGGCATGGCTCCCCTTCAGCATCCCAGCATCTGGCAAGGTACCGGAATGATCGTTGGCGTATATGGCTTGGGCTATTGGTGGGCAAGCTACAATCCGCTCAAACATTGGCCCATCGTGGCTGTCGGATTCTTGGGTAAAATCTTTGGGCCGATCGGTTTCTTGTTCAATTATTTGGTCCTAAAAGAAATTCCCTTTGAATTCAGCTATACCCTGTACACCAATGATCTGATTTGGTGGGTTCCCTTTTTTCTGATTCTGAAAAGAGTCCACACCGAAACCCGCTGGCAACTCAGCTAACGCAAAAACAAGAGCTTTTTAATGGAGATCATGCTTTCGATTTCGGGCATTGAATCTCCACAAAAAAATAGAGGAAAATGGAATGGATTCGACTTTCGGTAGACTCGGGATTTTTTGTTTTGATTTGGTTGGTGCAGGTCATTATTTATCCCTCTTTCAGATATATAGACAAAGAAAAGCTGTATCACTGGCATGGGCTATATACCCGCAAAATCCTGTATTTCGTCGGGCCTATGTTGTTTATTCAAACGGGGGTAATTGCTCTGCAAATCCTTTTTGAGCCACTCCTTTTCCTGGTGGATGGATTGATTTTGGTAGGGATTTGGATCAATACCTTTTTCATCGCTGTTCCCGTTCACGGTGAACTTGATCGAGGAGCAAATCCCAAGGAAACGGTCGAAAAGCTCCTCCGAGTCAATCGCTGGCGTGCACTTGGCTGGACTGCATTGTTTATCTTTTCCTTGGTTCGGGCTTTTGTTCCTTAAGATGAGGCAGCGAAGGCACAAAGACTTAAAGGAAATCAGATTTGGATAGAACCCATTTGTCTATTTTTCACCACAAAGGGCACAAAGAGTAATTTTTAGGCCAAAAAGGCGCTAAGGCACAAAAGAATTCAGATTGGGATGGGTAACCCTTTTGTCAATTATTCACCGCAAAGGGCACAAAGTGTAATTTTTAGGCCACAAAGGCGCCCATGCACAAAGGAATTCAGATTGGGATGGGATATGGAATCCAAACCCCCTTGGCAAGCCTGTCCCGAACTAGATTTGGGAGGGGTATGGGGGATTGGCTTAGCATGGGTTTTATTACCACAGAGTTGGTAAAGAGAATTACACATTCCCTAAAATAGAAAAGCGGGGTTGCTCCCGATGCTACCGAGGACTCCGCTTAAGTAAGGGCACTACTCCCAACAGGGGGAGTAATGCTGTAAGGAATAGAACAAACGGCTGGAACCGCCTACAAAGCGGCCGAGTGGACTCTAAAAACTTCCGCCTCAAGTTCGGCAGGCAACATGTCAAAAATCACGT
Source organism: Algoriphagus taiwanensis (assembly GCF_036245645.1). NCBI lineage: Bacteria > Pseudomonadati > Bacteroidota > Cytophagia > Cytophagales > Cyclobacteriaceae > Algoriphagus > Algoriphagus taiwanensis. Next base: position 8,217 of record NZ_BTPE01000005.1, on the reverse strand, counting down.
GAATGCGATCCTGATCTCCATCATTGCGGGCTTCGTGAACCTCATTGTTGTCAAACCACCATAGTTCACCTTCCTGCATTCGTACCTCTTCATCCCCTGTTTTCATCCATGACCCAAGGCTTGATCTTAGGACTAAATGATAGCGATTTCTGACGCGATAGTATTCCCCTCGATCGATATGTGGGTAAACCTGTTTGCCAGCAGGCAAACAAACAATTTTTGCCCTTCCCAGAATTTCATTTCTTTCCTTGGCAAAGTCCTTTAAGAATTGAACAAACAAAGGATATTGTTTGCTGCCTGTTGTCCATCGGCTTTCGTGTACGTCCCGACGCTTTCTATCCCCAATAGCCGATTTCCTCAGACCTCTCAAAGGAATCGCTAGTGCCTCACGTTGAACCATAATTTTATCTTGTCGACCAGTAGATCCGGCCCATGCATTTGCTATGGATGCGATTTGATCCAGAAATGGCTGAGTTGGGATATTCTGTTTGATGAGTTTGAAGTTTTTCATGGTAATCTGTCGATTAAGTTGAAAATGATTATTGGCACATTATGTCGCAGAGGGCAGTCGAAACGTAACCGTTTATCCGGGGAAAAATGAATTTTTTCTATTCGGCTGGTTTTTTCATTTTTCTTTATGCAGGCAGGAAACCTTCAAATGTTCTGCTTTCAAAAGAGAGCTAAATAGCGGTCCTGGAGCTGTGCTGCGAGTAAGGAGACGTGAATCAGATCAAAACACGGTGGGCTTCCGCGCAGCTGTAGGGACTGAGCGTAGTCTTAAATGGCTATCCTACTTAACGAAGGGGAGGAATTTCACCACAGAGGGCACAAAGAGTATTGTTAGGCCCCAAAGACGCCAAGGCGCAAAGGAATTCAGATTTGGATAGGTACCCCATTTGTCTATTTTTCACCACAAAGGGCACAAAGAGTTTTGTTAGGCCACAAAGGCGCTAAATCACAAAGGAATTCAGATTTGGAAAGGTTACCCATTTGTCTATTTATCACCGCAAAGGGCACAATGGGGAAAATGAGGGCACGAAGGCTCATAACCGCAAAAGAAAACGGGTTTTGGATAGGAACGGGAACCAACTCCCCCCTGGCAGGAGGGGCTCTTCATTGGTTTTTTTACCCCGGAGAGCAGAGGAATTACAAATTCCCTAAAATGAAACGCGAAGTTAAAAACCCTGTTTAGTCCTAATCGGCTATTCTACTGGCAGATGGGATTTGCTTCATGTTCTTATAAAGCCCAGCTAAAACAATGATACAAACAACAAGCATGGCAAGAGAAAGTGAAATAAGTAGCGATGAAATTAAAACTTCAACAACCGGATTTCCTTCTTTTCCCCCAGCAATTGGCATCATTTTTCCAGCGCCGGTTATAGCTGAAAGGGTCACCGCCGAAAAGTTTGCGAATGAACCATACATACTTAACCAGAAGGCGGTAGTTAACCACTTCTCTTTTAATAAAAGTTTATGCCATATAAGTCCAAGAATATCCAGGAACATTCCATTCATTGTCCCCTCAAGATGTGCAGAAAGTCCCATTCTAGGATTTGTCATTAATGGAATAAATAGGCCAATGAGTAGACCAAACAAAAACAAAAGTATTCCAAGAAATAAGAGCAAGTCTGCGTATGGTTTTGTCTTAGTGTAGCTTATCATATTTCATACTTTTTTGTTGTTTTACTTTTGTTATCATGCTTGCAGCTACCCGAAGGTGGCGTTTTCGAAGTTCCGAAGCTTCGGGATCAATCAAGCAGAAATCCTGTAGATGCGGAACAAAATGCTTCAATTAACCACTGAACCGCCATTCTTGGGTAGGTCTTGTTGGCTGTACCTTTTTTAAAACTTCTCCTGAATAGAATATAGTTTATTCATTTGTTGCTTCATTACCTTATCAGGTGTCAATTTCATAATAGTTTTCATTACGATCTGCCCAAAATCACTATGTGCCATCTGTCCAAATCTCCACGAATTATTAACCACATAATCTACTTTTTCCCGTCGGTTTGATTCAAATAAATTTAAGGCTTGCTCTAATGGGTTGCGTTTCGCTAAAATATTAGCCAAGTAGTAGGCATCTTCTATTCCTTGACCCGCACCCTGTCCCATACTAGGCGTTGTAGCGTGCGCAGCATCTCCTACCAATACCACTTTATCTTTGTGCCACTTATCCAACCTTTTCAGGTCTGAAATATCGCTTCTAATAATTTTTTCAGCCTTGGTGTTTTCTATGATATTTAGCACCCAAGGGTTAAAGTCACTGAATCGGTTTTTTAAGTCTGTCTTTAGTGTATTGACATTGTCGGTGCCGTTTTGCGAAGCTTTAATAACAGCAAACCAATAGACTTGATTTTCTGTGACTTGAGAAAATCCAAAACGCACTTTTTTCCCCCAACTTTCAATTCCTGCATTTTGAAATTCATCGGGTAGCCTAATTTCGGAAATGCCTCTCCAACAGGTTTGACCTGAGAATCTTTTTGAAGTATTTGAGAATATACTTTCCCTAACCTTTGAGTTAATTCCATCAGCGCCTATTACCAAATCAGACAGAACCTCTCTTTCGCCAAAAGAAATTTTTACCTGATGTTCTTTTTGCTCCAATGATTTGAATTCGTATCCTAAATGTATGTTTTCCTCAGGTATGGCTTCAAAAAGTATTTTCTGCAATGTTGCTCTATGGATAGCTACAATTTTGTTACCTCTTTCGTCTTGAATTACTTCTTGTTTCGTTTTTTTAAATGGAATTAATTGAGCGTTTGTTATGTCTACCTGATTTAGCAAGGTGCCACTCTCTCTAACAAGGTTACCTACACCTAACCAATCTAAAACCTTAATCGCATTTGGTTGTATCCAAATACCTGCCCCAACTTCATTTAGTTGTTTTGCTCGTTCAAAAAGTTCGCACTCAAATCCTAGTTTCTTGAGAGCCAATGCAGTGGTTAAACCCGCAATTCCTCCACCAATTATTGTTATCTTCATCAATTTCATTTTTAATTTACTGCCAACGTTTTGCCGGTACCCGAAGGAGGCGATTCTGAAGTCACAAAGCTTCGGGATCAAGCAAGCAAAATTCCCGTAAGTGCGGGACACAAAGCTTCAATTGACCACTGAACCACCATTTTTAGGTTGATGCTGTGTTTGTCATGAATAGTGAATATAGGTCAAAACGATGACCGTTCCAACGGGTGAAATGGGAAGCATTCATGAACACCTTTGAATGCAAATACTCCGTGAATAAAGTCCCCAAGTGCGGGGGGTAAGTGCCAAAAGTACCCCATCAAATCAATCCCAAATACACAGAATCCGAGAGGATATATTCCTTTTTCTTAATGTTCAGCTGACTGAAGGCAAGATAGACATGCCAAGAAAAAGAGAAATTGTTGGGGTCTAATTCGATCAGGGCATTACCGGTTTCACGACGGAACTTTACCGAGGGCCAGATGCACTTTTTTTCCTCCGGGCAATAAAGCAAAATGAATGTTTCATCGGTAGGCTGTGCCTTTCCTTCAGTGGAGTTATCTATCCAGGAAAACTCCAAAGCATTTCCGTTTTTTACAAGCTCTGCATTTTCAGGACCGAGGAGATTGCCCTTGCTGATTCGCAGATAGGCGGGGTCTATTTTTGGTTCGCGGGTGTGATTGTATCCCTTGGTGTTTATTTCGGAATAAGCGAAGTGGATTCCTTTTTTGCTTTGGGTAAGAAATTCCTGATACCCGAAGTCCAAGGCTTGCTTGATGGGCTTTAGGAATGCATTGATGTTTTTTAGCTTTTCCCTTTGGATTTGCTGGAGTGGACTGGGATTATACTTGTTTTTGTGGGGGTGGGTAGGCCGACTTCGAACTACTGTCTTACCATTGAGCGTGTAGAATACAAGATTTCCCACTTTTCCTTTGGGAAAGAAAACATTGGAGTTGGGTAGAATAGCCATAGGTTAAAAATTGAAGGGTTTGGTAACTAGATGGTTAATTAAAAAATATTCAGCTAAAAATCCAAATAGTAAGGCCTATAACTTATTGTATCACATAAGGTTATGAAAGGTGTGATATAGGTTTTATTTGATATTAACCTATTGAAAACCTATCAATAGGCTAAAGAAAGGCTAAATAAACTTAGGAATTAGAGTCTTGGTTTTTGGAATGGCTTTGACTGGGTATAGACTCAGCAAGTAGGTTCCAAAGCAATTCAAAGAAAAAAAGCCTGGGCGAAGGATCCTCTCCATCGATATCCTCGCTTAGGTAGCGCATCCAAGCCTTGTGCATTTCCCAAAGGTACTTTTGGATGGTTGCGGGATCGTGCAGTTCAAAAAGTTCTTTTCCGGGAATACAGGTTAACCTATTCATAGCTATTGAGATTTTAGGTTTTCGGAAACGGTGACTTCAAGTTTTTTGCATTCTTCTATTAGGCGAATGACATAGTCGAGACAATGTTCCTCCGATTCCCATTCCCTGCTGATCGCCGCAACAAGTTTTCTGTTCAGTTCCAAAGCCCGAAGCAAAAGCTCAGAAAAAATCCCAGAATCCATCCCATATACGGCATTTACGTTGCCTCCCAGGGAGAGGACTGAGTTATGGATATTTGAAATGTGTAAGAAATTCATGGTTTCCGTTCAGTTTGTTTCAGGAAAATTGGATGAATCCGGATTTCTATCCCATTCCTCAATCGAATGAAATAGAAGTTGGAGGGAATAAATTATCCCTTCACTTGAATGAATCTCTTCGAAGATGAACGTCAATTTCTCTAGTAAAACATTGGAGTTCAAAACTGAGCTGCTCCCCCTTTTCCAAGGTGGGTTAGGGGGATTTTGTAAAGATGAAAACAGGTGGATTCTGATTAGGAGGTGAATATCGTCCGTCCCCATGGGACTTTGCCTGGAGATATTGTCATTCCAAATTCCAGAGGTTGAAACCTCTGGCATGGATATGGGTCGTCCCTCTGGGACTGGTGAGGAATTGCGTGATAATAATGCCGTAGGCATGACCGATAAGTTAACCAGCCATGGTTGGTGAGCGGTGGTTGGTGAGCGGAGTCGAACCAAGTCGAACCATAAATGACTGGAAATACAGCATTGAGGATCCCTTACAAATGCCATAGGCCTGTCTGCCGCAAGCAGGCATGACCGATATATGTTGCATCTTGTGATTACCGCGTCATTCTCTTTGCTAATGGACACCCTAATTCGCAATCAAAATCACCCATACCGACACCTCTTGTCTCGATTTATCATCCAAACCCGCGGATTGCTTGCTGGTCTCATCCTTATAGAATAAATTAGTCCAAAGACTTTTGAGAGATTTTGTTAATTTCCCTTCCTAATACTTCAGACTATGAACGAAAAAATCCACCACGGCAGAAATATCAAGCGATTTCGGGAGATGATGGGGATCAAGCAAGAGAGCTTGGCCTACGAACTCGGCCCCGATTGGTCACAGAAGAAAGTAAGCTTGCTGGAGCAAAAGGAAGAAGTGGAGGAGGGGCTGCTTCGGCAGGTAGGTGAGATTCTGAGAATTCCGGTGGAGGCTTTTCAGAATTTTGATGAAGAGCAGGCGATTAATATCATATCAAATACCTTTGAGCATTGCAATCAACCTGCATCTATCTTTTATAATTCCTCCATCAATCCTGTAGATCAAATTATTAAGCTCCACGAGGAAAAAATCGCCCTATATGAGCGCATGCTGAAGGAAAAGGATGAGATGATGGAGCGTTTGGAAAAGTTGCTGAAGAAGTGAAATCTTTTAGGCTATTCCATACCAGGCTTTCTGAACTTAAGAGAATTACGAATACTGTTAAATAGGAAAGCAGAGTTTTTCCCGAACTGCTGTAGGGACTCTGCTTAGTCCAAATTGGCTTTTGTACTAGCAGAGGGGGGTTGCAAACTCCGCTTAGGCCACGATTCTACTCCCAGTGGGGGGTATGATTATAGTTGTTAGAAAAATAAAAGGTTGTAGTTACAAACTACACCCAGTCAAACATACTTTTTCTTTCTTCTGGAGAGTGTAAAGGAAAATTCTCCATGTACCAAGGAGCTGATTTTATTTTTTGGGAGAATAAACAAAAGTTTGCTTGCTCAAATGTCTGAAGTTCTATACAAACAGCATTAACATCCAAATCATAACATTCAGAATAAGTTGCATGTGCCGGATTTGGAAAAGTTTCTTTGTAAATCTTGTTATAAGGCGGTTCAAAGTATTTTATTAGGGCAGCTTCAGTAAAATTTATCTTTTGTTGTTCATTTATTCCTTCCCAATTCAATTTATCATATACTTTTTGGAATCTTTCTTTATCATTATCTCTCTCTTCTTCAGTAAATTCAGTTCTTCCATCAAACATCATTAAGTTAATTTGGGAAAACGATGCAAGAATAAGCCAGATTTCACAATCTGGGTTGTTTTGAATAGATTCTGAATATATGTTTTGAAGTGTAGAATGACTTTTTAATCTATCTGGTGCCGTTCTTGCACCTTCTACTCCATATGATTGTCCAATATATAAAACCTCTAAATCAAGAAAATCACCTTTTTCAAGATATTGATAAAAATGTTGCAAGAAAACTGCAACACTCGCAGCCAATATAAGTTCGCCATTAACAAGAAGTTGAAATCTGGTATTTGGATATTTCGATTCGATTGAAATATCAGTTGTTTTATAAGTATTTTCTAGTTTAATGGAGAATTCTTCAAATGATTCCTCCCTTTGAATCTTGAAAAATAGTTCAAAATATTCCTCTGTGACTTTAATTCGGGATTTATCAATAGATACTCTTGGCCGTTTGCAGATAAAGTAAATGTGGCATGGAGAGTCACTGTTGAAATAATTAAGGGAATTAATACTTTCTAAGTCCCCTTGTTGTAAGATCGCAACTTTATCAAGCATCATATTAATTGCAAATTCACTTGGTAACCTTTTGCTCATTTTTCTTTAAATATTAATTGATTTTCTGGTAGCAGTCAGTGGGGAGTGACATTACTTTTCTTTGATATCGTTCAAAAGCTTAATTATTCCAGAAATACCTTTTAAGATGTAACTCAATCCGATTGAACCAAGAAGTGTCATGATTCCAGTGAAAATCACTTTCCAGTCAATCTCAAATCTTTCAAAACTTCCAATTCCACCTTCTTGGACTTTGATTAGAGCGTTTTGATATAGGTAAATACCGATTGCTAAAATTGCCAGGATAAGAACCGCGTCCGCAGCACTGTTTAAATTCTTTGAAAGACTATTGGCCTTTTGTGACGTCATTAATTCGTTCTTTTGATCTTCCATGATTTCAATCTATTTATAATTACCTTTTGTCTTGGATTTTCTTCGCCTAAGGAAACTCCACTTAGAAAAGCGTTAGTCTTAAGTCGAGAATCTATTGTTAAATAATTAAAAAAATATTACGTCAATACCTTTAATATATTGGTACTACAATTCTTTCTTCTGGTTCTGTTGACCATTGAACTTGCCAAACTCGTCCATCAATTTGATCGAGTAAAAGGAAGTTGTATATGTTTGTTGTTGGATAAAGAAAGAATCTTCCAATGATTTCTTGTTCATTTGTTACTCTTGAAGATAGTGAAATAGGAGTTGTAATTTGATTGCCTTTTGTATCCCAATGAACTTGCCACATTTGTCCATTTTTCGTGTTTAATTTGATAAATGTGTACATATTCTTTGTTGAAAATAATCTATAAACAATATTGCTGTCTGCAGAAATATTTTGGATTGGAACATCAAAGGAACTTTGAGCAAAAGCGGAAATTGTCATCAAAGAGATTATCGCCGAAAGAAATAATTTTTTCATAATTTATTTTGTTTCGTTATTTAATTTGATAATTTTTCTTCAAATTATTTGCTTTAATAGCCTTATTCGAGAAAGTATATTATTTTCTAAAGTGGAAAAGTCTCCTAAAAAGTTTCTAATTCTATACGGTGAGATCAACGGTTCTCATCTATACGCAGCTAGGTTTTTACTACTGAGATTCCTTCGAAGAACTGTACTTCAAATTTACTACTTACCTCTCCTACGAAGTACAAAACCCCTGCCTGCGTATAGGTGATGTTGCACTAAACCTGCGGTAGTTTCTCCGATTAGCAGCCCAAAAGAGGTATCTTTTTGATTCATTCTTAACCGTTTTCAATCATGAAAAAAAAGAGAACCTCCTCCAGACCGCTTGCTCCAAGATAGCGGGATTTGCTGAACTACTGGCCAAGTTTGAGCAAAAAGTTACC